>CAZION010000269.1:0-5803 GCA_964540865.1 uncultured Victivallis sp.
GCCGGAAATTGCACTGGACAAAAATTCTCCGGATCCACTGCATTTGCAGCTTGCGAACAGCATAAGCAAGAGCATAGTGAAACATCGCCTTAAGGCCGGGACGGCCCTTCCTTATGAGAGCTGGATCGCTGAAGAGCTTAAAATAAACCGGAATACGGTGCACAGGGCATATGAGAAACTGATTTCCGACGGATTTGCAAGTGAGCTTGATGGCCGCAGGGGGATTTTTGTTGCCGACAGCGCCAAAAAAAAATATATGCCGCCCTTCCCCGCCATCGGGCTTGTTACCTCTGAAAATTTTTCTGACTTCATATATAAATCGTCTCAGACCGGACTTGCCTACTTCAGCGGAGTCCTCGACAGGGCAACCGAAACAAAACACTCCTCCATATTTTTACGCTTGCCAAGCGCTGAAGATAAAGCGGAAAAAATTCAACAGTGGATCGAAGATACTGTTCCGCGCCTGAGTGGAATAGTTCATCTTGGAAACGGCTCCCGGAAAAACAACATCCCCTTGAGAATGTTGCTCGACTACAAGCAGACTCCGCAGGTTTTAATATCCGCCTTCTCCTTAATATCACATGTCAGTTCAGTATACGGAGATGTGCTTAGCGGCGGGACGTCTGCCGCCGAGCTACTTTGGAACAACGGGCATCGGAAGATAGGCGTATTCTCCAGTTTCATCAACAGCAGAAAAGACGAGATGTTCAACTATTATGCCGGCGAGCGGGCAAAGATGATGATGGAATGCTTCAAGAAATGCAATCTGAGGGTCGACCCCGCATGGATCTCCATATACGACGGGAAGGAAGCGAGCCTGAAAGCGAATATCAGGAAGATACTTGACATGAAAGAACACCCTACGGCGTTCTGGTGTCAAAATGACAGTATTGCAATCGAAGCCATTGGAATACTTAAGGATTTAGGATTGAATGTTCCGGGCGACATCTCGATAATCGGGTTCGATGATATAAAGGAAGGGGCCAGTTGCAATCCGCCTTTGACAACGATAAAGCAGCCTTGTTATTCCATGGGCAGACAGGCGGTTGATCTGCTTATAGATATTTTTGAAAACGGAACCCCCGGCGATGTACACGCCATTAAAATCCCAACCTCGCTTGTCATGAGGGAATCGGTGGGGAAAGTGACCAGTGACCAGTGACCAGTGACCAGTGATCGGTTGGGAAATGAATCGGAGAACCGGTGAAACGGAGAATCGGAGAGGACTACAGAAGGCATAAACGTAAGATTTCCGGAGTTCGAAGGCGAGTAAGTTGGGAATTCCTGTTGGAGTTCACGTCTTTAGCGTGTGTTTTTGTTTTACCATTCCCGATTTTAGATTTATTGATTGGCGAAGCGAATCACTTGGAGTGCGGTGATTTATCACCGCCTTGTTTAGCGAAATTCATTTCGCGACATTTACTGGACGGAATAAATTCCGTCATTAAAGGCGGCAATAAATTGCCGCAGTCCAAGTGCGAATTTCGCAATTCGCAGAAGAGGGAATTGCATGTTGTGCGTAGCTTCAGCGAAGAGTGATTGAATATTCGGTATTCAAACAATTAAAAACAAGGATAACAATGTCCCATAAGACTAAAATCGTAATGGTGGGTGGCGGCAGTTACAACTGGTGCCCAAGACTCCTCAGTGACTTGATACAGACGGATGAACTTATCGGCAGCGAAATAGTTCTTCTTGACCCGAATCTGAAAGCAGCCCGGGAAATACAGGAAGCGATGACACACCTGGCCAAAAAGCTCGGCCGTAATTTCAAATTCATCCCCACGAGTGATGAAAACATGGCCTTCAGAAATGCCGATTTCGTGGTGATCACCATCTCCACCGGCGGGCTGGACATGATGAAGCACGACCTGAAAATACCAGAACGCTACGGGATCTGGCAGACAGTCGGTGATTCCGTCGGCCCGGGCGGATGGTCACGGCTTCTGCGCAATGTGCCGGTATTCGAAAAAATGGCCCGCAAAATCGAAAAACTTTCACCGCGGGCAGTCGTGTTGAACTACACCAATCCGATGGCCGGTCTGACCGGAGCCATAGCCCAGACGACATCTCTGCGAACAGTAGGGCTATGTCATGGCCTCTTCAGCACTTACGGTCTTATCAAAAGGCTGCTTCAGGTCGAGGAAAAGGACATTTCAGTACGCTTTGGCGGCATCAACCACTTCTTCTGGCTTCTTAATTTCAAAGTCAAGGGCGAAGACGGCTATCCGCTTCTGCTGAAAAAACTTAAGGGCATTTCGCTTAATGAAGCCCTAGACCGTGCACCAAGGGATACACCAAGGATACATGACTTTGACCTTTGCGAAGAATTGCTGAAGCAGTATGGAATGCTCACTTACAATGAAGACAGGCACACTTGCGAATATTTCCCGGCATACCTGACAGACAAGGCAATGCTGAAGCGATTCAAGCTGGTACGGACAACGGTTGAAGAACGCAAACTGATGCTCGATAAAAACAGGGGATATACGTTGAAGCTTACGTCGGGCGAGAAAGAAATCCCCCCACGCAGCAGGGAAACCGCCATGGACATCATGAAGGCCTTTGTAACCAACACGCCATTTGTAGATGTAGTAAACCTGCCCAACGTCGGACAGATTGACAATCTGCCCCGCGGCGCCGTGGTTGAAACGCTGGGCCTGGTCGACTCCTCAGGATTCGCGCCGATAGGCATCGGCTCCATGCCGGAACCGCTGCGCAGCCTGCTTGAATCGCATTGCCAGGTGCAGAAAATGACTTTGGAGGCCGCGCTGACCGGCAACAAGGAGCTTGCGCTGAAAGCGCTGATGCTGGATCCGGCGTGCTCCAAGCTTCCACCGTCTGACATCCGGAAAATGGGAGAGGAACTGCTCGCGGCCACAAAGGAATATCTGCCTCAGTTTTAAATAAGACAGGCACAAAGAAGCAGAGAAGAACATGAAATTATTTTCCGCAGGAAAATAATTATGATGCGCAGATAAAACAGGAGAATAAGAAATAATGTTTATTGATTCACACATTCACGGCATGCACGCCAACAAGAATTCGGCAGGAAAACTGGCTAAACCGCTCATGACCGCCTGGGTTCCGGGGAAACAGACTCCGCAGGAGTATGTCAACGACAGCGTGAAGCTCGGCATCGACCAGGTTGTCTTGCTGGATCCGCCGGAAGTCACTTTCGAATTGAAAAATATTTTCGGAGACTACGTAATCCCGGTGCCGCAGGTGGATATTGACATTACATCTCCTGAGGAGATAGACCGGCTTTTCCAGCTTGGCGCAGTCGGCATAAAATTCATCTCGCCGGAGAAATCGTACGGTCATGATTCATATTTCCCAATATATGATGTAATACGCGGGAGGCACGGGCTTGCCGTATTCCACACTGGATACCTGGGCACTGAAGTTTTTGAGCCCGGCGGATTGCATGGCAGAAAGACCTATACGGACATCACGGCCATGAGACCGGCCGCGCTTGACCGTATTGCACGCGCCTTTCCGGATTTGAAGATCCAGATGGCACACTTCGGCAACCCCTGGTGGGAGGAGGCCTGGAAGATGTGTTCCAGCCACAAGAACATCTACGCCGATCTTTCCGGCGGTACAAGCTATCGCCGCTCCATGGACATGTGGGCGCAGATTTTCTCGCCTGACGGAAAACTCGACACGGCGGTTGTCGGCAAGCTGTGCTTCGGCACCGACTGTTCATATTTCATAAATGACGCACGAAGCAAGGAATCGATCAGCATTATGATCGATTTCCATGTAAGACTCATGGACCGACTGAAAGTTCCAGAGGAACTTAGACAGAAAGTGTACCGGGAGAATATCTTGATGTTAACCGAAGCTAAGTGACAAAGTTGCAGAGGCACAAAGGCACAGAGTTATATCTAAGTTAAATGAATTTCCGGGAATCAATTGTTCGTAGTAGGCGAATTTATACGCCGTTCTTTGAATGAGACGCGCAATAAATTGCGCTACATGGCAACTAAAAAACAGGGTGATGACATGAAACGCGAAAAATCAAAAACTCCAACAAGTGAAATATTTTCTGCAAGAAAATATTTCACACTCATCGAGCTCCTGGCCTACCAAGGCGTAGCACGAAGGGCGAAGCGCTCAATTAATTTTACATTAATTGAGCTCCTGGTGGTAATTGCGATCATCGCAATACTGGCTTCAATGCTTCTGCCTGCACTTGGCAAGGCGCGCGATGTGGCCAAGAAAGCCAGCTGCCTTAACAACATAAAGCAAGTTGGCTCCGCCGCGCTTTATTACTTTGAGGATTATAACTATGTATTGAGTTACAGTATTACTGGAGCACATCGTTTTGACCAATATTTGACCGGCGCAAAGGCGGGGTCTCCAGAATACCTAAAGACAAACTCATTTCTTTGCGGCACTGCAGCTACCGGCCCTGTGTGCAATTACGCCTGCCCGGCAGTCTCTGCGGAAACAATGCGGGCGGGAGGGATAAACAGCATATTTCACACCGGTGACGCCGCCCTTCCCTTCTATATCTCTATTGGCATTAATGCGGCATGGAATACAAATGCCCTTAGAAATAAAAATAAATTTACAAGACCGGAACGGCTCATGTATTTCATGGACAGTTACAGTAATAGAGTCTATCCTGGGATTGAAGTCCACAAGTCACCCCGTTTCGGGCATGGCAACAGTGCCAATGTCTTTTATTTGGACGGTCATGCCGATTCCAGGGCAAGGCATTCTTTTTCACTTACCTGCACAAATGCCCTTAATTACACTCCTTTCTGGTATGAGCCGTCTCCTGTAACGACATTAACTGTAGGTTGGCTGGGGCCGGATTGATTATCGGGGAAAGAGTGTTTTGGGTTCAACGTATAGGAATTTCAAAGTTTATGTATTTATGAGCGCGAATGCGCTCTTTTGGAGTGCGGCGGCTCGATGCCGCTTTTAAACTAAGCGAAGCGCTGGAAGGCGACTTCCACCGTCGCTGGGAAGCTATGGTGGACAGGCCGTCGCAAACCAAAGCGCAGTCAAGCCTGCGCACTCCAAGGATGCTTTGCATCAAAAGAAAGTCGCGGGCCCTGGCCGCATTATTGAAGTATAAAAAGAAAGGACAGTATGAAAAGAATTCTATTGACGGCGATGATTTTATTTTCGGGCGCATCTCTTTGGAGTGCGACAAAGGGTCAAGAGCTTTTATTGGTGGAAAACAACTTGAGCGTGCTTCCCATTTCCGTGGACAAGAACGCTTCGCAGGAAACCATGCAGGCCGCAAAGGAGCTGGCGTCCTATATCCAGAAAATAAGCGGGGCGGAGGTGAATATCGTTCTCAATGATTCGACAAACACCCCGGCTCACGCAATCTGGGTGGGCATCCAGCCTAAACTTGAGAGCATTTATCCGGGATTGAAACTCAAATTTGAAAATCCAGAAGAGATATTGATCGCCTGCAACGGAAAGGATCTTGTAATCGCAGGGCGTGACATAATGGTGGGAATCACGCAGACTGAGTTTGGAACTGCGAATGCCGTATATACTTTCCTGCAGAAATATCTCGATGTCAGATGGTTCTGGCCCGGCCCCTTGGGCGAGGATGTAATTTGCAAAAACACCATACGTCTGCCGTCCTTCGAGTACCGTTACCATCCACAGATTGTCCAGCGGAAGCTGAACAGGGGAACATTTTCAGGCGAATATGAGGTGCAGGTTAAAGCGTGGTTCCGCATGCAGAGGGCGACATTGTATTCTTTCCGCTTTGAGGGCGGCCATGCGTACACGAAATGGTGGGATAAATATCACGTGGAACATCCGGATT
>CAZION010000270.1:0-5756 GCA_964540865.1 uncultured Victivallis sp.
AGTCCAACATCCCTTTCCACAACCCGAAATCTTCAATCGGATTGTCGTCGGTGGAGGCGAGCTTTTTCGTAAAAATGGAATATGCCGCGCCACCGGCGCCATAGAAGAAGTTGTATGTCTTCAACTCGTGGACGGAACGAGCTATGATGAGATTGCGTGCGGTGATCGCGGCGAATCGCCTGGCCATCGGGTGATCCAGCGCAACATGATACGGGAAACTCACTCCCTTTTCTAAAATGGCGATTTCACGTTTTTTCCCAGGAAGCGATGCCTGCAGCGCCACTGTGTCCAGAAGGCATTCACGGAATTTCCACAATTCGGGACTGATTGAGCGATAATTGCTTTCATTCATGACAAAGGGACCGTTGTACATATCCGGTCCGATGATGTCGAAATAATCCTTGATGACCGGCAGGAGTTTGGTACGCGTCAAAGAAAAACGGGGAGTGGTGCATAGTTCGGAATCGAGACTGACGCCAATCGCTCTGACCTCTGCTCCGGGATTGATCTTTTTTATTCGTTCGTAGGCGATTTTCACCATCCGGTTATACCGCTCGATTTCGTATTCACCTTTTTTGAAATCCTGGGCGATAGAATATACGGCATCAATTTCCTCCACCAAGTCCCAGGCGTTGACCCGCCCTTGAACGGCTATAGCCAGCGCCTCCACAAAATCGCCAAATTCCTGAAAGAACTCATCCGGATAGGGGAATTTGCCCTCCTTTTTGTGCGCCTCCACCTCCTTTTTATGCCATACAGGTACAGTGACCCATGAAGTCATATTCAACGCAACAGTCAGCAACAGATCTGATTCCCAAAAACTGGTATTCCGGTCACTAGGCGGATGCAGTTCATTGGAAATATAATTGCTCCATTTGCCGCGAAGGGGTTCCGGCACAAAACCGAAGCTTAATCCGATCTGTCTTCCGGCGAAGCCTATCATCTTCGTTCCTTTGATGGTGAATTTGTCACCGGCGCCCATGCCGTTAAGGAAGAAAAACGGGTCCCGTTCGGTAACCGGCTTGATGATGCAGAAAGTCGTGGAAAGATTTTCAAGGACCGTGCTCCCCTGTGTCAGGTTGCCGGTTATGATGGTAAACCCGTTCTTCGATTGTGCCGGACCAAGGTTGATGTCATGAACAAACTCCGCTTTTCCTTCGGCTGTGAATGTGAAGGATTTCTTGATTGTCGGCGCACCGTAGAAATCTTTTCCGGAAAGGTTGACGGTCAACTCGGCTTTCTCCGGCAGATCATTCACGCCCTGCAGGCGAAGCAGGATGGATTCTCCTTCGACAAAAAGTCCGCTGGCGCCAAGCGGATAGAAACGCTTGACGGAAATGTCCTTGGCCGTGACCGCCGCCGCTTTTTTCTGTTCCTGCTTTTTCTCTTCGACATATTCAGTCGGCAATTCATCACCCGTCAGCTTGCGCACCATTTCGAGCTTGATGCCGTCCACCCATGCCTTTCCGGTAAAATTCTCCGCGTAACAGACAACGGCAAACCCCTTGCCGGTTTCCGGCATCTTGAACGTCTTCTCCACCAGCGTCCAGTCTTGGTTGTCTTTTTTTACATCAATGAATGCATACCACTTGGTCCAGCCCCTGTCTATAACCGCCAGACGCAGCAATTTGCCGGAATATTTTTCGGTCTTGAAATATCCGGACAATTTGTATTCATACTCGCTGGAGGGAACCGCCGTCACCTCTTGGCGGATACCCGCCATCCCGTCATTTTCCTTCAGGCAAAGCGAACGGTTGCCGACCGGGGCCTTGGTCTGTCCATATTCAAAAAACTCACAGAGCCGGTCCGGTGGCAGATTCCCTTTGGGGCAGATGAATCTCCAGCCTTCCGGCAAATCACCGCCTTTTTCAAAGTCACCGTTGACAAGCAGATTATCAAACGGCTTTTCACTTTCGGCCAGAGCGGCAGTGATACAGGTATAGAACATCATCACTATCAGGATGTTTTTGAACATTGTTGTCGTCTCTTTAACTAAAGTTTTCCTGCTCATAATGATGAACCTCAATAATACGTTTTCGGAAATGGTTTTAACATGTAGTTCCAAGGTTGACTATTATGGTTTATACCGGAATTAGTTGCGAGCGCATAATTAACCATCATGACATTCCCTTCCACCATCAAAATATTTACCTGAGTATGCCGACTGGACGGACTAGTCACACCTCCTATAAAGTGTCCAACGGTGTCATTGGAACCGACAATTGTCGGATTAATGTCATTGATTAAGGCATGTCCGGCGGGCATAGGTATATCAGTTACTTTAAGAGGGAATTTGGGAACACCCCAACTTTTGTAATCGCGGGTGATATATGGATTTATACCATAAGATATTCTTTCTTGACCAATACCGATACACTCACTCGAGCCCGTGTGAGTATCGCTTGGGCATACGTAAACCGACTTCAGCCAGGCGCTAGTATTATCGGCGAAGTTCCCTCCATAAATATAATCAGCCAGTTTAAGATTCCATTGTGGTCGGGCTAGAGGATAGTCCGGAATTATGTATTCATTGTAATCACCCAGGTAAAGGGCGAAACTAGTACCCATTTGCTTGAGATTGCTTTTGCATACAGTGCCCTTAGCCTGTTCTCGCGCCTTACTCAAAGCCGGTAAAAGCATGCCAGCGAGAATTGCGATGATCGCAATCACAACGAGGAGTTCGATAAGTGTGAAACTAAACGGCTTGCAGCTTTTTTCCATCTTCTCCATAATGCTTTTCCTTTCTCTTTAATGGTCAATTGCAGTTTCAACAATTCAATTAATTTATTTCCTCTTCCCCGACTTTGTCGAGCCAGCGCCGCGTGATCTCCACGGCCTCCAAACCAATGTCGGCAATGCAGTTGGAACACAGTACGATGCCTTCGATATCTCCATTTTTCATATGGCGATAATAGCAGTCAAGCTGATCCTGCATTTCCTTATTTGACAATGGCTTGCATTCGCCATAGTTCCACATGTAACACCCGGCTAGGCGACGTTTGCCGGGGGTCTTCTTTATGAATTTGCTGATATTTGCATCAAGGTTCGCGAGATCCGAACCTTTCCACGTCCACAATGTAACGACATCGCACAATGAGATGTAATCGGCGACGTCAAAATCCAACTGATATGAATACCACACCATCCACAAATCGAGTTTCCGCTTTGGGAAACTATGTAGTTTTTGCCGCATGGATGCGATACTGCCGACCGTATGTCGGGCGATCGAGCCGGAGGTCTTAAATCCTTCCACCGACTTGAAGAAGTCATCAAGGACGGCTCCGGTGACATTGGGGTGTATTGCAGCCTGACGCAGAACTTCATCCAAGTCGCTTTTGTCCTCATTATGCTGGCTAAGCCCGCCTGCGCCTACTGCCGACCAGACAACCTGTTTGCAGTCCTTGATTTTTTCCGCTTCCGCGTCAAACGGCGGGAATGGGCCATCCCCCATCGCCACCCGACAGCAGTTCGGAATCCCGAAGAACTTGCAGCCGTCCGCAGAATCCATCCGGTTCACTCCCGGCAAATTATAGTGAGCACCATACTTGTGATGGACGCCGATGTCTTGTCCCCACAACCAGAATTTATCCCTTAATTTCATTTTGATTCCCCCTGTTTTTTACCACGAAACATACGAAATGCACGAAAAATATGATTCGATTCATGTTCTTGTAATAATCATGAATTATTTACTTTTCGTGTGTTTCGTGGTTAATGTTATTACGTGTTTTATATTATCGGATACGCCATCGTTCCATAATATGCCAGGTTGGCTTGCCGGACATCCATGCGTCCGTATTGGACAATCACCTTGACATCACTTTTTATTCTCAATGCATACTGGGTGGCCCGTGGAAGCTTGAATCCGAGTTCGTCAGGCGAATCCAAACGTATTGCCTTGATTCTTTCCGCCTCGACTGTCAGCGGCAAATCACGGACCGGATCCCGGTCATCAAAGTAGATGTCCACTTTGATCTGCGCTTTTTTCTTCCCTGTATTCATGATCATCAGCGATTCGTGATTGATCAAATCGCCGTCGCCTCCTGCCGGTGGCAGCCAGCCGTCGGGGATCACCCACGTTTTATGCCCTTCCTGATTATTCATTTTAATCTTTCATTATAAAGAATCTCCGGATCTACCGAAGGAGCCGAAGGCCCCGAGGAGATCAGGAGATTCTTTATCCTCAGTATTTTTTTCGCGTTACCGTAAAGTATTTTATTTTTGTCCGCATCCGATATTTTCAGAGCCCTTATGGTCTCAATGGCAAAGCGCATCTGCATCGGCCCCTGGAGCGGAGTGTCGGTTCCGAAAACGATATGATCAGCACCGGCCAGCTCGACCATTCTTTTCATAACCCCCGGATAGACGTACATCAGGTAGTGAGCGGTGTCGATGTAGACATTGTTCAGTTTCATGGAGGCAACTTCTTCGCATCCCTGAAGGTTTGGGAAATAAGGATAGTGACCGTTCTGGTAGATGCCTGCCATGTGTGCCAGCACAAAATCTGTTTTAGGATGGCGCTTTGCGAAATTCGCAACCCTGACCGCATCGGCAAAACCGGTTCCAGGCATGCAGGACACATGGATCAGCATCAGTTTCACCTGATCGGCGATCCTGTCTAAAAATTTTATCACCGATTTTGAAGCGAGATCATAGCCGTGGTAATCGGGATGGATTTTCACACCGCGAAACTTCGGATTCTCCTTCAGCAGATGCAATTCGCTGGCCGTTTCCGGGAATACCGGATTCACCACGACATATCCAAGGAGCCTTTTAGTCTTTTTTAATGCCGCATCCAATTCAGCATTGCCTTCTTTGGTATCGTACATCAAGGATTTTGAAGAGGACAGACAGAGCAGCTCGACTCCGGATTCATCGCAGTAAGTCTCCAGCTTTTTCTCGTCCGCCGCCCAGAACGGCGCCTGGTTTATGTTGCCAAAATGGCCATGAATGTCTATCATCATATTAGTACCTCAAAAGTTAAATCTTGTGTTTTCAGTGCAAGATTTTTGAATTTTATTAATTCGAATTTGTTTCGGATTTCGATATTCGAGTTTCGGATTTGGTTCCGGCTATGCCGGGTTAGGCCTCCAGAATATTCAACTGCCTTTTATATGATGAGAGCTCTTCTGCGGCTCCGTTTCTGATGATGATTCCGTCTTCCCAACGGAATCCCATATTCTTTTCACCCAGGAAAACATCAACCATGAACGTCATGTTTTCTTCCAGCGTAAGCGTTGAAGATGTTTCCACAAACGGGAATTCGCATTCCATCTGCCCGCACCCGTGAGCCGGTCCGTAGAGGATGGCATGACCGTAACCTTTTTCAGTAATAAAGCCATGAACTTTTTTCGCAACATCCGAAGCGGGAGTCCCAGCCCTCATAAGGCCGATAGTCATATTTTCGGCGTCGAGCCCGACTTGCAGGAAACGTTTCATTTCTTCCGGACATTTGCCAAGAACGATCGGACGCCCGATGCTGGCACTGTAACCGTCAACCTTTGCACCGACGCTGAAATGAATGATTTCGCCGGTCAGGACTTTGCGGTGTGTCGGGCGGCTGATCGCCTGAATGGAATTAGGTCCGCTGCAGCACCAGATAGGATAGCCGGTCGCTTCCGCGCCGGATGAGAGCATGGCGGCAGTGGCGATACCGGCCAGTTGGATTTCTGTCATGCCGGGACGGATATTCTCCAGTACAGCTTTGAATCCCAGTTCGGAAATCTTTGCCGCCTGTCGGAGACATTCCTGTTCCG
>CAZION010000271.1:0-5612 GCA_964540865.1 uncultured Victivallis sp.
GGCTTTTATTTTTTTATAAAACATTTTGAATTTCCTTAGCATTAAATTAGGCGGCTGGAAGCCGCAACTTTTTTAAAACAGTTACAGAGATACAAAGGCACAGAGGCACAAAGTTTTTGAAAAACACTAAATTAAATAAAAAAACAGCCCTTGCGGGCTTAACTACCAACGAAAACTAATCTTAATTTATTCGTAGTCAATGCCGCAAGGCATGTTCTAAAGTAACACAGGCTTCAGCCTGTTTTCAAACAAAGCGAAAAAAAAATGCAGGCTAAAGCCCGCATTACTAAGATAACTTTGAAATTCCTTAGCTTATACTAAGGGGGGGGTTGCCCTCAACCCAAAAGAAGTCAGCGGCCTGCTGCGGTGGCCGCAGTTTTATCAATAAGAAACGGAGGGCGGGTTTTCTTACCCGCCAACATAAGAAAACGCGGGTTAGAAAACCCGCGCTCCGTTAAAAAGCACATGATTGAGCTTCAAAGGAGAATAATATCAAAAGCAAAATAAGATAATTAAAAAACTCTGTGGTTGGAAATTCATTCACAGTCATCCCGCTGGATGACGGATTAATGGATTACTGGATTATTGGGTTTGAGTTCACAGTTTTAACATGTATTTTTCGCCAAACATGGAATGTGGGATTACTTTGCTCGGCATTGATAAAATACTTTTACCGGAAAATTTTCCGGAAAAAGTTATAGAAGGAAAAACAAATGATTGATACGGCAAAAGACAATAAACGGATTGTTGAACGCGCAATTCTTATCGGGTTCCATGATTTCATTGTAAGCCAGGAAGAGGCGGCGGAACATCTTTCGGAACTTAACGAGCTGATGAAGACGCTTGGCATTCCAGTGATAAAGGAGCTGAATGTGGGATTGCGGGCTCCCAGCCCCCGTTTTCTCCTCGGCAGCGGCAAATCCGAGGAAATTGCGGAGCTCGCAACAGAGCTCAAGGCGGACTGCATAGTTTTCGACCACGACCTCTCTCCATCCCAGCAGAGGAACTGGGAGAAGCTCACCAAGCTTTGCGTCATTGACAGGCAGGAAGTCATCCTCGACATATTTGCAACAAGGGCGACGACAAGGGAATCCGTGATTCAGGTGGAGCTGGCGCGGCTTCAATATTCGCTGCCCAGGCTGACAAGGGCCTGGACCCATTTTTCACGTCAGGTCGGCGGAAAATTCGGAGTGAAAGGTGCGGGAGAACAGCAGATTGAAGTTGACAGGCGAATCATCAAAACCAAGATTTCGCAACTGCAAAAAGAACTGAAAGAAGTCAAACAGCAGAGAAGCACCCAGCGGAAAATGCGAGAAAAGGGAAGCATCCCACATGCGGCAATTGTAGGATACACCAATGCGGGAAAATCCTCCCTGCTTAACGCCATGACAGGCTCAAGCGTGCTTGTGGAAAACAAACTGTTCGCAACACTTGATCCAACGACCCGCCAGCTTACTCTTCCCAACCACCAGACAATCCTGATGACAGACACGGTCGGTTTTGTAAGGAAACTTCCGCACGCCCTCGTCGAAGCCTTCAAATCAACCCTGGAAGAAGCGGTGCTCGCAGACTTCATCATACACGTCCTGGACATAAGCAGCATATACGCCGAAGAACACTGGAAAACCACGCTTTCCGTCCTCGAGGAGCTTGGAGCCGGGGAAAAGGATATAATCACCGTTTTCAACAAGACGGATATTGCGGAGGATCCCGTCCTCAAGGCAAAACTCAAGGCGATGAATCCCGACGGCATTTTCATATCCGCAAAAACCGGAATCGGGATCGATGCGCTTCTGGCCGCGATAACATATAAGACCAGGGATAAGACTGAAATCGTCAAACTTAGAATTCCGCCGTCCCGACATGACATAGTCGCCCTCGCCTACAAAAACGGAAAAGTCCTGTCTTCTGTTTATCAGGATGATGGGATTCTCGACCTTGCCGTGAGCATCCCGAAATCATATCGGCGAAATCTGGAAGATTACATAATCGAATAGCTTCTTTTTATATACGACAAGAGCAGCGCTGCAATCCCTCAGCCTAAAGGAAGAGAGTTACAAAGGCACATAGGCACAAAGAAGAGAAGGCATGAGATAAATTGGCACGAACAACACTCATTTTCTAGGTTATATCACTCCTTGCTCATACCCTCTGGCATTTTTTGTTATCCTCTTCCACTTTGTGCCTATGTGCCTGCCGCTGCTGACGGAGACCGAGGCATTACCATTGCTGTAAGAACTTCCATAATTAATTTAATTTCCCTGTTGACAAGCTCAGAGCATGTGTTAAAATATAGAAAGTGTTATGGTAAACCAGCATTATTAAAGGATAAACACATGAGCACTCCAGTATATCAGAGAATAAAGGACGTGCTGACGGAAGAGATCAGGCAGGGGAAATATAAGCCGGGAGACACTCTTCCTTCCGTCAACGAGCTAGCCAAAATGTTTTCCACTAGCCGCAACACTTCCGTAAAGGCTATAAACGATCTGTCCCACGATGGCGTAATCCATTGTGTTCAGGGAAAAGGATCCGTGGTGAACGACTTGCGGAAAGAGAAGAAAGGTCAGGCGTCCAAAAGAGCCAAAACAAAAAATATTTCTTCTTTCCCGGTGATCGGCGTCCTGCTTGCAGATTTTGACGATATGACCCATCCATACTTGTCCATGATTCTCAAGGGGATATCGGGAAAGGCTAAAACAATGCCATGTAATCTGAAAACTTTTTGCATAAAAAACTATTCCATTGACGATTTCATACGGACGGAAAATTTCGACGGCCTTATAGTCTTGACAGAGCTTCCTCAAAGTTCGATTTTCCTTCTAAAGCAAAACGGGATTCCATTTGTGCTGGCGAATAACGACATTTACGGTGAAGAACTGCTTTCCGTCACAATTGACAGTTTCACTGCGACCTACAAGGCAGTTGAATATTTGCACTCATTAGGGCACAGCAAGATCTCCGTGCTTTCAGGCCCATATTTCGCAAGGAGTACGCCGCTGGCCTACTCCGCATATAAGCACGCCATGAACCATTTCAAGCTCGAAGTTGACGAGAGTTTCTTCAGGTCATGCAATTATGGGGAAGAAGGCGGGTATGCTGTTTTCTCCGAGATGCTGAATTCAGGAAAAATTCCATCGGCAGTTTATGCTCTGGAGGATTTCATTGCCGTAGGAGTGATGAAAGCGGCTGAGGAGAAATGCTTGGCAGTGCCAGGTGATCTGTCAGTCATTGGCAATGGCAACATGCTGAACGGTTCAAACCTCAAAGTTCCGTTGACGACATTCAATACCAAGCTTGATGAACTCGGAGGCTTATGTCTTGAGATGATAGTCAGACAAATAAAGAAGGAGCCGATAAAAAAACCAAAAATAAGCTTGGAGCCGGAATTGATCATCAGGGGATCGTGTCAGGGATTAAAAGGCAAGAGGTAAGGGGCAAGAGGGAAAACAGCAATTACGAATTAGAAATTACGAATTACGAATCGCCATAAAAAATCATGAATTAGAGATTACAAATCGAGATACGAATTAGTTGGAGTTCAAGCTTTAGCTTGGGATTTAAAGTAACACAGGCTTTAGCCTGTAGTTGGATTCGGATTTTGGGAATTACAGGATAGCAGGATGTTCTGAATATAAAATACAAACCTTGCTGTGATTTTGGTTTTGCTTCAAAAGCAAACTCAAAGCAAATATTCGTTAGTGTATCTTGTTAGTGCGGATTAGTGGTGAAAGAATCTTGTTTTATTTTTTTCGTGCGACTTATGTTTTTCGCAGTCAAACAATTAGTCTTTTATACAAAGGGAAAGAGGTGCAGGATGAAGACGACAATGTTCCAGAGGCCGGTGGTCAGTGACCAGCGGTCCGTGGTCGGTGGTCCGTGGTCTGTAATTGTAGGACAGAAGACAGGCGAGAAAAGCCATAACTCGTATATGTTCACACTTGTCGAGCTCCTCGTTGTAATAGCGATCATAGGAATCCTGGCAGCCATGCTGTTGCCAGCGCTTAAAATGGCGAAAGACAAGGCAAGAGACATTGAATGTATTGGCAACTTAAAACAGCTTGGGTATGCATTCCTGCTCTATGCCGATGACTATGCAGACAATTTGCCGCCGTATTCAATCTCCAGTGTTCCCAAATATTGGTATTCATCAGACCCAAATGCGGGACTTCTCATGCCATATCTGCCAAATCTAGCTAAAGGGAAACATATTGGTGCTATCACTGCGACGGAAAGATGCGTGTTAAGCTGTCCGAGAGTTCCTACACAAAAACCGATTGGCAGTAGTACATATTTATTTACATACGGATATAATAATTTAATCTCATTGAATGCAAAGGCTCATTTTCGTAAGTTGTCCCAGTTTAAGAAAATATCAGAAACCTCTTTATCCATGGACATCGCTGGTACTGCTTCAGGCGCATATGCTTCTTCAACTACTAAAACATGGGTTGATGATGGTGTCACGGATAAATCCCCGGTCATATACCGACATAGCCTGCAGGCAAATGTTGTCTTCGCCGACGGGCACGTTGAAAGCAGAAGATGGGGCTCAATTCCCGATGATGATTCTCCGGGCTGGACTAACTGCAGGACAAAATCATTTTTCTGGAGTCCGCTATCACCAGATTATTGAAAGTCATATTTGTTGGGAGGCAAGCATAAATGTTTCCATAGCAGTATTTAAAATAATTATAATCTGAGGTAAAAAAGATGAGGACAACAGAAAAATTCGTGCAGACGGCGGCGTGTCTATTGATGGTTGCAATTGTTTCAGGCGCTGACAACAAAGGCTCCGAAACTCCTGATGCAGGAGCGGGAAGTCAGAAAACATCTCAACGGGGGGAAAACCTGCTGAAATTCAGTGATTTTGAAGATGGGAAAGTGGATCTGAAGCAGCCCCCGCTTAATAACTGGGCTGGTGCTTTTTATGTTCATCAGAAAGATGGCGACGCATTGAAGGAAAAAATATCCCCCCTGACAAGCAGGAGAATCAGTACTGATAATCCTGCATCCGGAACTCGCTGCGCTGCCCTGATTACACCTCTTGCCGTAAACGAATTCCGCGACGACAAAGGCAAACCGGAGATTTCCAGCCGGATTAACCAGAGTATTACCCTGCCGGAAAACACCGAGGCTGTTAAGTATCAATTAAGTTTCAAGGCAAGGGGCAAATATGAAAACTCTCCCGGGTTAAACAGCCTTCGTGCGTTTGTAATGTTTTACGACAATACCAACCGGTCACAAGGCAATGAATTGGGAAAAACAGTTGAAGTCGGATTTCCCCTGAAACCGGATTGGCAGGGCAATTCGATTAATTTTATTGCTCCAGCCGGAACCCGGCTGATGTTTATTTCGCTGGCACTTTACGGTAGCGGCGAAGCCTTCCTGGATGATGTTGAAGTCCGGCAGGTGCAAAAATAAAGTAGCTTTTCAGGATTATGCCGTAAAACAAACATCGGATCCGCACGGAGTCCCGGGGCATATCCGCGTAATCTGACCTTGAAATAATTTTCAGTATCAAAATATAATTTAAGGGGGTTTTATGAAAAAGATTAACACATTACTATTGAGTGGATTCTGTGCGTTCACAATAATCTGCAATGCCGTCG
>CAZION010000272.1:0-5606 GCA_964540865.1 uncultured Victivallis sp.
AAAACGACCCGGATCTGCTCTGGCGCGTTCGGCAGGGGCATCTGCCTGTGCTCTACGCCTTCCTCATAAAATGGGCGGTATTGCAGGCGGAGTGTCTACGTGCGGGGGCAACCTGGCCCCTGCCGCATTCGCGCCAGGAAGTCGCCGATGCCTGGCTGGCTACGGCCACCGGTTCCGCGCTGCAGGGATGGTCTCCTATGAGGAATATCCGCGAAGGCGAGCCGACCAAGCCGCAGGATTTTGTCGTAAACTTTGGCGCTGACTTTCTCGATCCCGTACCGTTTTCTGCCGACCAACACGCTCGGGAAAGTGTCGCCATGAAATGAGCCAATCCAGGGAAAAAAGCCCAACAAGGGTTCATTGATCTTTGTCATGTGCATCGCCGCTATATCTGACCTGTTCCATTCAAGACCTTTAAAGTGAAAGCCGCATTGCGCGACGGAGTGAATACGCTGCGTGTCGTTGTTGGAAACACCAAAAATTCCAACTGGCACTGGAATGGGTTTTCCATGGTCATTGAAAACAATTTGCGTGGAGACGACATCGCTTTCCTGTCTTAAGTGCCGGATTTGCCGGATGACGACACTGGCGCTAACAATCGGAAACAAAAAACAAGGCTGATCTTATTGCAGCCAAACAAATCACAAAAGGATCAGATTTTATGGACAACTTATTTCGTAATGCCAGTTGGATATGGAAAAAACAAACCGGGGACAGCGAGCATCAGTATGTCTGCTTCAGAAAAGAATTTTCAGTTGAAGATAGTAGCAGCGGAAAGTTGTATATTTCCGCCGACACTGATTTTGTCGCATATCTGAACGGACAGGAAATCGGGCGCGGCCAGTTCAGCGATTATCCGGAGGAAAAGACTTACAGCGAATTTCAGGTTGAATCGCTGCTGAAGCCCGGCAAGAATGTGTTTTGTGTTTTGGCATATTACTGCGGAGCTGATTTTTCAACGTATACACCTGGCCGGGCCGGGATGATTGCCGTACTGAAAAACAACGCTCATGAAATCATTTCGAATGGCAGTTGGAAATGCATTCAGTCTCCTGCATTTCAATCAGGCGGATTGCCGCGTCTTACGAGCCAGCTTGGTTTTGTCACCATGTTTGACGCTCGTAATGATTTGGATTGGCTGAATCCGGATTTTGATGATTCAGCCTGGCCTATGGCGGAAACCCGGGGAAGCGCCACAGGCGGATTCTGGAAAAAATTGTCCCCTAGACCGGTGCCGCCGTTAGTGATTAAACCGCGTATTCCAACTCAAGTCGTGATGCAGGGAAGTATTTTGCGGGAAAAAGAACTGGAAACATTTGCAGATACCGTGGCTAATGACCTGATGGGACATTATGATTTAACACGGGTTTTTGAAGGATTTCAATCGGAGTATTCAAAATCCAATCCGGTACTGAACGGTTCACAGAACTGTTCACTGTTGTTCAAACAACCCCAAGCCGCCGCGAACGGCTGGTTCATCATCGTTGATCTCGGCATGGAAAACGTAGGTTTGGTTGACATTGAGCTTTTCGCTTCTGCCGGAACCGTAATTGACATCTCACATGGCGAGCATCTGCTGGATGGCAAAGTCCGGAACAAAGTCGGCGGCAGGAATTTTACCGATCGCCATATCTGCAAAGACGGCTTGAACTGTCATCTGCTGCCGTTCAGACGCATCGGTGGACGCTACATCCAATTGAACATTACCAATGCACAAACTCCGGTTTCAATCCTCTACGCCGGGATAAGACCGCTCAGTCTGCCATTGCCTCCACAGGGATATTTTCAAAGCGACAACACGCTGGCAAATCAGACGCATGAGATTAGCGTCAAGACACTCGAGCTTTGCATGCACGAACATTACGAAGATTGTCCGTGGCGGGAACAGGCGCTTTATGCCTACGACTCCCGGAACCAGATGATTTACGGTTACTATTTATGGGGAAACTATGATTTCGCCGCAGCTTCGCTTGACCTGCTCGGAAGAGGAATTCGCCCGGACGGCCTGCTGGAACTATGTGCACCCACTAAACGCGCGATGACTATTCCGATATTCAGTTTTGTATGGGTGTCGGAATTGAACGAGCATTGGATGCACAGCGGTTGCAGCGAGCTTTTCCGTAAATTCGATTCGCAAATAGAATTCATGATCGGAAAAATACTGGAACTGCATAATCCGGATAACGGTTTGTACCGGCTCAATATCGGCAAAGAGATGTGGCATTTTTACGAATGGGCTCCGGGTCTGTCGACAGTGGGTTCCCTGGAGGATGAATACCACGCACCTTACAATTTATATTTTTATGAAATGCTCCGCTCATACGCTGAAATGCTCCAACGCAGCGGACAAAAAGGCAGAGCCACAACGTATATTGAGATTGCGGAAAAGTTGAAAGATGCGATTAACCGTAATTTTTGGGATGCCGGACAGAATTGTTATGCAACAAAAATGATCGGTGGAAAACTTCAGGAATATCACGACCATATCCAGTTTCTGGTGTTATATAATAACATCGTTCCCGCAGAAAAATTGCACGTTTTGTTGCAGACGGTTTATTCCGGCAAACTGGAAGAGGTGACTTTCAGCGCCATGCTTTACATGCTCTCCGCGCTGATGCCATTATCGTCGCAAGCCCGGAAATATGTAGCTGCTGCTCTGAAACGCAGTTTTGACCCGATGATATTGTCTGGTGCCACCAGTTTGTGGGAAACCGCGAGAGGAGCTGCTGATTTTGGTGGAGCAGGCAGTCTTTGCCATGCCTGGAGCAGTCTGCCGGTGTATTACTATCACGCCTGGGTACTTGGAGTAAGGCCGCTGGAGCCAGGATTTAAAAAGTTCCTGCTGTCTCCCTGTCCCGGCAGTTTTAATGCCGTAAAAGGCTCTGTCGCGACTCCTTCCGGTTTCATCTGTGTGGAATGGTGCAAATCCGTAAATGGTTTACAGATTACAGCTACTGGCCCGGAAAATTTGACCCCAGCGCTTGCTGCCTTTGAAGAAACACCGGTGATCTCCGGTACTTACAACGGCACAGCACTTAAAATTATGTCTTTTGTATATATGTTCGTCCATCTTATAGTATACATCAAATAATCAAAGCCGACCCAAGGGTCGGGGAATTTACCCAAGGAAGATTAAATGACAATACAGGTGTTTCATGTCAGTTAATATAAAGCAAGATATAATTATCGTGGGAGTTGGGATTGCTGGGGTAACTGCAGCGATTACCGCAGCTAAAACAGGAAACCGTATTCTATTAATAGGAAGCGAAGGAACTGTCGGTGGAGATGCTTGTTCTGGAATGCCAATATTAGGTGTGTATTCTTCAAGAGGCGAGAAATGTGTGGGCGGCATATTGGACGAACTGCTTGAGATATGCAAAACCGTTCCCGGCGGCTATATCGGGCCGGTTTGTGACTTCCGAACCGTATATGGCCTTTGTGTAAATCCAGACGCAATGCGCCTGGCGATTCTTTTACTCCTGAAAAAATGCGGAGTGAATTTGCTCCTGAATTCTACTGTAACTGATGTCGAATCTGAAAATGCGCGGGTAAAGTCAGTAAATGTTGTTTGTGGGAATGGGGAAAATCGGCGGTTTGAGTGTCAATATATAGTTGATGCTACCGGCAGTGGAAATATTGTAAGAATGGCCGGTGGCAATGTATTATTCGGAGATGCGCATGGGAATATGCAGCCGGTAAGCCTTGTTTTCAGCATGGCCGGGGTAAAGGTGGAACCTTTCTTGCGTTTTATCATGAATAACCCAGAAGAGGCAATTCTGGCAGAAAATCCGGTAATCGAAAAAGATCGTGTGGTAGCCGCTAAACTGCTCTATGAAAATGGTTATCCATATGTCGCCCTTTCCGCCCAAGGGGAATTATTGGGAACTGCGATACGGAAAGGTGAAATGTATTCCTGTACGGCAATGTTTATGACACCTGTTTCAATGCAGACTGGAGAAGTCTGTGTGAATTCCACCCGCATCGCTCAAGTGGATGCATCCAACACTGGAACAGCTTCAAAAGCCATGCTGGATTTAGCCGGACAAGTACAGGCAGCAATAAAGTTCTTGGTCAGCAGAGTCCCCGGATTTGAATCTTCCATTCTTTCTTCAGTCTCCCCGCGTCTTGGAATACGGGAAACCGGCAGAATTGTCGGAGATTACACGCTAAGTCAGGAAGATGTGGTTTCAGGACGAAAACATGCAAATGGGATCGGCCAAGGAACTCATCATGTTGACATTCATGGTTCTGGAACTGCCCAAGTGAGAATCCCGATAAAAGATGGTCGGACATATGACATCCCTTTCAGCTGTCTGCTACCCGTAGGCTTGAATAATGTGATTGTCGCAGGCCGCTGTATTTCTTCCGACCGTGCCGCCAACGGTTCAGCGAGAGTCATGGGGACATGCATGGTAACTGGTCAGGCTGCAGGGATGGCTGCGTCTCTGGCAGTCGAAAGCAAAACAGATAATATGCGTGAATTCAATATTGATATTCTAAGGAGACACTTGATCGGGCAAGGTGCGATTTTGTAACTCTGAAGTTTTACTTTATATGCATGCAGAATTCGCTATTGATGAGTCCGGAGACGTTTCGCCAAGTAGTCAAGCCAGCAGAAAGAAGCTTTTGCCGACATCTTGAAATTTATCAAATCTCTGGAATAAGGGCTCGGTTAAAAATTGATGTCAATGCGATTCTATTCATCGATAGTACGTATTCAGTAAACTACGTCGTTTACTTAATCCGTACAAAAAATAAGATACAAAATCACTCTTTTTATGACCTATACTTGAATAAAATGCCAAAACTGGTCTTGCACACCATGTTGTTTACGTTAAAAACCGGCTTGTAATGAAAAACTACCATATCACTTTGACACCAGGATATTTCCAGAATGTCTGGTCGGCTGTCACAACCGAGCTCTTGTGCTCAATAGCCGCAGCTATGATCATTCTATCACAGGGATCTCGGTGTATGAAGTCCAATTTTGCAGATGCGCAGAGAATTTTCGCGTCCAAAGGGAGCTCAATAAGGCTGTAATCCTCCAAAACCTCCCTGTACCATTCATAAGGGGAAATTGAATGTCTCATAAGGATGCTTCCGTTGCGAACCTTGAGCGCAATCTCCCAGGCAGAAATCGGAAGCACAGCTGTCGCGTCTGAATTCTTTCGAATGGCTTCAATTGCATTGCCTGAAAGTTCCGCAGGTGAATTCACTAGCCACATCAGGGCGCATGTGTCGAGTATGATCATCTATACGCCTCCGGCCACTCTTCATTGCTCAGAGGTGCGGTCAAATCGCATTTTATTTTCAGGCCTCCAAGTTTGGGATGAGGTTTTAATGGGAACGGCATCTTTTTCTTTCTGTAGGGAATGATTTCCGCGACCGGCCTCCCGTTCCTGCACAGCAGTATCGTCTCCTGATCGCTCTCTATCTTTGCGATCAGCGCCGACAACTTTGTCTTCGCCTCATGGACATTCACCGCTTGCATGGTATTCACCTCTTTCATTAATAGATTAGTCAAGTATGACTAATACACTAGATGTTTCATTCCGCTTTGCAATCGGTTCCGGTTTAATTCATGCAAAATCATGATTCATACGATA
>CAZION010000273.1:0-5563 GCA_964540865.1 uncultured Victivallis sp.
TTTAGTGTGTCTTAATCTTCAACAGGTTAGACACGCTGAAGCCGTGAACACCAACTTTTGAAATCAGCTCAAAAGAGGTAATTTTAAAATTACCTCATCCTTCAATTCACTGGTTGAACTGGAGAAGGAAGTCATACGACCAGTTGAACGGATATGTCACAGTCTTACCCTGCTTAAGGTACTGCGCCTTGTCCGCCCACAGATAGAAACCACGGCCTTCATTGCCGTCTTCTTTATCTTGGCGTTCCGGCGTCAGCACACCCTCATACAAGATGCTCCTGAAAGTATGTGTTTTATCATAGTCGAACCAAGCCTTGAACGAACCTTTGAAAATTCCTGTGGCTCGGGTGAGCCCTATCTTCAGCCCTACAGTGTTTTCTGCACCGTAATCCCAGTTGTTGTTGCCAAGATTAACCGGCAAACCCGCTATTTATATGGCCCGACCCCGTTTCTCCTCATATAGGTTTTGAGAGGGGAATAGGACATAAAATGTCTTTGTTATAGATATATACTTGATAAGAAAGTTACATAGCTGCTTTATTCAACTTGCAGTTAGCGTCATGATGAATCACTGTATAACTTGGGGTGCAATAAGATGACTAAGGATATTAAAGATCCGTTACCTTCTAAGGAGAATATTAAGAATCTCCTGAAATATCTGCCTATATTCAATACGCCTGCTTATTCCGCTGGAGAGCGAAAAATTGAAGAAGTTGATGGCACAACAACCATCTGGCCGTACAGCTACAACGAGACGGTAGAAAACTTCATGAACTCATGCTATAAGGAAGGATTCATATATTCATATGACTGGCCTGGCTATTCAAAGAAGGCTGCAGAGATTGAAAAACGCAAGCCTCCATATGAAGGGGCCTCCCTTTTCGAGTTATGCAAAATATTGACTGGACATATAAGGAACGAGAGATTCTGCGAGGGACACATATCCTGTGTTGTTGAAGACGGATCGATGTCAGAGCTTCTTGGAAGACTTGAACAGATATACAAGATAATTGCCAACCGGAATGACATTCGTGTGAAATGGATCCAATGGAAGGAATCCCCTGTATGTGGGCATGGAATAGAGTTTCACAAGAAAGAATTTGGCGACCATGTTGAAAACCTGATAGGATTTCTGGAAGGTTTCGAATTGTTACACGGGGTGCCTGATGAAGTTCACATCCACTACATCAAGCCTGACGATAGGTTGATCACATTGGAGGAAATGAAGATGTTCAAGTTAAGGGTTGAATCATATGTCAAAGTTTATGAGATGCCATGGGGAGTTGATGTATTCCCGGAAATAATATGTTGGGTGAACTGGTGATGTAAAATAATTGTCAGATGCTATATTGAATCTTAAAAAAGAAGGGGCTTAATGAAACCAATTTCAGAAGTAGTCCGCAGGGAAGATCAACTTCAGAAGGAGATAATAGAAACTCTTTCCAACCCACATCTATTTAAGTCAGAGGAAATCCCAATAGTAAAATGCCTAAGACATTATTTTCCTGAATGCAAACTCGGGGGAAGTCTTGCAGAGGTTGTATTCAATGTTTACCCGATGTACGAGATGGATAAATACAACAAATATGAATTTGATAAAGACATCATGGAAGTATTGAAAAAAAGAATTCCATGTCTGGATATCGGGAATTTTAAATCCTTAGATTCATTCGCCTATGCCCCATGGGTGAAGGACGTGACTTTAGGTTCTGACAGGAATACCTTGATCAATTACTCTGTAGCCGCAGCCATTCGTACTGAGTTCGATGTATATATTGCATTCGAGGACATAAGCTGTGCCCTTGAGCTGAAACTGAATTCCGATTTTGTTAATAAGATTCTAGTATACCAGCCCTGGAGGCAGTTATTTCAGCTTTCACTCTTAAATTTAATCTATGGAAGGG
The DNA here is from genome assembly GCA_964540865.1 of uncultured Victivallis sp. Classification (GTDB taxonomy): domain Bacteria; phylum Verrucomicrobiota; class Lentisphaeria; order Victivallales; family GWF2-50-93; genus GWF2-50-93. The sequence goes on from CAZION010000273.1 coordinate 1,905, forward strand.
ATGAAAAGCAGAGTTACGTATATCTAGTAACCATGAAAGATGATGAAGCAACCCTAAAAAGAGTAAATGAGAAGTTTCCCGAGTATCTTAGCGATTACATCAAAAGAGATAACTTGAAAATCCTGTCTTGGAAAATGATAAAGAAATGGCTTAACGATGAAGCTGCTCATGATAAGGAATTGCGGTCAATACATTCAAGGCTAGATAAATACTATATGGAAAGCTACAAGGCCAGCAAGATAGAGGAGCCGAAGGATAACACCTTGCTGTCCATGGTCCGGCACCTCAATCTGAAAGAACGCATGACTTCGTCAGGATATGTTATCGAGCATAATGGTGAAGGCTTCATATGGTACTACAAGCATGAAATTGAAGTAACCCTTCCGGTATTGGATAATTACATGAAGCTGAAATGGGTGTCCATACTTGAGTCCGCAGGATTTATAGCAACCCCGAAGCGTACATATTGGAAATTTAAACATTCCGGGGCTGTCCCTTCTGAAATTGAAAAGATATTAATTGAGATGCTGAAGGAGCTTTACTCGTAGCAGGAGGGAATTAAGGCTTGATGAAAAGTCTCTGTCCCTTTTGGACACTTTATCAAATGTTAATAATTTTGAAATCATCTCGTATAATTGAAAGGAATATATTCATGAGAAGCGGATTCGCAAAATTGATGGTGCTGATACTGATTTCAATCTCCTCTAGTCTTTCTGTTGTTCATGCCCAGGAGGACGCAACTAAAACTACAGAAAAACCTGCGGATGCGGTTGCGGCAAAACTTTATACTGCCAAGGAAACTTACAAGTCAGACTATGAAAGTGCTAAGAAAACGGTACTAGATGCTATTGATAAAAGGATATCTGACGTATCGCAAACCGGGAACTTTGATGTGGTTAAACCTCTTGTTGAAACGAAAAAGAAATTTGAAGCAGGTGAAAAGATAGACTGCAAGGATAAAGACATACTTAAAGCTTTGGATAAGTACTCCAAGGAGCTGGATGCCTCAAAAAAGGTACTTCAGGCGGCTTTTAAAATTGCGGTGACCGAATACACTAAAGCAATGAAACTTAAAGAAGCAGAAAAAACTGATCAGGAGGCCGACAAGTTTATTTATATCAATTATGCTGGCGATAATAATGCTGCCGTTCAGGAGAAAATTGACACTTCAAAGAAATCGGGTAACTGGCAGATATTGTTAAGAGGAAATGACCCTTCTATATGGAATACAGATACTAGTGATAAAACAAAAGGGTTTGCGATACCGATAAGCAAAATATCGGGCAATATCAAATATTTGAAGATTAAAAAGATGGATGCAGATGACTTTGTTATTGTTCCGATGACGAAAGAAAACCTTCTCAAGCAAGTTGATATTTGTGAGGACTTGATCTGGAATGGTCAGAATAATTCATACAGCGATAACTTTGGAAAAGCCCGTACTTTAGGATTAGCAAATAAGAAAGTTCCGGTGAATTATTTTGACAAAGATATTAAGGATGCTGAAACTGGAGTTATCACATATAATGGAGGACATGGATTAGTGGGTTATGCAGGATGGGGATTTTCTCGGTCATGCACTGCTTTCGCCCATGGTGGCCAAAGATTTCAATGGAAGATGAAATCCTGTGATCCTGTGATCTTTGAAATATCTGTAAATAGTTTGAACCTGAGTTCTCAGGAGAAGGAAAAGCTACTTGTCAATGAATCGCAACTCAAACCAAAAAAATAATCAATAAGAATTCAGGGATAACAAGAAATTATAAGCTGATAACAAATATAGACGAAGGAGTAACTCCTGTGAGTATTTCGTATACAGTCTGCGAACATTTCTAACTTCTTGTGAAACTCGCAGGAAAAACAGGGGATGGAGGCAGTTGACGGTATCATGTACTCCGATGTGCTGGCGAAGCAAATTCCGATTACGCTTGTGTCACAATGTGCTTGCTGTAGGCTTAGCGAATTGAGACTTGGTAAGGGGAAAATATGAAATGGGCAATATGATGAAACTAATTATAGCAATTCTAATAGCTGGCATACTGTCTACAGCTTCCGCACAGAAAACAGAGAATAAAGATGTGGATGGTCATGGAATAACTCCCTTGGTGGATGTTACAGCCGTAAAAGATGAATTCAGAAATAAAAAATCGGAAGACGATACCGATATAAAATCCAATCAGTGGAAAATTCCGGTTCTGAATATGGAGTTTGTATATGTTCAGGAAGGAACCTTCCAGATGGGATTGAAGAATGGAAAAGATAATGTATTGCACACGGTCAGGCTAACCAAACCGTTCTGGATTGGAAAGTATGAGGTGACTCAGAAGCAATGGGTGTCATTGAAAGGGGAGAATCCCAGCTATAACAAGGGGGAGGATCTTCCAGTTGAACTAGTTAACTGGTACGACGCTGTGTCATTCTGCGAGAAACTAACAGAACAAGAACGCAAAGCTGGACGCCTAAAATCCGGCCTTGTCTATCGTCTGCCGACAGAGGCGGAGTGGGAGTATGCATGCCGCGGAGGAAGCAGTAGCAAAGGATTTATCTATAGCGGCAGCAATAATGTTGATGATGTGGCTTGGTATGATAAAAACGGCGACATCGTCACACAACCGTCTGGATACCGTCTTCATCCTGTGGGCCAGAAGAAACCTAATGAACTAGGTATATATGACATGAGTGGCAACCAATGGGAGTGGTGCTACGACTGGTATGATAATTACCCCGACATTGATGTTGCAGACCCTGTTGGCCCGTCTTCAGGCAAGCGCCGTGTTGCCAGAGGCGGTAGATGGAACGCTGATTCGTCAGGCTGCGTTTCGACATGCCGTGTCTGGCGCTATCCCGACTACTCAGGGGAAGGGTTCCGCATAGTTATGGGTCACCCATTGCACTCAGATAAAGGCGAAGGGAAGAATTTACTGGATGTTGAAAACAGGAATAAAATCAGTTCCGATATAAGAATCAAAGGGTATAAAACAGCGGATGCAAACGCGTCAGGAGCTGAAGGTAAAAATGATTCCGGGCCTGTTGAGGACAAGATTAAGTTAGACAAAATAGTATTTGAAACAGTCAACTTAAAAGTCGATGAGGGGGGGAAGGAAGTGGAATACCCCCTTCCCACACTTCAATCATTCTTCAATGTCAAGTACGACATATTTTTCTATATCCGGCCCCAGGGCAAGAATGTATTCTGGAAGGATAAGGAGAGGGCAATTGTCAGAAAGCTGTCCGATCAAAGTCTGCGCATCAGCCTTGACACTGGATTAGGCACCAAACCACAGATTTTTGTTTTTGACATGAAAGCCGATGAAAATTCTATTTCTATAAAATTGGTTGAATCACCTTCCAATAATGCAGGTGGAGCCCAGCTCTGCCTCGAATTTGCAAAAAAACACATTATCATTATTAACCGAGAGGACATCAATTGGTCGTCAGGCCCCAGTCATGGATTCGGGTTCCCAGTTGATAATAATAATAAGATGCAGCCTGGCCAGGAAGCAGTCTATACTTTCCGGGAGCTAAGTTCTGTCGACAAGTTGAACAAGATAGTAAAACAAGTTAAAGAAGACAAGTAGTGGATATAAATATATTTAACGGACCTCCAGAAATGAGATTGGCATATGATGCGATCAAATCCCTTCTTATATTTCTCTGTC
>CAZION010000274.1:0-5543 GCA_964540865.1 uncultured Victivallis sp.
CGGTATACCTGTAGGCGGCGGCAGGATCGCCGTCTATGCTACCGAAGTTACCCTGGCCGTCAATAAGCGGCTCGCGCATAGAGAAATCCTGGGCCATGCGGACCATGGTGTCATAAACCGAAGTGTCGCCGTGCGGGTGATAGTTACCGATGACTTGACCGACGACTTTTGCACTTTTCGTATATGGGTGGCCTTTGGTGAGTCCGAGTTTGTACATGGCGTAGAGGATTCTGCGGTTCACCGGCTTCAGTCCGTCACGCACATCCGGTATTGCGCGTCCGACATTCACGCTTAACGAATACTGAAGATATGCGGTATGCATTATGTCTTCAATATTTATCGGATAATCGTGTATCATATTTTCATTCATTTTTGATGTTTAAAACTCCATGTTTTCAAATTCATTTCCCATAATATTTTTTGCGAAGTTATAATGTATAATAAGATACCCTTTAAACAAGCGGAAAAACGAGTTTTTGTTGGGTTATTTCAAGGGGTGCCCCCTTGGCATTTTTCCCTGCGTGAAAAATGCATTTCTGATGAATTGGAAATAGCGCAATTATTGCGCGTTCTTCACACTCTTGTAGAATTTGCTGATTCTTTTGCCTTCGGCTATAAGGCTTTTCAAGAGCAGTTCATAATCATGTTTTTCTCCGGCGCATTCAGCCGAAAGGGAGTTATGGATTTTCCTGAGTTTCTCAAAGGAGTCTTGGATTTCAGCCATAGCGGCATCGGAATCCTTCTGTTTCCGCGGCAATGCGGCGAGCTTCTCGATCTCCAGCTTTTTTGCAATCGGATCAAGTTTGGCGCTGTTGTCCCTGATGAATTTGTCCTGAAGCATCATAAGTTCGTCGTACTGGTTCCACTGCTGGGCGCGAAGTCCGCGTGCATTTTTATGTTCGACACCAGTCGGACTCCCGAAATCCTGATCGAATATGACGCATATTTCACTTACACTGCCATTCATCCCGGTTATGCTTTCCTTGATTGATTTATCCTTCTTATATTCAATGATCCATCTGCCTACAGCATTGACGGCGGTGGTGAATACTTGAACCTGTGACGGGTTCAGAGACGCATTCTTGAATAAACTGTTTTTAACAAGCCCTTCGTTAAGGTTCTGAAGAGAGCTTCCTAGGTTTCTTGTTTCAGAGTCAAACTCATCGAGCTGCTGGTTTCCTGCAAGTTCCGAAAGCTTTCCGCTGTAAAGACAAAGTCCGTCCAGAACCTGTTTTCTTATTTTAAGATCCTGTCCGTCAAAGAACGGTGACAGTGAATCCGGCTTGAATCCTTTTGAGTCAAACAATGCGACAGTTTTTATCAGTTCCACTTCGTGATGTACCCTCTCTATTTCCATGTAGGCCGCTGAATTGTTTTCAGCAGTCAGCGCGACTGCGGATGAGAATTCGGAAAGGGAGGCTTGTGGAATGCTGGCGCATGAAGAGAAAACAAATAAAGCAACACTTAACAAGAATATTCTGAAAAGCATTTTCCTCCCCATTAATTGCCTCTTTTAATTGATTGCTTAAGTTTGGAGTACAATTATTCGATGTTCAAAGTTCGATGTTGAATGTTGGATGTTCAAATTGAATTGCAGGCAAGAATGCCTGCATTACTCCCAAGAAAAATTCAGAACACGCTAAAGCCGTGAACTCCAACAATTGTGCCAGCTGTTAGCTGATAGGTCATAGGTCTTTGATGCCAGCTATGAACTACGAGCTATGAGCTTTTACTCTCCGTTTTATTTCCTCCAACAGCTTCAATCCTGTCGAATCCCGTAAAGGGCCTCAACACTTCAGGGACAATCACGGAACCGTCCTCCTGCTGGAAGTTTTCGAGGATGGCGATCGCAACCCTATCGGTCACCGCTGTTGCGCTGATCGTATGGACAAACCCCCTTGATCCGTCATCCTTCTTGTATTTAATGTTAAGACGGCGTGACTGGAAATCGGTGAGGTTGGTGTTGGAAGTCACTTCCCTGTAGCCACCGAATCCCGGGAACCATGCTTCGGTGTCGTATTTCCTGTAGCCGGGCGCACCCATGTCGCCAAGACATACATCGACTACTCGGTACGGGATCCCAAGCTGATTGAGGAGATATTCCTCGTTGGCAAGGCATTCCTGATGATACTTTTCAGAATCTTCGGGCAGGCAGAAGATAATCTGTTCGACCTTGTGGAACTGATGAACGCGGAATATCCCCTTTGTCGCTTTCCCGTAGCTTCCAGCCTCAGTCCTGAAACACGGGGAGTATGCGCAGTATCTTAAAGGAAGAGTGGAACCATTGAGGGTCTCGTCCGTGTGGAATGCTACAAGTGTCTGCTCGGATGTCCCGATAAGCGACAAGTCTTCCTTCTCTATCTTGAAAGTCTGGTCGGCGAAGAACGGCAGATAGCCTGTTCCGAAAAGAGTCCTGTCCTTTGCGGCGCAAGGTGTCACGAAAGAGGTGAACCCTTTCTTGATAAGTTCCATCTGGGTCCAGAAGAACATGGCGTTGCAGAGCTGTGCGCCTTTGCCTTTCCAATAGTAAAAGCCGGATTTTGCGACTTTCGCACCGCGCTGTGCGTCAATTACGCCAAGCAGGTCACCGAGTTCCTGGTGGTCCTTCGGCTTGAATTTGAATTCCCCGACATTTCCGACTTTGCGGATTTCGCGATTTTCAGTGTCGTCTTTGCCGGCTGGGGTTTCAGGAGATATAAGGTTTGGGAGCCACGCCATCTTGGAATCAAGCTCGGACTGCATATCAACAAGCTTGGGTTCGAGAAGGGCGAGATCCTCCTTGATCTTTTTGACAGTTTCCCTGGCTTCGGGCTTGTCCTTGCATTCCTTGCTGAGCTTGTTACGCTCTGACCTGAGATTTTCGGTCTTGACGGTAAGCTCGCGCATTTCCTTGTCGAGCGCGACTATCGCGTCAACGTCGACCTTGGCGCCGCGAACTTCGCAATTCTTCTTTATAAACTCCGGATTCTCCCTAAGCAACTTAATATCAATCATAAAAACTCCTTGATTTTAACCACGAAAAATATAGAAAATATAAACCACGAAACACACTAATCACACTAAAAAAATCACAATTGCTAACTTTTTGATGCTCAAAAAGTTAACAAATTATTTTGTGATAAATGCACGAAAATATTTTAAATGACAATTCTCTCATATTCCAATTTTGGATAATGTCCAAAGTTCACAAGGAGTCCAAGTCTCATCTTGGTCGCATTCAGATAATTGAAAAGTTGAGCCTGATGTTCCTTTGTCAAATCCGATACGGCTTTCAATTCTACGACTATGCTGTCATAACAAATAAAATCAGGTTTGTAGATCTGTTTAAGAAGGCGTTCCTTGTAAAACAGCTTAAGTTCAGACTGCGCAAGAAACGGAATCTTCTGTTCCTGTAACTCCATCATTAAACATTCCTGATAAACTGATTCCAGGAATCCACACCCCATTCCCCTGTAAACCTCGAAACAAGCACCCATTATCTTATAAGATTCTTCCTTATATATCAGAGCCATTTATTTCTCTTAACTTTTCGTGCCTTTTGTGTGTTTCGTGGTTTAGAACTGGGGCAGCGGGAAGTTTCTTGTGAACTCCTTCACTTCAGCGGCTATCTGTTTCAGCCCGGTATCGTCGTTCTTCACATTTACGGTCCGTTCAATCCATGCGGCGATCTTCGTCATTTCGGCTTCCTTCATTCCGCGTGTGGTGACTGCTGGTGTTCCGATTCTGACACCGCTTGTCACGAAAGGTTTCTCCGGATCAAACGGAATCATGTTCTTGTTGACTGTGATTGCCGCCTTGTCCAGCGCCAGTGCGAATTCCTTGCCTGTGGTTTTCTTCGGACGGAGATCTACGAGCATGAGATGGTTGTCCGTACCGCCGGAAACAATTCTGAACCCGTGTTTGCCCAGTTCAGCCGCCAGATGTGCGGCGTTCTTCACGATCTGCTTCTGGTATTCCTTGAAGGAGGGCTGCATCGCCTCATGGAAGCAGATGGCCTTTGCCGCGATTGTGTGCATCATCGGGCCGCCCTGGAGACCGGGGAAGAGTTTAGAGTTAATGTCCTTCAAATATTTTTCCTTGCAGACGATCAGTCCGGATCTCGGACCGCGCAGCGTCTTATGTGTTGTGGTTGTGACCACGTCCGCGTATGGAACCGGGTTCGGGTGTATCCCTGCGGCGACAAGGCCTGCGACATGCGCCATGTCGACCATCATTTTTGCGCCAACGGAATCAGCGATTTCGCGGAGTCTCTTGAAGTCGAAGAATCTCGGGTATGCACTTGCACCGACGATAAGGAGCTTCGGTTTGTTGGCATCTGCGAGTTTCGCAATTTCATCGTAATTGAGTATTTCAGTTTCTTTGTCGACACCGTAGGGGATGATTTTGTAAAGCATGCCGCTGAAGTTCATCGGATGGCCGTGCGTGAGATGTCCGCCGTGCGCGAGATCCATTGCGAGGACTGTGTCGCCGGGATTGACAAGGGCGAAATAGGCTGCCATGTTCGCCTGGCTGCCCGAATGCGGCTGGACATTTGCGGCTTCGGCGCCGAAGACTTCGCATGCCCGCTTTATTGCGATGCTTTCAACTTCATCCACAACTTCGCATCCGTTGTAATAGCGTTTGCCCGGATATCCTTCGGCATATTTGTTTGTAAGGACAGTTCCCTGTGCGGCGCGGATTGCGGCGCTTGCGAAGTTTTCGGAAGCGATAAGTTCAAGACCGCTGTCCTGGCGTTCCAATTCCCTGTCGAGAAGGGCTGCAATCTCGGGATCTGCTTCGCGGACTGCTGCTGTTTCATCATAGGTTTTTGTTTCGACTTTCTCGAGTCTGCGCTCATGGCGTACATCCTTGCTGAACGGGGTTGACATCCATGTCTTGAGGATTTTCTCAGCATCTTCGAAGCTGATGAGATCGGCAGGAATGACGAGTACGTTAGAGCAGTTGTGGTCGCGGCTTGATTTTGCGACCTTCGCATCTGATACGACTGCCGCCCTCACATTGTGGAAGCGGTTTGCGGTGATTCCCATTCCTACCCCGGAACGGCATATGAGGATTCCGCAGTCGGCTTTTCCTTTGACGATCGCGAATCCGAGTTCGGCCCCGAAATCGGAGTAGTCATCGCAGGGATCAGTCTTGAACGGGCCTGCGTCAATCGTCTTGTGCCCCATGGCATTGATCTTGGCTATAAGCTTGTTTTTGAATTCCAGACCGCCATGGTCTCCGGCAATTGCTATTGTAAGAACTTTTTTCCCGACCCAGTCCGTTATCTTTCTCATTATATGTTCCTTATATTAATATTGATTACTTTTAGCATGTGTCGCCATCCTGCGGAGGCTTTAACTTTTTATCACTTCCTAACCCCACGCTTCGCATGGGGCTACAATATTCCGCCCTCTGCGAGGGCTAAGACTCATGAAGTCCGCACAGCGGGAGTTTCGACTGCTATGTTAGATTTCCCCTTATCACTTCCAGGAAAAGATTGTCGAGGGCTTCCTTCATTTCGCTGAAGCAGTCGCTGTAAATCTTTTCCGTTCCCCCGAAAG
>CAZION010000275.1:0-5329 GCA_964540865.1 uncultured Victivallis sp.
AAATGAATCAAAGGTGTTGCAACCTTTTTCGGCAACCAGCCCGCCCCAAATCTTCACATCGGTTCCATATCGCGAGAACATATACATAAACGGGCCACCGCAAAGGGAATGTCCCCAATGCGTGGTGTCGTTGTTGGCGCTGATGCTGAAAAACTCATTTGTGAAAAGCTCTTTTTTAGTGAGGAAGTTCGTACATCCGGGAATGAACGTATCGAATCCGGGCACTGAGCCAAAAAGTTGTTCATCAAGTATTCCCGTGAAATAGTAAACCCTGTCAATGACGCCTTTACCTTTGACTTTTACGAAATATTCCACGCTATCTTTGCCGAATGTCACATAAACCTTTTTCTCCTGCCAGACAGTGCTTTTGAAATCTAATTCAAAGACGGTATTGCCGTTTTCGTCTTCAACCTTTTCCATGGTCGGCGTTCCAATAGTCTTGTCAACAACGTTTATGGTATCCACCCGGCATAACGGGGTGAACCAATAGTAAAAATTCCTGTCTTTTGCCAAATGTATTCTGAACTGCTCGAAGTCCTCGGAGTAGTGATATTTATATTTTTCATTCATGGCAATCACTTCTTTATTTTATATTGTTTCTTTTATCGAATATCTTTCAATCAGACTTCTGATTTCTTTCTTCGCCAACGGTTTGAACAAAGCATCCCATGGTGTGGCAATTTTTAATTTTTTTCCGGTAAGTGCATTGTACACGTCAGGCAGATCCAGAGTGTCCACAATTCCGGGGATCATGCAGGAAAGCGGCCATTTTGTGACTGGCGACTTAATCATTTCCTCATAGGACATCGGAGCATTAAGCAGCGTTACCAGGCTTATGTCATCGGATAGCAACCCGGCAAAGGCGGCGACGATGGCACCCTGGCCTCTCCCAACAAGGTGGATTTGTTTAACGCCGCTGCTTTTCAGCAATTTCGCCGTTGAAAGCACATCTAATACTTTTCCGCCAAGGTACGGTTTCCCAAGCATGATGGCCTGGGAAGCGTAAAAATAGTCATAATTATAAGGTGAGAAAAAGTTTTCATCCAAGATATTACAGGTACGCGGAGTCGTTTCGCCAATACCTCTTACATCGAGTCCGAACAGTAGCGAGTCCGTCTCTAAATCCAGTTTCAGTCCGTCTTTCAGCTCCTCATAGGCTGACAGATGCGGAATGTAAAGTACCGCATTCTCCGCTGCTGGAATATGATGCAAATCCCTGTCGTAACGCTGATTTAATATAGCGGTGATGCCCGGTTCTGTTTCGACGGCAAAACGGTTGAAAAATATATGCGGCGGCGTTGATTCACAAAACAACGGGCGTAATATCCGGTGCGTCGGAACCGATTTCGGGATTTTGACGGCAAGCTTTTTCAGGACTGCGCCCTTCAATCCGTCTTTTGACGGAATTATTTTGCGGGACTTCCTGAGCGTAGCCGCTTTATCCAAAGCAAAACTGCGCAACAGTTTGCTGCCTGGCAGGTTGATGACTTGCCCCTTGGGGCTACATTGCAGTTCGGCGGTTTCGCAGGCTTCAATTTCAGGCTCCCTGTCATCCTTTTTCACCCTTGCGAATTCGTTGAAAAACCCGTACATGGCCTCGCGGTTGGCCAGAGTATAGCCGTGGCTGTCCGGACCGATCACGATCCTTATGTTGTCTTTTGCGCCGAGGATCGAATAAATACGCCTGACGTCTTCGTAAGCCTCCAATGTTCCGCGTGGATCGAAGAAATCGTTTCCCTGTCCTAAAATGATTACCGGACGTGGCGCGCGGGCGATAATCAAATCGCTCATTTCCAAGCCGTATTTCAACATGTCCGGCGGAATCTGTTCACAGTCGCAAGGCAGTTCGTTTTCCAAATTGCGGAGATATGTAGTGATGAAGCAGCCGGGCGCCACCATCGTCGGCCTGTCATCCAACGCATTGACATAAGAGGTCAGGGTGCCACCACCGGAATTACCGGTGACGCCGATCCGTGAAGCATCAACCTCAGGCCTGCTCAACAGATAGTCCAGTCCGCGGATTCCGTCCCAGGCGCGCCATGTCCCTAAGAACTCGCCTGTCAGCCGCAACTGTTTTCCCATCATGTTGTGTTCACTGCAACATCTGCCTGAAATATCTTCAGCATCCTTGATATTGAGAAACTGGTAGCGTTCACCCTGGCTGACCGGGTCAATTATGAAAACGGCATAACCTTTCAGCGCAAGGCTCTGACAGAAACTCTGGTAGGCAAGTTCGGCTTTGCCGCTCTGCGCGTGTCCGCAAAGCCCGAGCACCGCCGGAATTTTTCCTTTGATATCATCGGGCAGATACAGATTGCCGGTTACGGGGAAATCCGGACGGCTGTAAAAAATGACCTTCTCAATCGTAAACCCGTTTTTCCTTACAATGCCAACGGTGCGGGCATTAAGCGGAGTGCGCTCCGGCAACGGCCCGAATACCGCAGCAATCTTTTTCCGAACTGAGGTTACATATTTTTTAGCCTGCAATGGATTTTTAATCGCGGCAAGTGTTTTTTTCCGGTTCGCCGATATGTTGCGGACTTGAGCAAGATAATAATCCTGCATCATGTGTCCGAATCCCGAATTGACATGCATTTTCAATATCCTCCTGATAAATGTAACACAGGCCCTGGTCGCCTTTGGCGCCGCCGGAGGCGGGTAAACATCTTGCCTGTGGAATTAAGATATAATTTTCTATACAATTAAATCAGAAGCCGAAATCGGCGTTCTTATATTTAACGTACTTCGGAATGTATTTCTCCGCCGCCTCAAGTTTCTTATCTTCGATCAGCCTCAGGTAATTGGCGGTTATTTCATGATGGGTTTCACAGTTGAATATGTTTTTCAGTTTGAGCAGGGTTTTAAATCTGGAAGTATCATCAAGAAAATCTTTGATTTTTCCCGGCTCGTTTTCCTGCGGCCATTCCGCCAGATACGTTCTGATGCCGTCAAGTCGTTCGTAGCCGTTTTGCATGGAACAGGCATCAAAGAGACGTTTGATTTCCTGACGATCCTTAATCACTTCCGAAATTTCAGCCAGATATTTGAAAAACTTTTCCCGTGCTTTGTCGGACAATGGCATTATTCTTGTTTCATCTGGTCCGAATGCGGTTGGGATGACTTCGAGCGAATACGCCTTGTTCTTGTCAAATTTCAATTTAAGCATGTAACCCTTCCACCAGAAGTCTTCCTTGGCGTATTTTTTGTCCGGATAAGGAAAATAAAAATTGCCGAGACTGTAGATGATAGGTTTGCCGTGCCAGATCTCGATTCCTTCCGGACAGTGGGTATGAGCCGAAATTACTGCTGCTGCACCGGCATCGGCGAAGGCGCGGTAGGTATCTACCATGCGAGGTGTCGGAAAAGGGTTAGTCTCATTGCCGCCATGGATTGCAACTATTACCAGATCGAATTTTCGGGACAGCTCGATGATTTGGGATATATTGCGAGCCGGATTCAACGGATTGGAACCGGGTTTATTGACATCAGCGATGCCAAACTCATTCTCAGCAACATTCATGATTGCAATTTTTATGCCGTTTTTAGTGATTGACAGAGGCTGGGCGGCAGTTTCGATATCTTTGCCCGCGCCGACAGTTTTAATGCCGTTTCGGCGGAGGATGTCAAGGGTTTCCATGACCGGAGCCGTGCCAACGTCGCCAATATGGTTGTTGGCAAGCAATGCCACATCGAATTTGCCTTCTTTGAGGAACTCCACACAATTCGGAGGAGACTTCAGGTTGGGCCCGCTTTTCAGGATAGGTTTTCCTTTATCGGTAAGCGGCGTCTCGAATTGTATCACAGACAGGTCACAGTCGGCCAGAGTATCCCTGATTCCGCTCAGTATCTCTCCGGACTTGCTGTCGCGGATGAGTTTCCGGCTTTCCGGAGTAGCCGGGCAGAAGTCTCCTGCAAAGAGAATTTCCACCGTTTCCTTCGTGCCCTTGCGTCCGAAGTTTTCTTTTCCATCCTTAAAGGTGAACATAGTTTTCTCTCTTTCTTGCGATGTCATCGTCCATGTCCTTTTCATCTCTGTTTATCAAAGTAACTCAAATTCCATTCATTGAGCCATGGAATAACCAGGCGTTCTCCTGCCCAATTAATTGGCAGCCAGACATAGCGTCCGTCAATGGCGTTCTGCGGATTCCAGCGGTCTGCCATGAAAATAAAATTGCCGTCCGGCAAAGGAAGTACATATGTACTCTGACTTTCGTAAGTTGTTTCAGCATGTGTCCCCATAGCCGGATTGCCAAGCTCACGCCACGGACCGCCGATGTGTTCGGCAACTGCGGAACGGGCGGCGTTATGAGCCCAGCCCGTACAGCCTGAACCGATAAAATAATACTTGTTTTTATGCTTGAAAACAGCAGGGGCCTCCATCCAGCGATGCTCAAATGTTCGCCAGTAGCATCCGGTATAACCCAGAAAATCGGAAGTGAGCGCGGCAATATGTAATGTAGCGTTACGCTCGGAAGAGTAAATGTGGTAGGCCGTGCCATCGTCATCAAGAAATAATGTCATATCGCGTGAATGCTGTCCGACGGCAATGTCCCGCCCCAGCAGATTGCAACGTATGATCTCATCCCTGTCCAATGTCTGCGGATCTATCCGTTGTGCTGCTGCAATGCTTTCGCCGTTCTGCTGTTCCGGACGAACATTTACCGGCCAGTAACCGGCATTGGGCAGAACATGGCAGATGAATTGGTATGGACCGGCTGGTTGATCTGCTATTGCAATACCTGCCGCATGGGTATTGCGCTTTAAATCAGGCTCTGCCGCTTCATAGTGAAACCACATTACGAATTTGCCGGTTTGCGGGCAATACAATACTTTAGGGCGTTCAATAATGCAGCCAGCACGCAAGGGATGGGTAGATTTAGCAGGGGCTGTTGTCAATGCAATGCCATCATCCCGCCAATTATACAGGTCCGTCGAACTATAGGCATGTACCCCGACATAAGCGTAATTTCCAGCCTCTCCATCAATTTTGTGCTCTCCGAACCAGTAATAGCGGTTGTCGTGATGAAGCATGCCGCCGCCGTGGGCATTAATTGGCATTTGATTGTTGTCCAGCCATAATTCGCCCGGACGGAATGATTTATTTTTTTGCATTTTATATTAAAGTATTTTTATATACGCATTACATTTACAGATTATTTCAATTGCTGCTTGCTGACGCGACTTTCAAATTTAAAACTTGCATTCAGCGTTAATTAATGTCAATTGGCCGTCCATTTAATGGTTGCGGACCAGGACTGTCCGGGAACGAGTTTGACTTTCCCGAAGACCGGTTCGAAAGTTGAGGCTTTCTGTTTGCCGGAATCCCAGA
>CAZION010000276.1:0-5297 GCA_964540865.1 uncultured Victivallis sp.
GAGAAGGCGGCTCTCTCACCGGATGATGTTTCTAGGATATTACTCAACTGTTAGGTCTTAGAAGACTTGAACCAATTTCAAAAGAAGTCAGAAGTCAGGATTCAGAATAAAACCGAATTTGATTTCAAATTAAATTCAAATTAGGGGCCGGGCAACCGGTCCCTTTTTCCTTCTGCAGCTGCTACTCCCCGTCAACGGAACCAATGTCCGGCTTCATTTCCTCCCTGCACTCGTTGCAGCAGGCAACATCGCCACACTCACCTTTCGGCAGCTCAGCGCCGCAGAATACGCGGCTTATATGGTCAGACCCCCTTACAAAAACACTGTATTTTCCTTACAGACAGGAGGTCTACCGAAGAGTCCAAACTCCATTCTCATCATAATTGCTACTCCCTTCATAGCCACAGGCATTCCATATGGAATAAAAAACAGAGCGAAGTACTCTTGCTAATAACTATTTTTCAACAGCAAATTACAGTTGTTGCCTATTAATCAATTACATCTGCTTATTTATAAGTATCTGACCGCTGTCCGGCCCCTGATGCACTGGGTGCGAATGACAGTAAATGGGAGCTGGGAAGAAGATTATGCTTTGTGTAGCTCCAGTATCTTCTCGGCAACCTTTCTGACCTGGTTTCTAAGAGATGTTGGCTCTATTACCTCTATAAGGCCTGCCTGGTTGAGGACTTTGAGCATTATCTCATATTCCGGAACCACTGGCACGATGACGCTGAATCTTCCTTTGCCCAGCTGCTCTATCTCCTGATTCTTGTGGAGCGGTTTCTCTGTGATTGATTTTAGGATTGACTTGTCGCATATGAGTTTCACGTTTTGATAGTTCTTATATTTGAAGGGGCCGTCCATCTCCACGGAGTCAATGATCTTTGGGTCGGGCTTGAACGTTTTATCGGTCTTTTCAGCCGTAGTGATTCTGTGTATGGCGAAAGTTCTGCGTTCATCCCTCAGATGACAGTATCCTATCGTAAACCAGGCTCCGTCCCTGAAAGCTAGGACGTGCGGATCAAACCTTCGCTTGGTTGTCCTGTCCCCGGCGTCCAAGTATTCAATTTCGAGTGCGTGCTGCGTCTTCCAGGCTTCAAACACGGTGTTGAATATGTCCTTGTCGATATGGACACGGAGTCCGGGCGAAATCATCAGGGACTTTACATATGTGGTATCGAGGAAGTCGGGATTGTTGTTGGTAAGCTGGAAATCGACTGCGTTCCTGACTTGGCTCCTGAGTGGTTCCGGCATTATATCTTCGGTGATCCGTGCACCTATGACGGAAGCCAGCATCTCATGCTCCTCGAATAGCGGGCACAGGAACTCCCAGCCATGCGACTTAAGATAATAGCCTTTCTGCTCGGGATCGTATTCAATCGGGGCATCAAAGTCATTCTTCAGGGTAAGAATGTCCCTTTGGACGGTTTTCGTAGTACATGCGACATTTTTGTTTCCGTAGAGATCATCCTTCCTGAGCTCTGCCACGAAGCTGTAACAGTTGGGATACCGGTTTTCCTTGAGCATTGCGACGAACTTGACGAGGCGTAGTAGCTGCTTTTTGTTGATAGGCATGTTTCCCTCAAATGTTGAAAATGTGGTACAGGCGTCTCGCCTGTAATAAGAACCATTAATCACAGGCCCGGGTGCCTGTGCGAGCATTTTTAATATATAAATTATCGATCAGATAATTTACATGGACACATAATGTCCTAGTCATTGAACTATAATGTCTATAGAATAAAAAACAAACCCTGAATGGAGTTGTCAGAATGAGCACAATTAACTTTCTAAAGGCAATGTGGGGTGACGATAGTAGAGAGTTTAAAGACGTAAGGCTGGAATACATTCCAGGGTTCAGTGCTAGGGGTATGAAAAGGCTATATGCGCGGGCTGACTGTTTCCCGAGTACCGGCACATTCAACATGGACGTGTGGAGGACCCGAGAAGGCAGGGTATTGGTCAGATGCTGGGCGAGGATGTATGAAACCGATGACGCGGCATATGAAGTGTTTGGATGGATGCCAACTGCTCCGGCCAAAGGACACCTGAATGAGGATGAGATTCCTCTCGTTCTCAAGGAGGCTTACGCCGAATGGGTTGATCAGGAGTTTTGAGTATGCCTGCCCACAGATTAAGCAGATAAGAATTATCTTCGCACTAAGCCACGGAGACACCAAGTAAGAATAATTAGCTTCCCGATTGCCTCAAGATGGGTAAAATATGTTTGCCTGTGGCAAACGGCCTCGGCTAGGCCATGTGCTGGAGTAAAGGATTGCTCGGAAGCGGGTATCCGTTTCCGGATAATCCTTCATCCCAGCCCATATTTTCATCTTGGACTTAATTTCGTGTACTTCGTGAGTTCCGTGGTTAATATTCCTCAGTGTCTCTGTGCCTCTGTGCGAGAACTTCTATTTTATTCCTTAATCAACATGGACGCATAATGTCCTAGAGGTCGATATAGAGTGTATTCAGAACAAATAACAAGGAGGATTTCGCCATGAAGGACTACACGCACATCACAATCATTCTTGACAGGACCGGTTCGATGCAAAGCATCAAGGACGACACAATTGGGGGTTTCAATACGTTCCTGAAGGAGCAGAAGAAGCTGAAAGGTAAGGCGACAATGACCCTGGTCCAGTTCGACTCCCAGGATCCCTACGAGGTCATACATAGCTTCAAGCCGGTCAAGGATATACAAGAACTTGACACGTCAACCTATGTTCCAAGGGCTTCCACTCCGTTGCTTGATGCCATTGGTAGGGGTATAAACGACCTGGAGAAGTGTCTGGACGATATGAAAAAGAAAGAAAGGCCAGGCAAGGTGGTTATGGTGATCATCACTGACGGACAGGAGAACGCGAGCAAAGAGTTCAATAAACCGCAGATCATGAAGATGATGAAGGACAAGGAAAAGGCTGACTGGCAATTCGTTTTCCTGAGCGCTGACCTTGCATCAATAGGTGATGCTTCTGATTACGGGTTTAGCGCAGATAAGGTTATGTCCTTTGACAAGAATAAAAAGGGTGCAAAGCATGTCTGGGCATCGATGTCCATGAGGATATCGGAATATCGTAACGGTGAAGCAGAAGTGCTGGCATTTAATGCAGTTGACAGGGATATGCAGGACTCCGAGAAAAAGAGGAAAAGCAAGTAAGCCAGAGCTAAAGCATGCTAGAAATAGAGCTTTTCTTGTTTCAATATTCGATCAGTGATTTGCTTATCTCACGTATTTAACATTCAACAAGCAGGCTTTTAATTTAACAAGCCAGACTTTGTTTATGATAGCCTCCTGCCTTGAACTGAAAAGTTAGTTGCACATTTCGCCAGGGTTAAGTCGTGATTGATTATAACGAGATTAAATCGCGCGGTGCCTACTCTTGTGGACGGATATTTTATTGCATCAAAGCCAGCATGTAGTGCGCAATCTTTGACAAAACGCGAGAAAACATACTCAGGCTTATGGAAACCGTGATCTTGGCTTCTTGTACTTGCTAATGCAGAAAATGAAACAAAACTCAGCAGATCGCTGAATGAATGTTTAGATTCATGTGGTGTCATCAGATCCAATATCTTCATATCAGCGGAAAAATCAAATGAAGCGATTTGTAATGATGGCGAATTCCGCATTTCAGCCTTGCAAACATTTTCTGAGCTTGACAAATACAAAACAGGATCCCCTGAGTGATTGTAGCGACCGTCATGAACAACTTCTTTAGGCGGGAAATCAAAGTCTGGTCGTGTGGCTGTGTAAACAAGATCTGGTTTTCTACCGCGAAATAGTCTAACGTTAAGCTTCTCAGGAGATAGTTGTTTAGAAAGTGAGACAATCGCTTTGAATATTTTTTTTGAGAAGTGATGAGTTAATAACAGAAACGGGCTCCTTTTTGCCAGTAAGTCTATCTCATTAAGTAAGTTCTCGTATTTATCAGGAGGAGTAAATGGCAATTCGTATGGCCACATATTATAAGATAATGATTCTCCGCAATGCGGACACTTAATGCTGGGTAAATACTTCCAAAATTGTTTTTCAGTGTAAAATTCGCTAAGTCGAGACCCACTATAAAAACAACGCAAGTCTATAGAATTATCCTGAAACTTAGCATCGTCAGCATTATATGCGTAAGGCCATGAAGCTATAAAATCATCGTAGCAAGCATCGCAACATGCAATATCGCTTGAAAACCATGATTCAAGTTCATGGTAAAATATTTCTTCGAAAATGTCTGAGATTTCATCTTGTGTAAGCTTCATATGCCTACCGGTTAATTAGTGTCATTAAGACAGATGAAAATAGTATTTGATTATGGTGAATTCAAGATGCCTAAACAGAAAAACTTAAGAAGTTGCTTGAAGATATCTTTAGGAATCCCCTTTTTACTTCTGATTAATCTTTGACACATGTCAATTGCCGGACTATACTTTCAGGTTATGAAAATAATAAATCCTGCCAGCATAATTAAAATGATAAATGTCCGCAAACAATCAATAAAAAACTGGCCGGAAACTGAACGACCTCGCGAAAAACTTATTAAGAACGGTGCTGAAACGCTTTCCGACGGTGAACTTCTTGCCATTTTACTCCGAGTCGGGAATAAAGGACAATCTGCCGAAGCTTTGGGACGTGAACTTCTTGATAAATTCAAAGGGTTAAGTGGAATTGACCGTGGGCATATTGAAGAGTTATTGAAGATTTCAGGGCTCGGTATTGCGAAATCCGCACAAATAAAGGCCGCCATTGAGATAGGAAAACGTGTAAGGACTGCAAACACCAAGCCGGTGACATTTGATAACGCTGAAAACGTCGCCGAATACAGCCGTCCTCGTTTCGAGGGGAAGCGGCATGAATTATTCCTAGTTTTATTGCTTGATGGTCGCAACCATCTTCTTGCAGAAAGAATCATAGCCGAAGGAATTCCAACTCAGGCAAATGTCTACATCCGTAGGATTATGGAAGAGGCGTTACGGTCTTCAGCAAGCTCCTTTGTCGTTATACATAATCATCCATCCGGAGATTTTACTCCTTCATCAAACGATATCGAGATAACTCAAAGACTGAAGAAGGCGGCTGAAATCCTTGAACTTGTCTTTGTAGACCATATTATTATCTCAGATAAGGGATATTATAGTTTTTCAGATGATGAAAATATTTTAAGTTAAACATAACCGGATTGGATTGATAGTATGAAAAATAAGACATACCTGAAAGCTGATGAGATAGGGATAAAAGGAAATAAAATAGCCTCTTCTGCGGTTTGTTGCACGAAGGTCATAATTTGGCCTCATTTTTCATT
>CAZION010000277.1:0-5268 GCA_964540865.1 uncultured Victivallis sp.
GCAGTTCTAACTTCGAATCTGCTCATAGAAGGTTGTTTTTATAGATATTGTAAATAGAAATTTTAAAAATATTAGTCTGAAGTCTTGTTTTACAACATAGAAGCATTTGTGCTTATTTTAAATCTGTCCCGATACATAGAATTTGTCATGATAAGTGAGATTTGTCAAAGTTTTAAGTCCTGGCTGTAACAAAAGCAAAAAGTGTGACAAACAACTTAGCATTGTCCATGTTATGCACAGGGTTTTTGTCAATTTATCCATGTTATTTCTGTTTTTCTCTCTGGTGTGCTGTGTAATTTAACCGAAGGAAAACCAATTGTCATTGCGGCATAGCATTTATGACCTTCAGGTATTTTTAAGAATTTCTCTAATTTTTTAAATCCTTTTAAATGATCCCCTGATGCTGCTCCCTGTATTAAGCCATTCCAACAGGTTCCGAGTCCATTTGCCTCAGCATATAATTGTATTTGCAGGCAAGCAGCATCACAGTCTATTTGAGGTGTCGAAGATTTTATCGGCGCATGGAGAAAAATAGCAGCAGGAGCATTATACGTAATCATATCGTTACCCTTTTTGTACTCATTTAATGCATCCTTAAAACTGGGAACAATGCCCAATGCTGCTTTTGCCCTGTCGTCATATTTTGCTGCTAATTTCATGTACCAGCTTCCTAACATCTTAATCAACTTTTCCATGTAGTCAGCGGAATTATCTGAAACCACTTTCATGTTATCATAGCCTGTAACAACAACGGCATTCCTAACCCAACCAACTCTATGATGTGGGCTACTTGGAGCATAGCCGGCGATGCTTATAATTTTAGTTAATAGCTCAATTGATGGTATCTCTTTTTTGTAATTCCTCAAAGACCGTCTTTGAGTTAGCAAGTAAAAAGCAAAGTCTGCATTTAATGCTTGCTTATTGTTTGTGCCTATGAAGTTTGATTTATCAAAACCACTATGATTTATTGAATTTGTGGGGCACACACATAAACATTGTCCGCACAATACACATTCATCATTGTTTTGAATATCAGGGATTTTCCCTTTTTTAAAATCAAAAACCCTAATTGGACAAATTTTTGAACAAAGACCACATTTATTGCATGTGGGATTGTCAATTGATATTACTGGAGTCTCTATAAATCTGTTTTCCATATTTAGTTCTGATTAGTTGAGATGTAATCATAACCTTGTGCATGTTATGTGTTCGTTATTATATTTCAATTTATTTTTATAACCACATTTCCCTTTTTGTGCCCCTTTTCGACATACCTGTGTGCCTCAGCAGTATGTTCTATCGGATAGTATTTATCAATGACCGACTTCAACTTTCCTGCTTCAATAAGCTCTTTTAGGAATACTAAATCATTGATTCTCTTTGCTGCTACACCAAAGACAACTCGTTCCTTCCCTATCAATAATGCCCATAGTGCTTCAAGCAAGGGCCAGTCAACTGTACAATAGACCCCTCTTTGTTTTAACGATCTTTTACATCGTGAAAATGAAGTCTTGAGTACTGCATCGAAAACGATATCGTAGGTCAGTCCGTTTTTCGTAAAATCCTCTACGGTGTAATCAATTACTTTATCAGCGCCAATTGATTTTACCATTTCTAAATTTTGGGTACTGCATACACCAGTTACTTCTGATCCAAAGTGCTTGGCAAGTTGTACTGCAAACGTGCCGACACTTCCAGAAGCTCCAAAGACAAGAACTTTCTGTCCGCTTTGTATCATTCCTTTCCTCAGTAAATGTAAGGCTGTAAGCCCACCAAACGGTACGGCAGCGGCTTCCTCAAAGGTCATGTTGGTAGGTTTTATGGTCAACATCCCATCTTCAGGTAAACATTTGTACTCAGCAGTAGCACCACCAAAACCAATTTCCCAATTTATTCCAAAAACTTTATCACCTTTCTTAAATAGTGTAACGTCTTTTCCTGTTAATTCAATTTCACCAGAAAACTCATCCCCTGGGATAACTTTTTTTGGTTTTGTAAAACCAATTATCATTCTCATTAATAGCCAGACCCAGGGAGCATATGTAGAATTTCGAGTTCGCACGTCCGCTGATGTTACTGTAGCTGCGTGTATTCTTATTAGTAATTCATTGTCTTTTGGTGTAGGCTTTTCAACTTCTTTGAGTAGAAGAACTTCGGGTGGTCCATATTTAGTACAAATTACAGCTTTCATATTCTTCTATTAATTTTAATGTATTTGAAAATTTCAGAAATTGATTTCCAAGTCCATCTGGGGAAAAAGCCAAATGGGAATGCATTATTCCAATAACTATCAATAATATTCCATTTGTTATTTTGTTTATTATTTTCATTATGAAAGTTTTAAATGTCTCTGTTTAAAAATAATTCCCCCAATTAAAAAATACAACATCGTTAAAACAATGATTGAAATAATCTCAGGAATAATACTGAATATATCCATGTTCATTATCAGTGTTTTATTTAACGCTGAAATGGCGTGTGTCGGTGTCATTAATCCTTGAATATTTACAGGATAACCAGCTATTGTAAACAATGCATCGCTTTTTAACGGAAATGCAGCACCGGTAAAAAACATGAATAAGAACATCGGGAAATTACCGACAACCAGCACTTCATTGGCTGTTTTGGTTATTGCTGCAATAATCAGACTAAATGCTATAATGGATAAACTCGTCAAACTGGCAATGATAATCATAATCGTCATAGAGCCTTCATATTTAAAACCAAGCATTATTGCAGTTAATAAGGTTAATAAAACAGAAGCAACCCCAACAAGTAATTGGACAGAACTAATTCCTGTCAAAAATTCAAAAACACTTAGTTTTGAAAGTTTTAATCTCATCATGGTCTTGTTTTCAACTTCGGATACAAATGCAATACTTGCAGTGAACATCAGCATTATTAATGACACAATAAGAATCCCCGGAACAATCATATCAAAACTGCTTACAGTTGCCGAAGTACCCAATGCCGTTTCATTTAAATTAACAATCCTTTTATTATTGGTTGTATGTAATGCGAATTCGTTTACTATTTCGTTTGCCCATACTGCGCTAATCAGATAATTGGTATTAGTCAAATCCCCGAAAAATTCAACATTAACCAAAGAAGTGGTATCGCCCAATTTTATTTTTAGTATTGATTGAGAAAACGAGGTGTCAATAATAATTAAAGCATCAGCTTTTTTGTTTTTCAAAGTTTCGATGCCAATTGTCTTGTCTGTTACTTCATTAACTGTTAACGGAAGGGCGATTGAATCAACTTTAAAGGTTTTTAAGCATGCCATCAAATCATTACCATGATTAATAGTTAGTTCGCCTAACAATATTCCTTTGTCATTATTTACCACCAAAACAGTGTATTGCGGTTTTGATGATTCCATGATGAGGAAGTAAACGAAGATAAAGAAAGGTCCCATGGATAAAGAGAGCAAAAGTAGCCAGTAGCTGCGTATTTGCTCTTTTAAGCTTTTTAATATGATATTTATTGTTTTCATTGACGCAGATTTCTACCGGTTAAGTGAATAAATACATCTTCAAGGGTATTTGCACGAAGTTTTATTTCAGCGATTTTTAATCCGTTCTTTTCTGCTAAGTTTTTTATTTCTGACAATTGTTCAATGATATTTGAATGCTTAATAAATAAAGCATCTGCATTTACTCTAATACTCATGTTAAGCAATTTAATACTTTCTGAAAATATTTTCATCGAATTTTCACTACTATTATCTAAAACCAATTCGAGAATATCACCTTCACCAACAGTTCGTTTTAGGTTGTCAGGGGTATCCAACAATAGCAATTTTCCATGGTCAATTATAGCAACTCTATCTGATAATCGTTCGGCTTCATCCATGTTATGAGTAGTAAGGATGACTGTTTTTTGATTGCTATATGCTTTAATGAAGTCACGTACGAGTATTCTGCTTTGTGGGTCTAACCCAGCTTCAGGCTCATCGAGGATAAGAATTTCGGGGTCATGAATCAGAGCGAAGCAAATATTAAGTCTTCGTTTCATTCCACCCGATAATTTACCGGCTCTCACATGAGATTTATCAGATAGTCCTAAAAGATTTAATAATTCAACAGCTCTAGGTTTTACTGTTTTTGATGGTATTCCATACATTTGACCTATGAATAGCAATTGTTCCAAACAAGTCAATTTTGGGTAAAAAATGTTTTCCTGGGGGCAATATCCAATCAATGATTTTTTGTCTTTACCTTTAAAATTTGCAAAAGTTATTTCACCTTCTGTAACAGGTAATAATCCACAAATCATAGAGATTGTGGTTGTTTTTCCTGCACCGTTTGGACCCAATAGTCCAAATATTTCATTACTGTTGATATCGAAACTAATTCCATCAACGGCAGTCAATTCGCCATATCTTTTTTTAAGTCGTTCGATTTTTATTACTGCTTCCATTTGTCAAAAATTTATTGGTATGTAGCGATTTTTACCATTGTGCTTAACGTTTGGTGGTATGGAAAGTTGCCGATTGCGGGCGATTGCATGTCAAGTTACACGAAAGTTGAAGCGGGTTACAACCCTGGAATAGCCTGCTATTCCGGCAATTTTTTATATCGTGTGTTGTGCATTCGTGTATAGTTTCACTATTTCATTTTAAGAATAGAAACATTTAATAATTAAATTACACAATCTCAGTAATAAACGATTATCAAATAGTTTCATTTATCTTGGTAATGAAACTATCAAATATTACTTGGATTTCACCTTTAAAATTCTCATCATTCAAATGAGTTTTCATAAAGGCATCAGTATCTTCTTTTTGGCCATCGGGTAAAACCAAACCAATTGGAAATGCCTGACAAAGAATACATTTATCCTTTAGTATGTTTTCTATTTCTTTGAATACCAGACCATGTCCGAATTTTTCATATTTTTTATCATCTGTGCTACCACAACAAGTAACGAAAATCAATTTATTGAGTTCATTATTATACTTTTTGATAAAGCTACGCAAAGGTGGAATAAGCTTACCCATCCAAATGGGTCCGCATAAAATTACTTTATCATATTCTTTAATATTTCGCTTCAGTGGCTTAATTCCTAAATGTATATTCATTAAGAACAGAAGAAAAATATTCAGTCTTGGCTTAATTTCTTCTATTGAGCATGATATTTCTTTTGAAATTTTACCGGCCAAGTATTTATTGCTGCCTTTGTTTGAATAATAAATTACAATTGTTTTCATTTTTAATTATTTAAAGTTTGTAGTCTTTACGTGTCTGTGGTAATAATGCAACGCAA
>CAZION010000278.1:0-5234 GCA_964540865.1 uncultured Victivallis sp.
AGACGATCAGGTCGGCTTCCGTATCCGCCGCCTTCATGCTCAGTTCGAGGGAATCACCCGTGAAATCAGCAATATCCTGAACTTCCCCGAGCTGATAGTTATGGGTGATTATAATCGCGTTCTTCTGCTTGCGAAGCTCGTTTATACGGTCTATTATTTCTTTTTCAGTCAGGAAATTCATTGTTTGTCGTCTTTGTGTTAGAGTTCTTAACTTGTTTGTAGTAGCGCAATTTATTGCGCGTTGACTTTGAGAACGGCACATTTGTGCTCCCCTGGAGCATAAATACGCCAACTACTAACGAAACAACTATAGTATTTTCAACGGTAAAATTCAATGTTAAATCGTCTCAAGAAAAAATTCAGGAAAATAAGGAAGCTCCCAAATTTCCTGTTCTTTCTGCCGGTTTCCTTTATAAAACTCTCCAAAATATGTATGCGAACCGAAGTCATAGACCCTAACAAGTGCATTGCTCCGGATAAGTTTCCATTCATCACAGTGACCTGGCACAACAGGCTTCTCTTCTTTCCCGTCATGTTCACCCGGCCGATCCGGAAAAAGACAGTGGCAATGGTGAGTGCGTCCCGCGACGGGCAGTATGTAACCGACATATGCAGGCTTTTTGGCATTCAGAGCGTAAGGGGTTCGAGTTCAAAGAAAGGATTTATCGCCTTTATAGATGCCTTGAAGTTTCTGAAAGATGGATGCAATATCAGCATAACACCCGACGGCCCGCGCGGTCCCCGATATAAGATGAGCAAGGGTCCGATAGTCCTCGCAAGCAAAACGGGATATCCTGTGCTTCCGGTTTCAATTAATTATTCATCTTATTGGGAGTTAAGGAGTTGGGATAGATTCCAGATTCCTAAACCCTGGGCGAAGGTATCTCTCGTCCTTGGGGATCCCATCAAGATTCCGGGTGATGCTTCTGATGAGGATCTCGAAAAATGGCGTAAGGCCGTCGAGGATGCACTGAATAAAATAAGCGCATTAAAAAACCAATGAATCTCTTGCTTCATGGTATGGTGTGGACTCCTTTATGCTGTTCATAATGCTGATTTTGAATTTATCCCTTTACTAAACGCCTTTTTGAATTATAATTACGTCCTTACGCCAATGTAGCTCAGTTGGTAGAGCAGCTCATTCGTAATGAGCAGGTCATCGGTTCAAATCCGATCATTGGCTCCAATTTTTTAGCCTCATATCCTCTTATAATCAACATGTTATGCCTCGTATAGCTTTCAAGCTTGTCTACTGGTGTCATCTGATGATAGTACAATTCTACCGCAAGATAGTACAACAGTATTTAATTATTTATTCCGTCTTGGCCGGGTCCGTGACCGTCTTCATACCCTGCAATCCGCTGTTTTATGGCATTTCCGCGAATAATAGCACGTTATTCAGGGCTTCACGGTAAAAGGGAGGTCTTGACATTGTCCGTGCTGACACTGCACCCTGGACCAGTTCCTCATGGTCTTCCGATCCCATGGGTCTGGCAGTCCTGGGGATAGTGTTACGGATGATCGGGTAGATTTCCTTCTCCAACATTTGAGCTGCACTTGGACTCATTTGGTCACCTCTTAAGTTGTGGTGACCGTAACGGCCACCGGTTTACGGCGGCCGTATAAAACGACCCGTTTGCAGGACATAAAGCTCCCAGCTGTTCGGTACTGAGAGCGAAATATCGGATCTCTTCTAGAATTTATCTATAATTTATGTTTGCAATAAGTGCCATATAGTGGCACCTTATGCATACTATAAGGATAATAATGAATCTAATGGGTAAAGCAACACGTCACAGTTCGATGCGCCTTGATGAATGGGTTGACTCCAAGCAATCCAGGGGACTTTATGTCTTCACCCGCGAAGAGGCATTGACCGAATTGAATCTATCCCCGAACGCCTTCAAGAAGGCTGTGGCACGTCTTTTATTGAAAAAAAGAGTTGCCAGACCATCCCGTGGATTCTACGTTATAGTCCCCGTGGAATATCTTGTCAATGGAATACTGCCTCCTGAATGGTTTATTGATGATCTGATGAAGTATCTGAAGAAGGATTACTATGTCGGAGTTCTTTCTGCCGCACAATATCACGGCGCCGCGCATCAGCGTCCGACAGCATACCATGTAGTCGCTTCAGGGAGGGGACTCAGGAAGATAGTCTGCCGCAACCTGACAATACGCTTTTTCTGGAAAAAGAACCTCCTAGGTACAGATATCCAGAAGATCAAAGGACCTATAGGACAACTTCCTGTCTCTACACCTGAAGAGACTGCATTCGACCTTCTGAGGTATTCCTCCGGCATAGGAGGACTTGACAGAGTCTTGACGGTTCTCCAGGAGCTCGGGGAAAAACTCGATCCTGCCGCACTTCTGAAGGCTGCAAAGAGGGATAATTGCATGGCTTATGCCCAGAGGATTGGATTTCTCATTGACAACACAGACTTCAAAAAGAAATCAGCCATGCTTTCTGAATGGGTGGCTAAGGAGAATCCAAGGTTCGTCAAGCTTCATCCTGCCTTGCCGCAAGGTGGTGCAAAAAGAAATAAGAAATGGAATATCTGGATGAATATTGAACTGGAAGGAGACTTGCTGTGATATTGAATAACATAGTAACCGAATGGAGAACAACGCACGCTCCATGGAACACGTCGGCCATGGTCGAACAGGACCTGATCATAAGCCGTGGGATTGTGGATATATTCTCCCATCCCATGCTTGCGGAGCATCTGGCGTTCCGGGGAGGAACGGCACTGCACAAGATTTTCATGCCGCCTTCTGCAAGGTATTCCGAAGACATCGATCTTGTCCAAGTCGTAGGAGGGCCGATAGGACCGGTATTTGACGCCCTCCACGAGAAACTGACACCCTGGCTCGGCAAGCCGCAGCGCAAACAAGGGCCTGGCGTTGTGAATCTGACATACAGGGTTCAGTCAGAAGACTCGCCATCTGTTACTTTGCGCTTGAAGGTTGAAATTAACTCAAGGGAACATTTCACGGTACTTGGAGTCCAGAAAATACCTTTTGCAGTAAACTCGCGATGGTTTGAAGGCAAATGTGAAATTTCAACATACCAGTTGGAGGAGCTGCTTGGCACAAAAATGCAGGCTCTGTATCAGCGCCGGAAAGGCAGGGACCTATTTGACCTGTGGCTCGGGCTTACCAAAGGCAAGGCAGATCCGGAAACCATTGTAAAGTGCTTCAAAAACTATATGGAGGCGTCAGGACTGAGAGTCTCGGCAAAGGAATACCGCATGAACATGGAGGCGAAGATCAATCTCCCCGAATTCAGAAGCGATACCGAGGACCTCTTGCGCGCAGGGGTTGAATACCCAATAGATGAAGCATACGCTCTTTTTGACAGGGAAGTCCTGTCCATACTTGAACGGAAGAAGTGATCCCATTTTAGCTATAGGGAGCGAAAATGTTTTTGCTGTTTAATGCCGAAAAGATGCCAGAGATTGTAGCTTCAAACCTTCAGGCTTATTCCTGGTCGTTCTCGCATTTCTTCCTGTGGAGGAAGTTCGGAATACAGTTTGATTGTGGTGAAGGTTCAGCAATCCGGCTTGACGAACATGTCTTCAGAACCGATCTATTGGCGATGTCCCATTCGCATTCGGATCATTGCCGCGGAATTTTGACCCTGCTAGAAATGCGTTCTGGATTGAAGGGGGCAAATGACAAGCCGTTGACCATAGTTTTTCCGAAAGACTCGAAACCGATGGATCAATGGATCGTCCCCGCACGTGATCTTGCCGCCAGGCGTAATTTGGTAAACGTCAGATTCTTCCCTATCGCTGCAGGAGATAAAATGCCTCTTCAAAATGGAAGGATTCTCGAAGCCATTGATGTTGTCCATGAAAAAGGCGAACCGTGCCTGGCATACAGGATCGGACACCAGCGCAAACGGCTCAAGAAAGAATACGAGCACCTTGATTCAAAGCAAATCCAAGCGCTAGCGAGCAAGCTTCCGCGCAGCGAGCTTGAAGAGGTGAGATACGAATGCGAACTTGTTTATTCGGGAGATACAGAACGAATGGAACCCAGCTTCTACAATGGAGCACAGGTACTTATCCATGAGACATCATTTCTTTATCCGGAAGACGCGGACAAACAGAAGGGTATCCACACAGACCTCAAGTCGCTTCTGCCGTCCGTCCGAGATGGCGGAGTCAGGAATTTGATCCTTTTCCATTCCAGCCGCAGATATGAGCTGGACACATTGAAAACAGAGATCCAGAAAATAATTGAAGACAGCAGCCTCAATTGTCCTGTGATATTAATCCGTGGCGCCTACAATCTTCTTACCGATTGAAAGCCTTTTGGCGGCAATTATAAGTGTGGTCGTTGCAACTTAACATGTTTGCAATCATGCATTAGCGATTTATTATTAAATATTGAATGAGTTCAAGCCCGTAATAAATTAAGTAAGCGTTAAGCTGGGTGTTTATTCATTCCCCCTGCCAGTTTATCTGGCAGGAGAAGAAGATTGTAGGGCTAAAGGCTACGCCGTTAGCCCAACAATCTTCGCTTCCCGTGGGATAAACCCACGGGGGAGCTAATTCTCATTGTCGGCTTACCTAGCAGTAGGCTCCCAGCTTAACGGTTACCCAAAAACAAAGAATAAGTCACAATAAAGGGGACGTTCCCAGTCAAGTGATTTAAAATCGGAACGGAAAATCGGAACGGGTCAGATACTTATGAATAAGCATATGTAATTGATTAATAGGCGATAACAGTTATCTGATGCTAAAAAAGAGCCATTAGATTCGGAAAATGATGGCAAAAAGAGCGATTAATGAAAAACTCGTGCAGTCGGCGGAGAGCCGGCTAGCGCGACTCGAAATCAGGAAGTGTTGGACGTGGAGAAAGTTTTAAGTTTCAGGTTTTAAGTTTTAAGCAAGAGATTTTTTGGACAGGATAACCCGCCGTCGCCCTTCGGACTATGGTGGGCACGCAGGATGAACAGGATGAACAGGAAACACATTTTTAAACCACAGGCAGGATCCCAGTCATGCGACGGGAAATGTGCCGTGTTACATTTAAATAGTTAGGGGTTATGATTATGAAAAAATTCAAGTCGGGACTGTTGATGTTCTTTCTGCTTCTGCCGATATTGGCGCTGTCGTTTTCAATGGCGGCGGCCGAATCAATCTGCTCGAAAGTGAAGATTGAGATCGCACAGGAGATGACATTCGAGCGCCAGGCGTTCGAGGCGACGATGACGATCAGCAACG
>CAZION010000279.1:0-5217 GCA_964540865.1 uncultured Victivallis sp.
CCTGAAATTCCGAACGGTTTCTATTATGACGAGGCCTCCGTGGGGTACAATGCTTATTGCGTGGCGATGACGGGTGCGGATGAGTACGGCGTCAAACACCCGGTATTTTTCAAGTGTTTCGGCAATTACCACGATCCTGTCATGGTTTACACACTTGCGCCGCTGGTCAGGGTGTTCGGGCTGGAAAAATGGGTGGAGAGACTGCCTAGTGGGATATTTCTTATTCTGGCGTCGACGGCTTTCTTCTTTCTGGCGAAAAAATATGTCCGGAACAGGTGGATATGCCTTGTAGGCGCATTTGTATTTTCAATACTTCCATGGGTATTCCCGATAAGCAGGACGGGGATTGGCGGATATGCCGCCATGCTTCTGGGAATGATAGCGGGATCTTATTTCCTCCTCGACGCGATTGGGAGGAAATCATTCGCTTCGGCTGTTTTATCCGGAGCTTTTTGCGCATTCGCAATGTACGCGCACAATATTGGACGTCCCACTACTGCCATAATGCTCGTCTGTTTTGTACTTGCGGTCAATGTCCGTCTGATAAAACGTTGGAAAGTCTTTGCATTGTTCGTCGCCGCCTATGTGGCATTTCTTGCGCCAATGGTCATCTCCGTCATCAATAATCCCGGATGTATGACCGCGCGTTTTTCCGGAATGAGCGTATGGAGCGACGGAGCCCCCGCTTTCGATGTAATGAAAAGAATCCTGGAAAGATATATGGAATATTTCAGCCCTGCATTCCTCTTCATTCGAGGGGATTATGAACTCAGGCACAATGCCGGCGGTTACGGGGAATTATATGTTTTCATGGCTCCTTTCGTGATTGCGGGGTTTTATTTCATAATCAGGAATTTCAGGAGGAATCCCTATTGCCGTTTCATGTTGCTTACGATCCTGTCATATCCGGCCGCAGCCGTATTGACCGTGGACAGGATGCACAGCACCCGATGCATGAACGGCGCCCCGTTCTGGTGCATCTTGGCGGTCACCGGATTTTATTTCATATGGACATGCAAGCCGAGGTTCCGTGTTGCCGTGATTGCCGTATTGTGTTTTTCAATCCTGGAGGTTTCACTCTATTTTGTCAATTACTTCGGCAAGTACGCAGCGGATTCCCGAGGGGCGTATTAAGCACCGTTTTCGGAATCGGTTGAACATCGTTTTAAAAACCATTCCGAAGACGAGACGTTTTATGTTTCAGATTCGGTGTTTTTTCAGCCCGTGGACAGATCGTTCAAGCCATATTGGTATGTGTATTTTCTTTTTTATGGCAAAGTTGCGCCAGCGACCTATCAGAAAACAGGGATTCCGGAATATATGCGGGCGTATGATGGGAAAATCTGCAAACCGGGGATATTCATAAGGATGAATTCGAGGATAAGTGTGGACGCTGCGGGCAATCCTGTCGCAGTCCTCAATACGGAGTCCATCCCTGAGGGCTCCAAGCTCCTGCATAAAATACCGCTTTGTGAAGGATCGGACAGATATTTTGAAATTTATCGTGTTTTATGAGTGAAGTTGACTAGGCATGGAGCCAAGGAGAATTCTTACTGCATGTTTTTCCCTCTTGAGATATTGCCTTGCTGGAGTATGTTTTACCGGTTATGAAAAACGTATCCTGTTAAGAAGACATAAATATGGCAGAAACATTGAAAAGAATTTGTCTGGTGATCCCCTGTTACAACGAGGAGCACAGACTTGATATTGACGAGTACAGGAAGTTTTCCGGCAGGATGGATTTTCTCTTTGTCAATGACGGGTCTTCCGACGGCACTCTGAAACTTCTCGAGAGGGAGGTTTCCGGATTCGCATCAGTTTTAAGTCTGGAGAAGAATTCAGGGAAGGCGGAGGCGGTGAGGCGCGGGATGATGCATATGAGGACACTTCCTTCTTATGACGGGATTGAATGGGCCGGTTTCTGGGATGCGGACCTCGCAACGCCGCTGGATGAAGTTGAAAACATCCTTAAGTTCGGGGATTTCATCTGCCCGGAGGCAGATGCGGTTTTCGGCAGCAGGATATACCGCCTCGGAAGTGAGATAAAACGCAGTCCCGTGCGGCGCCTCCTGAGCAGAATTTTCTGTTTCATCTTCAAGACCCTCTACAGGATGGAAACCTATGATTCCCAGTGCGGGGCGAAAATATTCAGGAAGAAGACAATAGATGACGCGTTTTCAGAGCCGTTTATTTCGAAATGGATATTCGATGTGGAGATTATCCTGAGGCTTAAAAATTCACGCCTGGTCGAATATCCTGTGAAGAAATGGGTTGACGTGAAAGGTTCAAAAGTAGTGAAGTTCGGCAATATTGTCACAATTTCCCGCGATGTCTTTAAATTGTGGAAGAAGTATGGGTAAGCATAAGATTTCATTTCTGACAGATCTCGCAATCATCCTCCTGTTTTCACTGGCGCTTCTTTCAGGTCTTGTCTTTTCCGGCAGTTGGCCGCAATCGCATGACGGGCTCAGATACTTATGCCATCTTGACCAGTTCAAGGATGCTTTTGACTGCGGAATCCTTTATCCGAGATGGTTCCCGAACTATTACGGCGGTTACGGATATCCCATATTCGTATTCTACCAGCCCGGATATTTCTTTTTCTCCCTGCCGTTTGCGTATCTCTTCCCGGACATTCTTACAGCGAGCTGTGCTGCCGGTGTCACGATGTTTTTCCTTGGAGGAGCGGGCGTCTATTTCCTGGTAAGGCGGATGACGTGCGGTCGATTGGTTTCCTTGTTCTGTTCCATGATGTTCCTCCTTACGCCATATATTTATGTGAATATCTACGTCCGTGGCGATTTAAGCGAACTTCTGGCGATGTTTATAATTCCATGGGCCCTTTATTTTCTCATATTGCTTAAAGACAGGATTTCGGGAAATGTTCCGGTCGCACCATTTGTCCTGATTTTGTCTCTTGCTCTTGCCGCCATGGTTTACAGCCACCCGTTCACGTCGATGTTCTTTTATCCTCTTTTCTGTGTGCTCGCGGTCGCCTTTGGAATGGAAATGGAAAGGAAAACCGCAGCAAGGTTCCTGGTTGCCGTGGGTGCGGCCGTTTTTTTCGCCGTCATTTTCAGTTCTCCATATTGGCTGACGGCGTTTCAGATGAAACAATATGTCGCATACCACAATGCCGCGTCCGGGGATCTTTCAGCCGAACATCACGTGGTTTATTTTCAGCAGCTGTTTTCCCGGTTCTGGGGGTTCGGCGGATCTGAGCCGGGAACTGCGAGTGATGGGATGTCATTCCAGCTGGGGCTGCCTCATTTCCTTGCCGCCATTATGGGATTCTGGCTTAATAGGAAGAATAAATTTTATTTGTCCGTATTCCTCCTTTATGTTTTATGTATCCTTATGATGACACCTCTTGCGTCAGTTCTCTGGAAACACATCCCCCTGCTGAATTTTGTCCAGTTCCCCTGGAGAATCCTGTCAGTGACGGCGACTCTGCAGATAATATGCGTTTCCGGGTTATGGCGGTTAGATACTCTCGGCGTAAGTCCTTCCGTACAAGAAATACATAGAGCCGACCAGACGGTCAGCGTTCCCGGGAACGCTAAGCGTCTGCTTGGCTTAAAAAATGTGCGGAAAGAATTACGCCCAACAAATCTCGGTGAACTCTATCAGGGCAGGAAGACAGTCTTCTGCGCCCTGGCATTGACCCTTCTCTTCACCGCCATTTGGAGCTCGAATCAATTTGGATTCGTCAAGTTCAACTTTGATGTCAGGAAGGCGATTGAACGTCACAGGGAAGTGCGGCTTGAGAAACTCCTGGTATATGAGTCGTTCAACGAATTCCTTCCGAAAACGGTATCGGAAACGCTTTTAATAAATCCGCGGGCCGCTGCTCCGATGCTTGAAGTGAGCAGTCCGGACTGCAGGATTGAAGAATACCCTTACAGCAATCCGCATCATATGCGTTACAGGATTGCAAGCGGGAAACCCCAGACCATTCTGATAAACCAGCTCTATTTCCCGGGCTGGAAAGTGATTCTGGACGAGAAGGTTTTTGAAAATGCGTATCTTCTGAAGAATATGTCTGGGGACGGACGTCTTCAAATTGAAGTGCCTGCCGGAGAAAATATGTATCTTGAAGCATTTTATGAGGGGCCGCCAGGATGGCGCATCAGAAACCTCGTTGTCGTTTCGGTGTTTATAATTCTTCTTGCGCTCATTGCCGCGGAGTATGGAAAATATCGAAGGGTGCCTGTTCTGAAATGAATTTATTCGACACGCATTTTCATTATTATTCCGATGACGGCGCTCCGCGGGAATACGCGGAGAAAGCCCGCAGGGCGGGGATTCGCTATCTTTTGGCAGTGGCTGCGAATTACGGGGAGAGCGGGATTGCAAGACATTTTTCATCCCTCAATGACGAATGCTGGTTTTCCGCCGGTGTGCATCCGCACGATGCGGCATCGTTTCCGGATGACATCTCGATGTTCGATGAATTCATCGGAGATCCCAAGCTGGTGGCACTGGGTGAGGTCGGACTGGATTATTTCTATGAAACCTCCGGGCGTGACATCCAGATTAAAGTGTTCTCGGCATTCTGCGAACTCGCACTAAAGCATGATCTTCCACTTATTGTCCACTGCCGCGACAAAGGTGACAGCGAGACCGCCTGCATTGATGCATATCAGATACTTTCAGGATTTTCAAAAAGGGGAGGGCGGTTTGTACTGCACTGTTTTACGGGTACGCCTAGCTGGTGCGGCAGATTCCTGGAGCTTGGAGCATTTGTCAGCGTGGGCGGCATAATAACATTCCCGAAGGCCGCCAATGTCAGAGAGCTTTTAGATGTGATTCCAGATCAGCGTCTCCTGCTCGAAACCGATTCCCCGTATCTTGCGCCGATTCCGCACCGCGGCAAACGGAATCATCCGGAATACCTGGCCGTCATCGCCGAGCACGTCGCCAGACTGAAAAGGACTACGGCAGTGAAAATCGCCGAAATGACAACTGCGAACGCCTTCAATCTTTTTAAGATCAAGATGGGAGATTTATTTTGAGGGATGAAAGGATGAATGGATTGAATTTAAATGAAAACGAACCTTTTTTAAGCCAAGCAGACGCTTGGCGTTCCCGGGAACGCTGACCGTCTGGTCGGCTCTGTTTATTTTCAGGCGTGAAAGGACTTCTAGTTGGCTGTCACCTGCCGACCGACGACTAACGACTAACGACTAACGACTAACGACTAACGACTAACGACTA
>CAZION010000280.1:0-5111 GCA_964540865.1 uncultured Victivallis sp.
CCCCCATGATGTTTGAGCGGGCAGGTTGAGGCGATTGCAGAGTAGGGAGGGGGCAGCCCCTCCCTACTTTTATTTGTGGAGTCAGGAGTGGCGCCAGAGATGGAGACGATTGGGCTTATTCAGGTATCGGACGGCCGGCGATGGATCGTGGGGCGAGAGAGAGGTTTTTGTGCTAATTGCAAGCTGGAAACCATCTGTTTTGCTTCTGCCTTGAGTTGGGCAAAGCGACCTTGCAGGGATTCTCGCCTCTGGCCGGCGATCTGCTTGAAATAGGGATCATCGGCATCCGGCGCCAACCCAGGCCGGTGTGCCAGCATGAGCAACGCTCCCCACGGGAACCCATGCCGTTGCAGTCCTGATACTGCCTGCTCGCCGAACTCTGACGGGTAAGCATCACTGTCAAGCAGGGTAAGATTCTGCCCCAGTGCCAGCTCGACCATCGCTGCACGCAGCAGTAGAAAGCGGGCACGCGCAAGAATGGTCAGGTAGTGTGCCGTCTTGCGTCTCTGGATGATGTCGGTGTGACGTTGCCAGACCTGGGCTACTTCGCGGGCAAAGGCTTCTTCGGATTCGCTCACCAGCAGGTCGTCGGCAGCAAGGGGGGGCGCAGCCGATTTTAGGCGATCTATCAGAGTGGTGTAGCTTGCGATCAACGCGGGAGATGCGTCTGGTTTCGAGCGCGCGTACCAGCCGCGCAACTGGATCTCGCCGGAAGCGGTGCAGCGGGCAAAACCCGTGCCTCGCACTGTCTCTGTCTCCGGTTCGGGCAAGCTGGCGAGGATCTCGTCGAGCAGCGATGAGCCATAGGACAGAAAACGCACGCTGTCGGGATGCGCGTCGAAGCAGGCCGGCGCGAAAGTGACCGGTAACTGGTCCCCTTGCCAGTTCAGAAGATAGGCCCCGGTGATCTCTGGGTGTGGCCCAAAC
Organism: uncultured Victivallis sp.; assembly: GCA_964540865.1. Lineage (GTDB taxonomy): Bacteria > Verrucomicrobiota > Lentisphaeria > Victivallales > GWF2-50-93 > GWF2-50-93. The sequence continues at coordinate 928 of CAZION010000280.1, forward strand.
AGCTGGCCCGTAGCCTGGGCATGGGTGAGAAGGTCTTCCATCTGCGCCAGAGTGACCGGCGGCGGCGGGCCAGGCTGGTAATCCTCGACGTGCAAATAGGCGTCCAGATCGAGTGACTCAACCTCCCGGCTTTGGAGGCGCTCGCGCAGGGCAGTAATTTCCTTCTCAAGTTGCGCTTCCCGTTCGGAGATAGGCAGCATCGCCAGCCGTCTCGTGACCTCGCCCACCTCGGCCAAAATCGGCTGCAGATCCCCCACGACAACCTCGAACCAGTTGATGCGGTCGGCCAGCCGTTGGTAGATTTGATCCTCGATGGTGTCCCGGTAGAAATAGTTCGAGATCCAGACGACGGGAAACTCCTGGCCGATGCGGTCAATGCGGCCGATGCGCTGCTCGACGCGCATGGGGTTCCACGGCATGTCATAGTTGATCAGCACCCCGCAGGTTTGGAGGTTGAGGCCTTCGCTGGCCGATTCGGTGCCGATCAGGATGCGGAGTTTGCCGGCGCGAAAGTCGGCCTTGACCGCTTCCTTGGTGGTTTGTACCCAGGCGATGCCGTTCCACACCTCGCCGCCGCGGCCCGAGTAGCAGGCCACCTGGCTGCCATAGACGTGGCGAAGCTGGTCGCGCAGGTAGTCCATGGTGTCGGTGTACTGGGTGAAGATCAGCACTGTCTGGCGTTGCTTGAAGACTTGGTTCAGCTCAGCCAGCAGTTTTTCGAGCTTGGAGTCGGCGACGCTGAGCTGCTTGAGTTCCTGGATGAAATCCTGAACGTAGGCCAGTTCGGCTGCAAAGCGTTTGACCTGCGATGGTGGCCCTTCGACACTTCCTTCGGTCGCAGGACGCAGCGTACTGTCGCTCGCTTCCCCCACCTCTTCGAAGATGTCCAGCTCCAGCTCGTCCTGTTCGACGTCCTCGTCGGTGAGCAGCGCCTCAACGCCGGCGACGCCGGTCAGGAAGTTCAGGCGGCGCTCCAGGCTGCAGCGGATGGCCCAGAAGCTGCTGGTGAGCCGGCGCCGGTAGATGGTCATCACGAAGCCCAGCCCGCGGCGCTCGTTCTCGTACTTCTGGTAGAATTGGGTGATGTACTCCTCGATGCGGTTGTAGAGCGATTCTTCGTCCGGGCGCAGCGGAACGCGTTCGATCTTCGGCTGGCGGGCCGGCACGGACTCCTTCAGGATGCCTTTCTCGCGGTATTTGCGCAGCAGATCGCGGGTGTTGCGGTAGATCGCCCGGCTGAGGGGCGTGTGCCGCCGCGCCATCTCGATCACGTGCGGTCGGGCTTTCGGTCCAAGCAGCTTCAGGAGTGCATCGCGCTCGCCGTGCCGGCGCGGCAATTCTTCGAGGGTGGCCCATTTGACCGGCCCGATGTCGGCCGCGACTTGTTCGCGGAACACGGGGTCCAACGCGCCGCCGGCCGCCAGATAATCGTCCACCATATCGAAGACGAATTCCCAGTCGGCCTGGCCGAACGGTTTGCGCATCTCGCCGAAGAAGCGCAGGAACGCGCCCGCGTCGGCGCCCCAACGGCCGCCCATGCCCAGCACCGTGAGCAAGTCCCACACCTCCAGCGGATTGATCTGCATGGGCGTGGCGGTCAGCAGCAGGAGGCCGGCGTACTTGTCGCGCTCCTTCAGATCGTTCAGCAGGCTCAGCAATCGGTTGGGGCGGTACGCCGGCTGGAGAAAATCCTTGCGCCGGGCGTGGTGCGCCTCATCTACCACCAGCAGATCCCACGGCCGGGCCGCAAGCACCTCTTTGCGCCGGTCGCCGCGCTTGGCAAGCTGGCTGCTGGCGAGCAGCACATCGCAGGCATCCCAAAGGTTCGCGCCGTTCGCCAGCGGGAGCGACTGGTCGTGGACATCGAGGAGCTTGCCGTCCTCATAGCGCGGGATTTCGAGGGCGAACTTCTCGTAAAGTTCTTCCTGCCACTGGGTGAGCACCGACTTGGGCGTCAGGATCAGGCAGCGTTTGACCCGGCCCGAGATCAGCAGTTGGCGGATGACCAGGCCGGCTTCGATCGTCTTGCCCAGGCCGACCTCGTCGCACAGCATGGCCCGACCGGGAAAATCGGCCAGAAGCTCATTGGCGACGCGCGTCTGGTGCGGCCAGGGCGTGATCGCGGCGGTGGCTGCACCCAACCCGCTCGCGCCCGGCAGGTAGGGTGCATCACGCAGGAACTGGAACAGGACGCGCTCAGCTTGCGGGCTGCCGCCGAAATAGCGTGGGCCAGGCTCCTTTGTGACCGATGGTGGAGTCTGGTGCTCCAATGGGTCGCGTTCCGGCGCGCGTTGAGGACGGAAAACGAGCAGCCGGTCGCGAACTGCGTCGGGAATCGGGAGCGCCACCCATCCCGGATCACCGCCCGTCCACAGGCGCTCGAATCTGAGCGCGACTTGTGGCAAGTAAGTCTGACCCTCGCCCCACGAGAGATAGACGGCGAACTCCTCGAAATTCTTGGTCCAGGCTGTCGCCGATTCGTTGACACTGCCCGTGAACGCCACGCGATCGCCGTTGGCATCGGTGAAGATGCCAGACTTGGGGTGATAGTAATCTTGGGTCTGGCTGGCAGGCAACGGCACGCCGTGGGCGTCGCGCGGCAACACCACCTGAATTTCCAGCGTGCCCTCGGCCACCATCCAGGCCAGCACTTCGAGCCGTTGGCGCAACAGGGCATCTGTCGGATCAGGGAAGCGTTCCAGCAGCCGGGTCGTGACGCGTTCCTGCAGGTCATGGCCCTTGCGGATCGCCTCGACATCCCCTTCGTCGAGGGACGCGCCGACCAGCAGCCGCATGTGGCCGCCATTCTGGATCAGCCGGGCGACGCCGGCCGCGGCGACCGCCAGCGCGCTGGAGCTGAAGAAGCCCGCGCTGCGGTCGTAGCGCACGCTGGCCGACAGCGCGGGGATGTAGAAGTTGGCCAGCGGGTCGTCGGCCGGGCCGTAGTAGATGCGGAAAGGGTGGTCGCGCAGGCTCATGTGACGGGTTCCGAGTTGCGAGTTTGCGGGTTGCGAGTTGTTTATTCGGTGAACCACTTTTGCAAGGCTTGAGTCAGGCGGAGGAAGGCTGGCTCCGTGTGCCCTTTCAGGCTGACCGAGCGCGCCAGGTCGCCGTAGATCGCCGATGAACGCGGCTTGCGCACTTCACGAAGGGCGGCTTCGAACGCTGCCTTGGGCTGGCGTGGCTTGGTTTCGTCAGGTTGCCAGTACCCTGCTTCCGCCAGCCATTCGCGCAAGGGCGATACCCGGTCGGCCCAGCCAATGCAGCGCGGCACATGCGGTGAGTCGGTCCAGGCCCAGATCTCAAGCTCCGGCGCGAAAACGACGGCTTCTGCCCGGTCAGTCCAACCGGTACCTTCCAGGCGCGCCTTCACTTCGACCGCCAGCGCCTCGGGTGAGACCAGCTCGCGTCCACATCCTTCGTGATCAAACAAGACCAGCGCGTGGTGATAGGCGCTGCTGAAGGGACGCAGGAAGTCATCGGCTCCGGTCAGACAACCCGGGTCACGCCGGGGATGGACGAAGACATCGAAGGAGATGGGATGGATACTGAGCGACTGTGGACGTCCGAGAAGACCGACCATCACGGCTTCCATGTTCTTGTCCGCAACCAGAACCACCAGGTCTTTGCGCACAGGTTCGGGGGTCGCGTTCATCCCAGCACCCCGCTGGCGAAGAGCGTGCCCAGGTCGGTCTCTCCGCGCCATTGGCGCAAGCGCGGATGTTCCGATCCGAGCACGATGTCGGTGGCGCCCTGGGACGTTCGGTTGAAGCACAACACCTGGTCTGGCTGAGCCAGGCTCAAGATGACGGGCGAGTGCGTTGCCAGCAGGACTTGCGCATTGTAAACGGAAGACAGCGATTGCAGCACCGTCTCTACCGCACGCGGATGGATGCCGTTCTCAGGTTCTTCGATCAGATAGGCGCCTTCCAGTTCCGGGATGTAGGCCAGGATCGTAAGCGCCAGCATGCGCAGCGTCCCGTCAGAAACCAGCCAGGAAGGCGCCTGGAGGCCGGTCTCGTAGTCCAACACCAAGTAGCGATGACGGTCTTCCGGCCGCTCGACGGTGCGAATCTCGCGCAGGTCCGGGAGGGCTGTGCGCACGTGGGCGATCCATTCTTTGAGGCGTTCCGGCGCGCGTTCGTGCAGGTCATTGACGACCCACGGCAGGTTGGAGCCGTCGG
>CAZION010000281.1:0-5069 GCA_964540865.1 uncultured Victivallis sp.
TTCAATAACAGTAACTTTGAATTAAAGTGTCAAATTTAAATCAGGACTTGACCAATTGATTTCTTTGTTTGTCTGGAATATAATGGAATTAGTTATTCCCATAGCTTTCCGATTTCCTTGACCGTCAAATCCGCCAGGATTCTCCCGCCGTCGGAACCGACGTTGCCATTGATGATCAGTCCGCCGTAACCGCCGAGCTGCTCGGCACGTTCGCTCGGAAGATATCCCCCAGTCCCGCTACAGAGCTGGACAATGAAAGTCTGTTCCGCCACGCTCCGCGCCTTGATCTGATGTCCGAAATCCAGATAAAGTTCAAAAGGATTGCTGACAAATACGGCGTTCCCGAGCCGGAACGAGTGCAGTTCCATCTCCAGTTCCGGTTTTTTATCCTGCTCGTCATATCTGTTGATTACCGCCTTGGCATTCTGAATCAGGACAAAATGATGGAGCTTGCTGTCATAAGGACCGGGGCGGCCGGGGATTTTTTCATTGCGTCCGACTTCATCGCAGAATTGGCGATAGGCTTCATCTTCCGGAATTGCAGCTGTAAGTTTTTTCAGTTGTATTCCCGCATTTATGAAATCCTGACGGGAAGCGCGGCGACGCGGCAATGAAATCTTTTTGACGCAATGCCGCATTGCCGGGGAAAAATCAATTTTTGCGGTGGCCTGCGGGAAAACGCTTTCAACAGCGGTAAGCAGCCTGCGTCCGATTTCCGCCACGCCGTCCTCATGCCAGAAATCCGGTTCGCCCTTATAGTTTCTCGTCAGGTCGCGGGGTGACTGGCAGCCGGAGGCGCTGATCTGTCCGAAAGTTTTGAAATCAGCTCCGAAACGCCTTTTGAGCAGGTGCCTGGCCTCGCCCATGAAGTCGGATGAAATCTTGTATGTCGCCTCCATTCCTTGCGACGGACAGGCTAAATTCAGTATCACCCCTGTCGGTTTGTTTTTTTCATCAAAAGTGAAAAGCAGGTCAACTCCGGAATCTTCACCGCCCTCCATGCCAGTGAAATCCTCACGGTCGGTACGGCCATACATCTCGGCGGTGCCGCCGGAATAAACTGCGCGGCGGCAATGCCCGACACGTGCGAAACCCAGCACATTTGCAATGCCGCCCGGCTTGCGGCTCCGCCAGGCCTCAACAACCGCCACCCTTATTTTGGCGAGGAGGATTTTGCGATACTCCGCTGACGGTAAAACACCGGATGGCTCCTTCAACCAGCCGATTCCGCTTATCGGGTCAACGCCCGGAGCGTTGTGCGTATGAATGACATTCATGAAAATTTTGGAAACATCAAGTTCAGGCAGTTCATGAACCAGCATTGCGCGCAGTTGTTCCTGAAAATCAGACTGGAATCCCGCCAGATCCAGCGAAACCATTACCGCCTGCTCTCCGTCTCCGGATTCAAACGCCAGAACTGTTGCCGAAAGACGGGAATGAATCCCCTGGGAAATCCTGTGATAATACTGTCCGGAAAGATCAACCACACCCTCCGGCGTAGTATCAACTTCAGACCAACCGATTAATAATTTTGACATTTAAGCAACTCCCTTTTTTTTGAACATCGTCTGAAAGCTGAAATCCAAATATCAAACCTGCAAATATGTAAATCCGGTATTTATTCTCTTAGAAACTGCCGTTGGAGTTCACGGCTTTAGCGTGTTCTTATTGGCAGTTTCATTAGATTATTCGCGAATATCAACATCTCTCCCAAATCACCGAACCATCTCACAAGCCTTTCCAATATCTCTCCTTCGTATCATGGCATTCAAAATCAAGACACGCTGAAGCTGTGAACTCCAACAAATGCCAACCTCTGGCACTTTCACATTCCTGCATTTCAATTCATTGTTCCTCAGCGGTTCCTCATTCTGGATTGCCGGCATAACTAGACGTTGCTCGAAAAGGGGGTAGCACAGACATTCCTGTCTGTGCTACTTTTTAAGACAAATTTCATTTTGAGAGTACCTTTTCGAGCGGGCTTAACTACCAACAAAAACGAAATTTAATTTGTTCGTAGCCTGTCCCGCCGTAGCTTCCTAGCGAAGGGGGATCAATGCCGGAAGGCATGTTCCTATATTGTTTTTTATTTGGAATCTTTTAGCGTTTAATCATACACGTACACGCTCAATAAATTGCGCTACTATAAACAAATCTTAAACCTTTTCCACTGTTTTTTCTTTCCAGCTTTTTAGCGCGGCGGTGAAAAGACGGTGCGACATTGCCGCCTCATCCGGAGTCACGCAACTGGCAAATCTGCTTTTGGGTTTTCCTTCTGTCAGTTCGTAAATGAATGCCGCCCACATCTGAAGAATACTGTCGGTAAAACCGAATTCAAATATTCCGCCGGTTATTCCCTTGAATGCCGCCTCCCAGCCCATATCGATCTGCTGCCAGGCCTGTACTCCTCCCTTGTACTCCAGGATTTCAAGCAACCTCGGGTTCTTGCTTGACCACCGGCCGCAACCCCTCATGCCTTTGACTTCGAAATACCAGGTATCGGTTTCCCCGGGGGCGATGCGCTGTGTCTTAATGGTAAGTGGAAAACTGTTTCCGGTGCGCGTGTCGGCGCTTTCGCATAGCAGTGTCGCGTTGTCCCAAGTTTCGCAGGGAACCGGCTTTCCGTTTTTGTCAGGACGCTGTTTGACATGTTTGGAAAGAATCGCCCTGACATTTTTCGGGAACCATCCGGCCCGGAAGGGGAAATGGCAGGTATGTATTCCGAGATCGCCCATGCAGCCGTATTCACCGTTGAGATTGATAATCCGCTTCCAGTTAATCGGCTTGTCCGGGTTCAGGTCTGAAGAATGGAGGAACCCGGAATTGACTTCCACAATTTCCCCGAACGCGTCGGTTCCGATCATTTCCCCAAGCCTCTGCATCGGCGGGAAAAATGGAAATTCAGAACTGCAGCGCACGAAAACTTTCGGATGTTGGCGGATGCATTCGCTGATTGCGTCGTTCGCTTTTTTGTCAATGCCGAACGGTTTTTCGCCGAGAAGATGTTTTCCGGCTTTTATAATATCGCAGTAGAGCTGCTCGTGCAGGTTGTGCGGTACCGCACAGTATACGGCGTCCACATCCGGATTGGCCAGCAGCAGCCTGTAATCGTCGGTAATCTGTTTGACTGACGGGAAATTGCCGCTGTACCAGCCGTACAGTTCCGGATTCTTGTCGCAGACCGCGACCAGTTCCGGCCTGGCATTCATTTCCGTAAGATGACACCAGCGGGCGCACGCGCTGGCGAATTCACGCCCCATAAGTCCCGCACCTATGATTCCGAATCTTATTGTTTTCAATGTCTTTCCCAGCCTCTTATTTTTTATTATTGATATTTTTTCAGAATTTTCTGAAAAAAATTAAAAAGAGCTCAAAAATCGCAATCACCCGACGAGTTCCTTCTCGGTTTCGGCAATCGACTCCTCTATGATGTCCATGCCTTTGACAAGCATTTCATCCTCCATCACGATAGGGGGGCTCATCCTCAATATGTGTCCGGCAGGAATCCAGGCCAGTCCTTTTCTGAACGCTTTCTGATAAACCATTTTCCCTGCCTCGTTGAAGGGTTCCTTTGTCGTCCTGTCCTTCACAAGCTCAATCCCCATCAGGCATCCTTTCGCCCTGACATCGCCGATGATGCGGTGATTTTACTTCATCTTCTTCATTTTCTTCAGGGCTATTTCACCGAGATGTGTCGCCTTCGCCAGGAGATTCTCCCCGATAATGACTTCAGTGCTTGCGAGGGCCGCCGCGCACGCCATCGGATTGCCGCCGTAGCTGCTTGATGCGGATATTGATTCAAATGATTTTGCATACTCTTCCCTGACAGCTACGCAGGTTACGGGGAACCCGTTTCCGAATCCCTTGCCGATCGTCACGACATCCGGAACTACGCCCCAGTGCTCCATGCACAGCCATTTTCCTGTCCGTCCCCAGCTTGTCAGCACTTCATCGGCCATCAGTAAAATCTTATGTTTTTCGCAGAGTTTCTTCAACTTGGGGAAGAAATCGTCCGGAGGTATTATCGAACCGCCCCAGCCCTGTATCGGTTCGAGCACAAATGCCGCGACACTCCCTACAGTGCTCCTGTCAATGTACATCTCATAGAATTCAATATATTTGTCGGTGTCGATTGAGCCGTCCGGTTTGACCCACATCGGCCTGTACGGATCAGGTCTTGGAACCATATGTGAACCCGGCGCCCTGACGGCCCCGTACGCGGATGATCTTATGTGTCCGAGCGAGACGCCCCCGTAAGTTTTGCCATGGAAATCATAAAAGCATGAAATCAATTCGTTCTTTCCCGTCGCCGCCCTGCATATTCTCAGGCCCGCCTCCACTGCCGCAGTGCCGCAGTCGTAGAACTGGAATCCGCTCAAATCACCGGGAAGTATTTCCGCGAGTTTCTCCACAAGCATGGTTTTTATCGGTGTGGTGAAGTCGTGCGCGTTCATCAGTTGTCCTGCGTATTTCGCAATAGCCTCGGAAACTTTGGGGTGACAGTGCCCAAGGGTCGTGACATATATCCCTGAGGAGAAATCAATATACCGGTTGCCGTCCACATCTGTCAGCACGCAACCTTTGCCGGATTCGAAGGCGACCGGAAACAGTTTCACCTGCTCGCTGAGACCTTTGAAATGTTTTGTGCATCTGCCATGCCATTCAACCGATTTCGGCCCCGGCACGGTTTCAGTTATAATTTCCGGCACATTCCCTGTTTCCCGCCTGTTCATAGTCAGCTCCCCTGTATATATGTTGATTAATGTTATCTTTGTTAGATTATAGCATATCATGAATCTCATATATTGTCAATGCAAATTATTAAAATCATTTACGCTCATTCCCAATCTGAATCACGCAACAGCTCAGTCTTGCCTGGGCCTAACCACAGAGGGCACAGCGAGAAGAATTTTATTAAGCGGGAAGGTAAAGCAAGAAATATCCTTTTTACTCTGAGTACTCTAACAATAATAAACTCTTAGATTCTAAGACTTGAAGACGTATTGAAGATATTTGAGCCAATTTCAAAATGCCGAAGGTAGGGCGCGTTCTCGGGTCGACTGAGCTCG
>CAZION010000282.1:0-5030 GCA_964540865.1 uncultured Victivallis sp.
CTGCTGGCGCGGGGCTTGATGGTTCGGGGTGGTGGCTTGCGGTTACTACCCGTCGCAGACCTCGTGAAGTTCTCAGAGCAGTTGGAGATCATGGCGGCGGGGTTGTAGGCGCGAGCCATCTTGGCGCCCGAGAAGAAGGGAGGCCGTCGCCTGTCGACCTTTCTCGTCCTGGTCCTTGTCGCGGCGAGTCTCGCGGGTTCCGGCGCGCAGGACGCGGACCGGTGCTCCTGGACCCTTGAGAACGTGGAGGAGGATTTGCCGCAGCCGGGATCGCCTGGTTTGCCGCGCTCACCGCGGCCGCGAGTGCATCCAACCTGGCCGCATTCGGGCCAAAGCCCTTTGCATTGTGCAGGTCGGCCAACCGGACCGCGAAGAACGTGACCATCATGCGGAGGATAGGGGCATCCACGGGGGCCCGCCTGTGCCGGCCTGATTCCGAAGAGTTGCGGGGCCGGACGCCCGCAACGGCCCGCGCCCGTGCCACAGGTGAGTTCGGGGAAGACGGCAACTACCTCGCACGGCCCGGGACTGCTTCACTTGACGCAAAGGACATCCCAGGCCGTACCCTTTGCGGACGAAGACGTTCCCCCCGACCGGAAGTTCACGTGCCACAAAGTGTCGCCGGGCGCCGGCGTGTTGGACCATGGCACAACCGGCGCCACCTCGAAGGCATCTGCATCTACGAATGAATCGGTGTTGGCGGACCGCACCACGAGGCTCGACAATTCCACGACGGTCGGCACGCGCCAGCCACCGCCGTCAAGCTCGAGCCCGGCACAATGCGGCTCGGCGGTCTGCCAGGGGTGGAAGCCTGTGGTGGGTTTGCGGGGCCACGTCAGCTTGGTCAGGCCATCCGTGAACACGTCGCCCTTCACCACGAACCTGGACGACATGCCCACGGCATCAGCTACCTGGACCGCCTGGCCGCGGACGCAGCGCGCAAACGCCATGCCGGTTTGCGAGTTGGTCGTCGCGATAGAATTGCCCGCTACACCGAACTGAGCGACCCAGGCTGCGGGTGGCTGGCCGTTCGCGGTCGTCACCGACCAGGGCGTCAACGACCAGTAGCTGCCCGCAGCGCTGTTCGCGAACACGCTCGGGGTCTTGGCCGCCGCAGTGAAATCGAACAGCGTTTCGAGCTCTGCCATGGTCGGCAACCTCCAGTCGTTCTTGTTCGCCACCACGAGTCCGTCGCAGTGGACCTTCGCGGCACCCCACGCCATCAACCCCGAGGCGGCCGTCTGCCAGACCAGCTTGGTCTGCACGTCGATGACAGCCTCGCCGTCGACGGCGAACAGCGCACCCGGGGCCACCGGCCGCAGTCCCCACACAGGGTAGTCCGGCACGCACGCCTGCTCACCATCCACGGCGATGGGCAAGTAGCCGGCCTTGCAAGGGTTGGGGCTGCACAGCAGACCGTCGCCGAGGTCACCCGGTTTGCACGCGCAGGCCCAGTTCGCGAAGCAAGTGGCCGACGGCCCGCAGATCGGTGGTCCGGATACGCACTCGCCCCCCTGGCAAGTGTCTGGCGTGCAGGCGTTCTTGTCCGCGCAGACCTTGCCGTCGTGCGCCGGCTTCGTGATGCACTTGTCCCCTTCGCAGACGCCCTCGGTGCACGTGTCCAACCCGATGCACGCGCCTACTTTCGCCGTGTAGGTACACGTGAACGTGCCCGGCTGGCACCCGTCGAGCGTGCAGCCGTTTCCGTCGTTGCAGTCCTCAACTTGCCATGTCCTTCCGTCTGGTCCGCAGGTCTTGACGAGCGTCGATTCGCACGCCTTTGCGCCGGGCACGCACGGATCGGCGAGCTGGCACCCCTCGACCGCGCAGACCATTCCCTTGCCGCAGAAGCTGCCGTCCGTCAGTGGGCTGTGCGTGCACTCGCCCGCGGCGCAGTCATCCAGGGTACAGTAGTCCTGGTCGTCACAGTCCTTGGGCGAGGCGCACTCGCCGGGTCCGTTGCCATCGCCATCGGCCGCCGCGAACGTGTCCACCTCACCGCTTGCGTCGCCGTCTGCGCCAGCCACGGCGATGCACTGCGGTGTGCCGGCCTGGGCACTGCAGTATTGCCCGGCATCACAGAGGAACAACGGCTGCCACACGCCCGCACCGCAGACCAGGACGGCCGCGGTGTTGCTGGCTACGCCGCAAGCCGTTGTCCCATCTGCGGCGCAGAAGTTCCCCGCGGCAGTGGAAGCCGTGCTGGCGTTCCCGCCGGCCTCGCCGGCGCACCCGGCGATCCACGCCCCGAGTGCGCAGAGGACGTAGACAGCAGTCGAACGACCGGCGCTGCCGACGGGCGCGTCGTGGTATTCCTGGAGCATCCCCTTCACCTCCGCCACACGCGCAAAATCCGACCGATGGAAGGATCCCGAACCGGGGGACGCCGTTCGTGATCACCTGCGCCCACCGCCAACCGACTAAATGTCGGGCCGTCCCGTGCGTCCGTCCGGAGTCTGCGCCCGCTATCGCGCGACGGTCAACGGCGACGGCGCGGGCGAACCTGGACTTGGGTCTGCAGCGTCAACGCGCTGGGACGGGACCGCAAGGGGGACACCGCGACAAGGCCGCGGACGTGACTGGCGGCAGCTCAATCGTCGACGAAGGCCGTGCCGATGCCGCGGACCAGGTCCGTGACGCGACATGCGTTCGCATCCTGCAGGTACGGTCGAACATCGGTCGTCGAACCTTTGGGAACCGAAATAACGCCAATCAAGACGCCCGTCTTCCGGAAGGCCTGCCTCTTCCACCTGGCCACCTCAGAACTCGGTGCCGGGCTGCTGGTCAGGATGATGCCGCCCACACGCCCAACGGCTGACGGTTCCATGCCGCCAACCACCGCGGCGAGCAAGCCGAGCACCTGATTGAACGCATGGGCGTCGCGAACGGAGTGCTTGCACTCGACAGCTAACAGAACAGGATGGCCCCCCGGATCCTGGGAGGGGTACTGATTCGATTTCCACAGAAACAGGGCATCGGCGATTGCGACTCCGCCCGCAGGCCCGCACAGTTCGGGGTCATTGTCCACGGGCCGGAAAGCGAGGACGGTCTCGCCCGCCTGCGGCGACAACGACGCGCCAAGGTCGGAGGCTTTGGGCTGGCCGAGCACTTCGTCTTTGACGACGGACTCCCCCGGCAGCAGGAACCGACACAACATGCGTTCGAGGCGCATCACTTCCCCGCGCCCAGACCGAGAAGTCGGCTGTACAGCGAGCCGACCTGGTTGGTGACCCGGCCGAATGTCGACCAATCGATCAGCTGTTGCGTGCGGTCGAGTACATCGTGGACCTGGACCGGACTGGATGCGTCGGCGTCGTCGTCCGCCTGGAAGAGATGGACTGCGACCTTCTCGGCATCGATGAACGCCTGGTCTGACTTCAGCACGAACTCAGCAGCAGCCTTCTTGCGCTCCTCGCTCGGCAGGGTCGCTGCTGTGATGAGGTTCTGAAGATGATCCACGACATACGGGCTGTGAGTGGTGAAGACGACATTCAGGCCGTCGTGGACCAACAGCGCAATGAACTCCGTCAGCGCCAACTGTGCGACTGGATGCGCGTTCATCTCGAGTTCGTCGATGATCAGCCAATCGCCGCGCCGCGCGAGCTTCGTCAGGAAAGCCCACAGGCCGGCGAGCGCGCGCACGAGCGAGTGGGCGCCGTGCAGCGGCAGGCTCAACTCGTGCGTCGGGCGGAACTGCAGCCGGCGAGCGGTGGGCGCGTCATCGGAGTACTCGAGCGTGCCGCCCAGGAGCGTCCGGAACTTGTCCACCGACCATTGGCCGTTGCGGGGGCGAGCGGCGGCGGCAGACTTGAGCATGTCGAGGTAGTCGATGACCGCAAGCGGTCCCGCCGCGGAAAGCGCCCAATTCCCGAGTGCGATGCGTTCGGCCGGCAAGACCACGACCGAGTCGATGCGCTTGGACATGGCGTCGTCCAGTTCCGCGACGAAGGCCTGCTGAGTGCCGTCGGTTACGACGAAACGGGGCTCCAGCTTGACGCCATCGACGCGCTCGCCACCGATCTCGAGAAGCGCGCCCCCGCCCTTGAGCGTGAACTGCAGCTTCTTGGCAGCGCCAGGCCACTCGGCGACGGATGAGGTGATGCGCGCCTCGGCCGATGCCAGAAGCGATTCGTCGATGGCGAGCGCTCGGGCGAGCTGTTGCGCGTCGAGGTTGAGCTCGCTATCGACGCCGTCCTCTGGCGCGCCGATCGAGGCCGCCACCTCGCCGTCTGGGTTGGCCGCCGCGCGACGCCAGACTTCGGCTCGAACTGAGAGCAGTTCGTCCGGCCACACCACTTGGCTGTCAACCTTCACGACTTCTGAATCGGTGCGCGAGGTCCCGCGCAACAGCGCGTGCAACGCGGATGCCGCCCACGACTTGTTGGTGGCGTTTTCGCCGATGAAGACGGTCAGCGGGCGGATGTCCAGCTCCGCATGTGCAATACGTCCGAAGTGCGCAAGGGCAAGCTTCATGCGTTCGCTCCGCCGAGTCTCGTGGTGAGAGGCGTGCCGTTTCGCCGGTACGCTCCCTTGTTGCGAGTGCTCGCGCCGCTTGCGGACCGATTCCGCGAGCATTTCCCGTTCGCGGCCGGCCAACAGGGCTGGCGACACTACACCCGGAACCCCGTGCGTTCAAGCCGGATTGCGCACGGGTAGGAGGCGCGAGCAACCACCCCCCGGCATCCAGCCCCTCGCCAAGCAGCCTCCGGCTCGCCCCGGACCCTTCACAGGCGTCCCGCCCTTGGCCGGGGCCTTCCTGCGCCGTCGCGGCGCCCGCGCTGCCGCCCGCCGTCACCCGCGACACCCTCCGCCGCTGCCCGACCGGCGCCGACAACTCGTCCGGCCCGTCCGCCTGCGGGCCCACCTCGACTCGGGGCCACGGCTCGGCGGTGCTCACCACTTCGGGCGGGTACGAGGGCACGGGTAGACAACGCAAGCCACCCCACCCCCGCATCGAACCCCTCGCCTGCCGGCCCACCCCCCGACGGCCGGCGGTTCGAGCGGGCGCCGAGGATGCGTCAGGTGGACGT
>CAZION010000283.1:0-4931 GCA_964540865.1 uncultured Victivallis sp.
GCAAGAGGCAGCAGTTCCTTGAGAGGCGTGAGGATGAGAGGATCCTTGCCTGTGGGGATGCCATAGGAAATTCCCATGCCAGAGGATTTCAGATAGGTCGCAATTGTATTTACCATGTTGCCTGAATTCGACATTATGCAGACACTTCCCTTCAGAAAAGTCTCATCAGGCGAATCACCGCCTACGGCTCCGGCACGCACATGGTCGTGTGCATTTATTATGCCGAGGGTGTTACATCCGAGGATGTCTATATTCGCTGCGTCGGCGAGAGATTTCAATTTGGCCGTCACCTCGATCGACACATGTTCAGTTATTACAAAGATCGTCTCGACGCAGTCCGCGCCGTGTTCCAGGACTTCCTTGACGTCTCCATATACTGCGTCGGGAGGTGAATATACAATTATCTTATTGGGTCTTTTTGCCGCGGGAAACGCCGAGATTAACTCGACAAACTGTCCAAATACCGGAATATTCCCTGTTCCGGGCACTTCAAGCGTCTGTCCCTCTTTTCCGAGAGCCCAGCCGGCCACAATGTTGTGACAGTAACGCTGTGAAATTATGGAAACCTTGGAAGCTTCACGTCCGGTTATATTCGATACCGCGATGCGGTCGCCCTTTTTTAAGAGGTCGCTTAAAGATTTAGCTCTCACTTATTTTTCCTCCTTAACGTTCTTTTCACTGTAGTTCACCAGTTTGGCCGCATATTCGGCAACCAGCGTGATCGGTGTGTCGGGCCCGAAAAAGGCATACGGCATATTCAGGTTTTCAAGTGTCTTCTTCATGACTGCAAGGCCCTGGACAAGTCCCGGACCTCCGCGTCCGATGACTACTGGAATGTTGAGGGGGCCATGCTGGGATACCCATTCCTCAAGTGCATCCGCGATTGCCGCAAATGTCACGTCAATCTGTGTGTTATTGGCTTTGCCGCCGAGAATTAGAAGTAATGATGCATCTCCGAGTTTGTTACGGAAACATATTTCCGCAGTCTTTTTCATCCTGTCATAAGGAGGGTTTCCGCCGAAATCCGACAGGAACATTGGATCGCCGCCGCATTGGGCAAGTGTTTCGATAATGATGGTGCTGGCTCCACCGCCAAAAAGTATAGGAAGTATTTTTTTTCCGCCAAGAGTGGAGACATGGGCCTGTCCCTGATGGCTTGATGCCGACCATATCCTCATTTCCTCATCGAACACCTCCTCGATGCTGGGATATTCAGGCAGTTGCAACCCTATATCGCGGAACTTGAAGTTGTTTTCATCGAAGGTCGCCTTGAAGTCGCAGGCGAATATCTGTTCATCCTTCGTCACTCGCCACGGATTGATCTCGCATGTCTGCATGCCTGTGGAAATGAACATGTCCCACTGGTTTACAAAGCATCTTGCGATGGCGGAGTTTAATTTTCCCTTGAGCCCGAGCTTGGTCAAGACCTCCGATGCCTGATAAGCGTTCAGGCCGCGGAATACGTCTACCGGAATTGTTACTTTTTCTGAGTCCGGGATGGATTCAATTTCCATTCCGCCCTTCAGCGAGACTGTGAAGGACGGGGACAGGAATCTGGAATTGTAGGTTATTGCGGTAAAAAGCTCCATGTCCGCTGGAACTGCCTGAACCATATATGAAGTCCGGGGCTGCAACCCGCCCACCTCCGTCGCTGCGACTTTTTTCAGAAGCTGCATGGCTTCACGATAATCACTTACTTTGTGGACGGAGCCAGCCTTGCCCCGTTTCCCGGCAAGCACATCTGGCTTCACTATTCCTGCACCCCATGCCTGCAGCTTGTTTTTAACTTCTGTCTGGTTTACCGGTTCAACAACATAATCCGGAGACGGGATCTTGAATCTTCTTGAAAGTTGTTGTAGAAAAATCAGTTCGCCTATTTTAGCACTCACAGGTATCCCCCTTATGTTAGGTGTAATTTTTTCGACCAAAATACATCGTCCCGAAATTTGCGGACGGATCATCGGCATTGTAGAGCAGCCTTGAGAAAATCATTTTTTTCGGATGCCAGCACTGCTGGATGATCCAGCAATCTTCGGTCCTTCCCGGTTTACTGCGGGTGATGTTCAATCGCATATCATGTCCGTTAAATCCGTATTTCTTCAGTTCCTTTATAGGTATTCTGACTATTGCCGACCAGCAGTCATTGTCTTTTGCGACGGATGACTCCCAGATTTCTTCCGTACAGACCCGCTGTGTGGTTTTGCCGCCGGGCGTAATATAAAAACGGAATGCCGGCCACAGGCTGCGGGGCTCCAGTTGCAGCTCAAGCAGATCGCTGTCACCCAAACGCACAAATTCGTCAATTGTTTTTGCCGGCTCAGGATCAGTACAGCGTATACCTATGTAGAGGTGCTCCGCCGTATGGCAGGCTTTCCAGCTTGTACTGCAGCCCGGTGAAAAATCTCCATCCAGCATGGTGTAAGTGTTGTTCTTCATATGGGCGGCGTTCCAAAGGCATTCTGCACTGTCAAGTTTTTCCCAAACGCCACCAAACGGTTTTCCGTCCATCGCCGGGGCAGTACGCACCGGTCGGCAATGGTACGCATTCTTCTCTGTTGCAGTCGAGAGTTCCGGTTCATGATAACGAACAGCCTTTTCGGCTTCGGGAAATTCATGATCCAGTAAATACCGGAGCTGCCTCATCCGCCACTCTATTTTTTCAGGAAAGTACTTGTGCCCCTCCGCTTCACCGTGATATCCGAGCCGTGAGTCCGCACGACATAGTGCAAGAAGCTTCCTGTCTGCTTCCATTTCATCTTTGACAATGGATTTCATCTGTTTATAAATCTCGGTCCTGCGTTTGCAGTTTGCCGTATTGAGCTGTTCCCGCAAGGCGTAAAACCTTGTGATATCCAGTCCGCTTTTAAACTGAAGGCCTAGGGCTTCAGCCACCCCGATATCCCTGAGCCGTTCAGGATTGTCCAGATAATCTTGCCGCAATTCCAGCATTATCTTCAGGCCCCGGCTCCAGTATCTGTTCATGAGGCCGAACAGTGTGAGGATGTCTTTGATGCTGTAATCATGGGTGATGAATTCGCCGATCCTGTCTCCTGCTGGCGGCAGATAATCGTTTTTCTCATGCGCCTTCAGTTTCCAGGTGGGAATCAGAGGAAGGTTCACGGTCTTCAAATGCAGCGGCCATACCGGCCCGTCGTGCATCGGACCGTAATAACCGACCAGTTTATTCACCGGATAATTATTGTAACCATGCTGAAAACATTTCCAGGCTGTAACCACCTTCTTCGCATTATTCCCCCATTGTATTTGCGCCAGGCGAAATAAAAACTCGTCCTCGCTGGCGGGAAACGGTTCAAAGGAAAGTTCGGCTGCGGCCTTGGTCATTATCGATGGGTAACTGCCGAAAAACCAGCACCCCATATACCCGCTGACGCCTAATTCATGCATCGCCTTGAACTTCTCGTAAATGTTGCCGGGCACAGGGACAAACGGCACGGTGGCGACTTCATGGGAATTGCCGATCTGGAGCTTGGCGGATATTCGGCCACCACTTCCTACGGCATTTCGTGCGCAACGTTTAAAATGTTCACTCGGCCCGATATAAGACAACAGATAATCAATTATTCTGTGCTTCTTCCCAAGCTCCACCTTTTCACCGGCCGATTCAAAATTATATTGAATCGTTACTTTTTCAGGAACATGTCCGGCATATTTCTCGGTCTCTTTTTCTCCCCAGGACAAGAATTGCGTATACGGCCAGCAGATCAGCTCCGCCTCCGGGTTTGCCGCAGACATTCCGCGCCGCATCGCTTCAAGGCTGTCATTGAGCACGGCCTCCGGACTGCGTTTTGCACAGTGCGGACAGGTAGTCGTCATCCCGGCGGAATAACAGTGTGTCAGCTTTTCTCCGACGCTGATATTAATGTAACCGCCCAGGCCCGGAACCGCAGAGAACAGAAAGGAAAGAGCCTCCTCAAGATATTTCCTACCGGACGGCGTGCTGACGCAAATACAGGCTTTTCCGCCGGATGTCCTGACTCCGAGGATTTCCGGATTATTTCTCACTGAAAGTAATTGCGTGTCAACCAATTCGGGTTCAATGCCGAAAAGATAGACCTTAATTCCGTAGCGACGGCACCGGGCAACTACGGAACGGAGTTTGTTCAGGCGGCGCCCTGCTTCGGGGGACTGCGCGTATTCGGGGATTACCGAGGTCTTACAGAGCTCTTTGAAGCTGACGCTTATCCAGACAGCATTCGAACCTTCCCTAGCGAGCCGGTTGAGATATTCCTCCGGATAATAATCAACACCATCGAGCAGTTCATCCCGTAAATCCGGTTCTCTTTTTATCGGTCCGTAAAAACAGCGTGATATCCTGGTGTGTATGAAAGGTTTTCTCTCAAAGGTCTTCAACGGCAGGAATGGACCTTGCATACGCAGTATTTCGTCTTCGAGAAAGAATATACCCCGGCGGACACCTTCGGTATCGGCGGCAAGTATCCTGCATATCTCGCGTCCAACCTCTATCCGGAACGCCTCGTGCAATTCCGTTTCAGCATATTCGCTTATGATCCGGTAGTTCCCGTTCCGGGGAATTGAAGCTTCATCCAGGAAACGTTCGAAATCGGTATAAGCTGTCTCCAGGAGACCTTCCTTATCCACAAAGTTTTTCTCTAGGGTTATTCCTCCTGATAAATAAACTTCATTTTTTTTCGGACGTTTTCTGGTCCATTTCACAACCCTTGTTTCAGGCTGAGAAAGTTCTTTTATGAAATCCCAGTTTTCAAGTGATGGCGGAACTGGCACCGCTTGCTTAAAGTCCATATTTATCCCTTGTCGCTTTCTCCGGTTCTTCAATGCCGTCCAATGGATTATTGGATTGCTGCATTAAAAAATTCCAAGATGCCTAGTGCCCGAGTTTAATTAGGCGGCCACCCCAGTCATCCTACGGGGCAAAAAGGCCGCAACTTTTT
>CAZION010000284.1:0-4930 GCA_964540865.1 uncultured Victivallis sp.
CTTTTGACATGTTCGTCGAACCCCATGTTCATTCTCTGCTGGTAGAAGAAATCCAGACCGCGGCGGTTGCTCACGCACCTGTACGCAAATGAAAAACCCTTTTGCCGTTCAAGCGGCTCCAGCAGGAGCGTGCGCCTGGCTGGAATCACTGGCGGCTCGAACACCGAATACCAACGCCAGCCCAGCGAATTCTCCAGGAAATCCATTACTGCGTACAAGTTGCCGTGGACGCCTTTGCCGCAGAGAAAAATATCCTGTCCTACGCTGCGAACAACAAATTCCTGATCCTTGAGTTTCAAAACTGGATCGCTGCCGAGGCGTTTCGCCACAGGCCCGCTGAGGCCTATATAGATGCAGGGCTTGTCTGCGGCTGCATCGCGAGAGGTTATAACCGGAAATTTTACGCCTGTGATGAGTTCAAGATAACCGGCCAATTCCTTGGCTGCGTAGTCGTCCACCGGTGTCGGCGAATCAGGTTTGACTATTGAATAGCTGGTATTCCCTTCCTTTGACAAGAGCAACTGTCCGCCGGTGTCGTTCGCGGCTGAAATGTCTGGGGACAATGCAAACGCGACAGTGGCGAGAACCAGGGCTGAGATGCAATATTTCAGTTTCATCATGGTTTCCAAAATCCTCCGTAATGGTTTAGTGTTTAAGAGTTGACCTTTTGAAATATTTTCCATTTATCCCATCCTCCTGTTTTTTTGGCTCGAATATGGTGTTTTTGCTTCTTCCATCGCCGCTGCGAACGGATGCTGCCGTCCTTGCCTTCGGGCAAATATGTTTCCTTATTGGATACTTTATTATATCATTTTTCCGGATCTTGTCAATAGCTTCCACGGCTGGATTGTCAAATAAAACCGGAAAAACGTTGATTTGCTCTTCCGGAGGTATACGTTAAGGCAGCTATTTCCACGGAGGCAACATCCTGATGCAGGAAAAAAAGAACATCATAAAGATTATCCGCAAGCAGAAGGGCATGACGCTCGACCGCCTGGCAGATGTCACCGGACTTACAAAGGGATACCTCTCAAAAATCGAGCGCGCCCCGGCGCTGCCGCCGTTCTCCACGCTCGAAATCATCGCCAACGCCTTCGACATCGACGTGGTCTCGATGATAGAGAGGGTTTCAGGTGCGCACCTTCGCCCGGACATAGACATCATGAGGAGCAGCGAAAGGGAAAAGGGAGGCGTGTCCGGCAAGCGCGAGACTTGCTCTTTCACGTCTTTGCTCCACTCCTACAGGGGCCGCTACATGAGCCCCATACTTGTGACTTTCGAACCGGGAGCGGAGCGCGAGTTCAAACACGACAGCGAGGAGTTCGTATATGTCCTCAGCGGGAGCGTCACCCTCATCTATGAAAATGAAACCTTTGCCTTGAACACGGGCGACTGCTTCTACCTGGACTCCAGGAAGGAGCACCGCTTCAGGAACGGCAAGATCGGGAAGACCCACCTCCTGTCAATCTCCTTCAACTACCGCAGATACTGATTCCGGCGGACCTGGCTTCAAAACCCTCCGGCGACGGATCCGTAAACTCCTGTCCGGCTTCACAAAACTGATAAAAAAAATCAATTGGAAGTTGACACTAAACCTGGAATGCGTATAATATGAATGTTTCCTATTTGGAAATATTCAAGGCCGCACCCGCGCAGTTGACGCATATTTTGGGGCATGATCATGACATGCCGGTAATATTAGGAGGAAGTTATGAACGGAATCAAACGACTGAAATTATTTTCCGGCGGCCGATGGCTTGAGTCAGAGAGCCGGAAGCAGATGGACATTTTCGATCCGAGCACCGGCGAGGTGATTGCACAGGCGCCCTGCTGTACGGCTGAAGAGGTCGGGGAGGCGATAAAATCCGCCGCCACGGCTTTCCCCGCATGGGCGGAAACCCCGGCCATGAAAAGGGTGCAGGTCCTTTACAGGTTCCGTGAACTGCTTGAAAAGCATTTGGACGAACTTACCATGCTGGTTTGCCGGGAAAACGGCAAAGTCTGGGAGGAGGCCAAAGGCGACGTCCTGAAGGCGAAGGAGGCGGTTGAGTTCGCCTGTGGAATCCCAAACCTGCTGATGGGAGAATCCCTCATGAACGCCTCCGCCGGTTTCGACACCGTACTCTACAGGGAACCGGTCGGGGTGTTTGCGGGTATCGCGCCATTCAACTTTCCCGCGATGATCCCGATCGGCTGGATGACGCCGCTTTGCATAGCCTCCGGAAATACTCTTGTACTCAAGGCCTCCAGCGTGACCCCGATGACCTCCCTGCGCTGTGTGGAACTTCTGCAGGAGGCGGGTCTGCCGGACGGCGTCGTCAATATCGTCACCTGCAGCCGCAAAGAGGCGGAACTATTCCTCAAGGATCCGGACGTAAGGGGCGTAACGTTTGTCGGTTCGACTTCCGCAGGAATGCACGTTTACGCCACGGCATCTGCAAACGGGAAAAGGGTGCAGGCCCTGTGCGAGGCCAAGAACCATGCGTTAGTGCTGGAAGATGCTCCGCTGGAGGCAACCGCCCGCAGCATCATCAACGCCGCATTCGGATGTGCGGGGGAACGCTGCATGGCGCTTCCAGTCGTGGTGGCGCATGCAGACATAGCCGACAAACTGGCGGGACTTCTCGCTAAGTTCGCAGATGAACTGAAGGTCGGTCCCGCATACGACAAGTCCTCCGAACTCGGACCTCTTGTCACAGCAGCCCACCGCAAGTCGGTCCTTGATTGGATTGAGAGGGGGATCGCGGAAGGGGCTAAACTTGTCCTCGACGGCAGAAAGGCCGAAGTAGCAGGTTATGAAAAAGGTTTTTACCTCAAGCCGACCATCTTCGATCATGTTGCGCCCGGAATGAGCATAGGCGACGAGGAAATCTTCGGTCCGGTTCTCTGCATAAAGAGAGTCGCGGATTTCGAGGAGGGACTGAGGCTCATGAACAGGAACAGGTTCGCAAACGGCTCCGTGATATTCACAAAGGACGGTTTTTTCAGCAGGGAATTCGCCAGACGCACGCATGGCGGCATGGTCGGGATCAATGTAGGCATCCCGGTGCCGGCCGGAGTATTCCCGTTCACGGGGCACAAGGATTCCTTCTTCGGCGACTTGCATGCGCTCGGAAAGGATGGGGTAAGGTTCTACACAGAGTCAAAAGCCGTAACAACACGCTGGTTCGGAAAGGAGGAGTCCGGAAAACAGAAAATAGACACATGGGACGGCACAGTCGTACGTCCCTGAAGGAATATGCCGGAAGGCCAATTAATCAAACAACGGAGGAATAAAAAATGAAGAACGCGAAAAATGTCATGATTTCGGTGGTCTCAGCGGCTCTGCTTTTGACGGTCTGCTCTGGAGATCTCTTCGCGGAAGGAAATCTTATGAACGGAGGAGACGGAGAGGACGAGGGGCTCCTGAAAAAATGGACCGGTGCCCCCAGTCTTAGGAACACCGCAGAAAAAAAATCCGGTGAAGCGTCCATCCAGCTCTGGGACATAAACTGGATATTCTCGCCCGACCTGATACCGGTTGAACCGTCCAAGGCCTATGAGCTGAAGGCGTCCGTCAAGATGCCAAAGGGCCAGAAGCCGATGCAGGGCTTATTGGGCCTCCGCTACTACAACGCCGACAAGCTGGAACTGTCACCCGTGTCAGTCTGTCCTGTCAAAAACACAATGACGGCATTGGCAGCAGCAGCAAAGAAGGGAGACAACTCCATCTTCATCCCAGGAGACGCCGCTTGGACAGCAGGCTCGCTGTTCGGAGTCGCGTTCAACGCCGCCGAAGACCTGTCCGACCTGCCGAACCTGTCGGCTGTCCGTATGGTTAATTTGAAGAAGAATGACGGCAAGTCTGAAGTAATTCTCAAATCGCCATTGGAAAAGGATTATCCCGCCGGGACAAAGGTTAGGCAGCATCGCTATATAGATTTCACCAACGTGGAATTCACCACAACTGACGAATGGAAGGATCTCTCACTGAAGTTGTCAGGGCAGAGCGAGCCTGGTGCCGCTCCGGGGAAAAATCAAATGTGGACTGGAACAAAATACGTCCGTATCGCGGTATTCGGCAATATGAGCGGCAAAGTGGACAGTTCCGTGTTTGTGCTGTTCGACGACATATCATTTTCGGAAGTGAAATAACATTACCGAGGTAAAATAATGGAATGCAAAGCTCCAGCCGGACATATCGACGCCCGTGATTGCGGCGCATCGGGTTCTGAGTTCAAAACTGTCGGTGCCATAACCGCAGGATCCAACGTGATCAGGGTTGATGACGTCGGCGATTTCCGTGTCGGTCAGGAAGTGGAGGTGTCGCACTGCCACCTCCACCACTACGGCACTGTCTATGCCGCAGGAAAACCGGCATTGGCGGCGAGCCAGCATAAGCTGGACGGAGAGCTGGAATTATCCGGACTCGACGATGCTAAGCCGTGGCAGACATTCGTAATTCATTTCGACGCGACAGATCCTGTCACTTTCCGCTGGATGGCGGCTGATCCGGCATACCAGACTTTTGTAAGACATGATCCGGTGACATTCCGCGAATGGACCTGGCAGGGTACGGGTGTCCCGATCTCTTGTGAGTGGATACCGCTTGTTGACGGCGTACGCATGCGTTTCAGGAAACGCGACTGGGAACCGGGGCAGTGCATTTCGTTTCACGCCCGCAACCGTCTGCTGGCCCGCATAAACGGCATCTCGGGAAAAATGCTTACCCTGAGCGCATCCGCCACCCGCGATGCGGTATCAGCGGAAATCCGCCACCACGACCAGGCCGCGCTCCAGACTGCGGTTGATATGGCGATTGCCGATCGCAAAAGCCTCTTCATTCCAGCGGGTCGTTACCGTCTCAGCTCCGGTTTGTGGATACGGAACGCCTCTCTGGGGATTGAAGGGGCGCACCGGGAGCATACGTTGCTTGACATAAGCGGGGACA
>CAZION010000285.1:0-4828 GCA_964540865.1 uncultured Victivallis sp.
GAGCTTTCAAAAATCTTCCGCAACGCGCCACATGCGAATTTTTAGAGGTTCCCTTGATTATAACATCACAGGCAAGATGCCTGTCTTACATTTGGGGGATACGACTATGAAAAACAATAAACTCTGGTACAGGACATTTTCAGAAGAATACATGAGCGGTCTGCCAATCGGCACGGGGCGTCTTGCCGCAATGATACTCGGGCTGCCCGGCACGGAACGGATCGCCCTCAATCATGAATGGCTCTGGAGGGGTAAAAACAGGAACCGCGAACCTCAGAAATCCGCGCATTTACTGCAAGAGGTCCGCGAACTTCTTCTCTCAGGCAAATATGAGGAAGGGACAATCAAAGGAAACGAGGCATTCGGCGGCCTTGGTGGCACCTCCAAGAAACCTCATTTCGTGGATCCGTTTCAGCCTGCCGGTGATCTTTTTATTTCAACAGGGCATTCTTCCGCTACGGATTATAGAAGGGAACTTGATCTTGACGATGCGTTGGTGACGGTAAAATACAAATTCGACGGCGTAGCCTTCAAGAGAGAATACATCGCCCATATCGGCTATGATTTGATCATTGGACGCTTCACATCTGAAAAACCTTTCTCATCTGAATTCCGTCTTTCCAGAAACGAACAGGACAAGGAATGTTTCCTGCGTTTTGATGGAAGCCAGGATTCAATTGTGATGGACGGTCAGTTTGAAGGAGGTATCGGCTTCCGCAATGAATTGAGGATTATTTCCTGTGACGGGAAAAGAATTTTCAGCGGCGGTAGCATGAAGATTGCCGATGCGACTGAAATAATCTTTGCAGTGAATATCGGGACTTCAGCCAAGGCGCTTGCTCCTGCTGAGGAGATTGCATCACATCCGTGGCCGGACAAAAACTGGAAAACCATCCTCAGGACACACAAGGAAGCTTATAAAAAGTTTTACGGCAGCCTGAGTTTGGACATTGAGCTTCCTCTAAATAAGAAGCCTGTGGATGAAAGGCTTAAATCGATGAAAGAGGGAGCTTCGGATCCGGGAATAGCTGAACTTTATTTCAAGTACGGGCGATATCTCCTGGTTGCTTCCACGGCAGCTGGCGAGCTTCCTCCGAACCTCCAGGGAAAATGGAATGAGGAGCTTCGTCCACCTTGGGACTCTGATTATCATCATGACATCAATCTGCAGATGAATTTCTGGCCGGCGGAGGCTGGCGCCCTCCAATACACTACTGAAGCGCTGTTCAAATATCTGGAGCGTTTTGTGCCGCATGGTAGGAAGACTGCGAAAGACTTGTATGGATGCGACGGAATATATCTGCCTATCCAGACGGATCTGTGGTCAAGGGCGACTCCGGAGTCGTTCGGATGGTCTGTCTGGGTCGGTGCCGCGCCATGGCTGGCACAGCATTTCTGGTGGCATTATGAATTTGAGCAGGATAATGAATTCCTAAGGAAAAGGGCTTATCCATTCTTCAAGGAAGTCGCCGCATTCTTCGAATCGTATCTGATGGAGGACAGCAGCGGGACCTTGCAAATAGTTCCCTCACAGTCGCCGGAAAACCGGTTTGTCGGAGGAGGAAAAATTCCTGTCACTCTCTGTGTGTCAGCTACAATGGACGTGATTCTTGTGAAAAACGCTTTTGAATACGCACTCAATTCCGCGAGGATCCTTGATATCGACCATGACAAACAGAAAACATGGGAGAGCATGATAAAGAAACTTCCAACGCTAAAGATCGGGAAACACGGTCAGCTTCTTGAGTGGAACGAGGAATTCGAGGAGGTCGAGCCCGGACATCGTCATCTCTCTCATCTTATCGGAGTTTATCCAGGCGACAACCTTGACCCAGTTGGAACACCAGAACTCTGGAAGGCCGCACTTGTTTCCCTTGATAGAAGACTTTCCTCCGGCGGCGGGCACACAGGCTGGAGCCGTTCCTGGGTTGCATGTCTTTTTGCAAGGACAGGAAGGAAGTCGGAGGCATGGGATCATTTGAATCACCTGATTGCGGATTTCGCAACTGTCTCTCTCTTAGATCTTCATCCGCCGAGAATTTTCCAGATAGACGGGAATTTCGGTGGAACCGCTGCGGTTCTGGAGATGCTAATACAGAGTTATCACGGTGAAATCCATCTTCTTCCATCGTTGCCGGAGAGCTGGCCGAAGGGATCGGTAAAAGGTTTACGCGCAAGAGGCGCTTTCAGCGTAGACGTAGATTGGGCTGGCTGGAAACTCGAAAAGGCTGTCATACGATCCCTGAAAGGAAATCTTTGCAAAATAAAAATTGCATCGTGTGATTTAATTATAAAAGACGAAAGCGGAAATCAGGTTCCGGTTGAAAGATCCGGGGATTGCATTTCTTTCCCGACAAAGATGGATGGGGCGTATGTGATGAAGAGATAGTTGAAAATATTAATCAACTTGTTTTCCCTCTGTTTTGACGGCGTTTCGTGACGGCAAGAAACCTGAGAGTTTTTCCTGTAGGATTTCAGGCAGTCTGCGTGTTTGAGCAAAAAAGTAGGGCAGGTCTCGATGAGACCGCCGATTCAAGAGCCAGCCTCATCGAGGCTTGGCCTACTTAAATCAAGACGGTGTTCATCGTTAACTTGAGTGTTCTGAGACCATGAGCCGAAAGGCCAGTCCTTATAATCTTTGACAAGTCCGGCCTTCGCAGGGTTGTTTCTGATATATAGTTTGAACTTTTCATCAAAATCTGCAGATCTCGACCAATGATCAAACCACTCTCGTTGCCAGAAAGGTTCTCTGGAATATTCCGGGCAATCCATATTAATTCGAGATGTTGTCCACCTCTTAAAATCACGAATTGCACCTGCAAGACTTTTCTGGCCACATTGCAAAAATAAATGAATATGATTCGGCATAATCACATATTCCACCATACGCCAAATATTCTTATCAGCACGATTTATTATTGCTTCAATAATGATTTTCGAAATAGGAGATTTTATCAGGTCGCATTTCTTGTCGGATTTGTCAAGTTCGTTCTCCATGGTCTTGAATATCTTTCTCCTGATATTAAGCGCATCATCGTCGGAAAGATTTTCTAGTTCAAGTGACATTTTCCGTATCTTTGCGGTTATTTCCATGGGGATGGAGCCATGACGGCGAATTGTCACGAAGTAGATACCGTCGGCAACTTCCCAATGAGGAAGTTTTTTCCTGTAGAAAGATATTGTATGGGGCTGTCTGTTCATGCAAATAATATAACTTGCAACAAAATGTTAGGCAACTCAAGTAGGGCAGGTCTCGATGAGACCGCCGATTCAAGAGCCAGCCTCATCGAGGCTTGGCCTACCCAGAGCAAGACAACGTACAATAGATAATTATTCTACTTGATTCTTCTGATTCTCCGGTATGCTTCATCCCTCCGCTCCTGTTATTTTCCATTCCTTGTGATACCTTAAGAGCCTTTTGCGAACTTCGCAGATATCCATAGAAGAAACTAAAACGATACGACAACAGGATTTAGGAAATAATGACTACTCAGATTGCCAGAGCCAAGAACGGAGAGATAACTCCTCAGATAAAAATTGTTGCAGGGAATGAATTTCTTTCGGCGGAACTTGTCAGGAAAGGCGTCGCTTCAGGGAGAATTGTAATCCCTGCAAACATACGGCACAAAAACTTGAAGCCGGTCGGGATTGGTAAAATACTCCGCACAAAAATCAATGCCAATATCGGGAATTCCGGTCTTTCCAGCTGCCTCAATGAAGAGATTGCCAAACTGAAGATAGCTTTGAAATACGGTGCGGATACGGTGATGGATCTTAGCACCGGCGAAAACATCTGCGATATTCGCAAAAAGATACTTGCGATTAGCGATGCTCCGGTCGGAACTGTTCCAATTTACGAGGCGGTGAGCCTTGTTGAGAAACCTGAAGATCTCACTATCGACCTTCTTTTGGAAGTTGTGGAAAGACAGGCGGAGCAGGGCGTTGACTATATGACAATTCACGCTGGACTTCTCAGGAATCACGTTCCGCTTGCAATGAAAAGGAAGTTGAAGATTGTCAGCCGCGGTGGTGCGATTCTCGCAAAATGGATGATGGTGCATAAAGAAGAAAATCCGTTCAATGAACATTTTGACAGGCTTCTAGCGATTTGCCGGAAATATGATGTCACTCTTTCCCTTGGTGACGGATTGCGTCCGGGCTGTCTTGCGGATGCGAGTGACAAGGCGCAGTTTGCGGAACTCGCAGCTCTAGGCGAGCTGGTGAAGAGATGCCGCAAGGCAGGGGTCCAGGCGATGGTCGAGGGACCGGGACATGTACCGCTTGATCAGATTGAGATGAACATGAAGATCGAAGACAAAATTTGTGCTGGCGCTCCTTTCTATATTCTCGGACCTGTCGTGACGGATTGCGCTCCGGGCTATGATCATATCACTAGTGCGATTGGCGGAGCCTTAGGCGCTTTCTACGGGGCCTCGATGCTTTGCTATGTGACTCCAAAAGAGCATCTCGGTCTTCCGGAGCTGGAGGATGTGCGGAACGGGGTTATTGCATATAAGATTGCGGCTCATGCCGCCGATGTCGCACTCAAAAGGCCGAAGGCGAGGGATCGTGACGATGCCATAAGCGAAGCTCGCGCCGCTTTCGACTGGGAAAAACAGTTTGAACTTGCCCTTGACCCGGAACGCGCCCGCGAATACCGTGCCCAGGCTCTGAAGAAGTCGGTGAAGAAGAAAGGCAAGGACGAAGCCTTCTGCACGATGTGCGGTCCGAAATTCTGCTCGATGAGGCTCAGCCAGGAGCTTAATAAGAAATAAGGCACAAAGGCACAAAGGCACAAAGGCACAAAGGCACAAAGGCACAAAGGCAC
>CAZION010000286.1:0-4794 GCA_964540865.1 uncultured Victivallis sp.
GGCACAAAGGCACAAAGGCACAAAGGCACAAAGGCACAAAGGCACAAAGGCACATAGGCACATAGGCACAAAGGCACATAGTGAAAAGTGAAAAGGGGAAAGGGAGTAGAGGACGGGGAGTTCTAAAGTTCTAAAGTTCTAAAGTTCTAAAGTTCTAGAGTTCGGGAGTTATGATTTACGAGCGTGAAACGCTTTTGGAGGTAAAAATTCCGGCTAAAGCCGGTACTCCAAGCGCATTATTCTTGCAAATTACGTACTGTTGTCATGATAAAACCCTTTGGCCTGTCCTCCATAGCTAAAGGAGCGACGGAGGAAGTTCTGCCTTTCACGTCCGCCGTAGCTTCTTTGCGAAGGGGGAAGGCGGAAGCATTTTAGAATGTCACGGCTGTAATTGAATACACTGGCAAGATGCC
Organism: uncultured Victivallis sp.; assembly: GCA_964540865.1. GTDB lineage: Bacteria > Verrucomicrobiota > Lentisphaeria > Victivallales > GWF2-50-93 > GWF2-50-93. The sequence goes on from CAZION010000286.1 coordinate 414, forward strand.
TGTGTTCCATATGCGAATTTCGCAATTCGCAGTAGAGAGAATGGGGAAGTTCTAGAGTTCTAGAGTTCTAGAGTTCTAGAGTTCGGAAGTTCGCAAATGCAGGAGTTCGGGAGTTTTTAACTTAAAACTTAAAACCTGAAACTTAAAACTGATATATTGCAGGTGTGGGAATGAAAAAAAGAATTTCAATTTGCAAACACCTTGTTTTCAATGCGTTTACACTCATCGAGCTCCTGGTTGTAATTGCGATCATCGCAATCCTGGTGGCGATGCTGCTACCCGCTTTGCGAGGTGCAAAAGAAATGGCAAAACAGATTAGCTGCGCGAATAATCTTAAACAGGTTTATTTGCTGATGAACGGATATGCCATGGACTACAACGACTACCTGACCGGGAACAACTATGCATCTTCACCTCATTATCTAAGGCTTAACTGGACTGACGGCGTCACCTTCCCATCTGTAACCTCATGGAATGGAAATTATTATGTAGAAAATAAAGAATGGAATTCCGCAGGATCGCTCTTCTTTTGCCCCGCCGCACCAATGTCCCTGAATTTTCATGCACGCGGCAGGACAAACGGCAGAACAACATATTTTTATTTGAACAATTATACCCGCCCCGGAGACAACGAACTCAACACGAGACCGGCATGCTACTTCTCCGGCGGAATAATGTCAAGATTCAAACCAGCCCATACATTGGCCCAGGATTGGGTTATAACGCCTACGGCAGGTATGGCACAGCAGGACCTTTACAGGGCCAGTCACCTTCGCGGCGGCAATGTTCTGTCCGTAGACGGTGCTGCTACCTGGCGTATGAATAAAGAGTTTAGCGCTCAAGGTACGGTTGGACTCGAAGGCCCCATTGTAAATAAATATTTTTATTCCCCGTGGGCCACGTTATGGTAAGGGAAAAGACATTTGGGGAAGTTCTGAAGTTCTGAAGTTCTGAAGTTCTGAAGTTCTGAAGTGCTGAAGTGCTGAAGTGCTGAAGTTCTGAAGTTCTGAAGTTTGGGAGTTTGGGAGTTTTTAACTTAAAACTTAAAACCTGAAACTTAAAACTTAAATTTGATATAACTTAAGGAATCTGAATGAAAGAAACTTATCTGGCAGATCAACAGGCCAGGAAAACAACTCTAAATTGTAAATCCTTTGCATGCAAGGGATTTACACTTATCGAGCTCCTCGTTGTAATTGCGATCATCGCAATTTTAGCGGCAATGCTGCTACCTGCTTTGCGGGGTGCAAAGGACATGGCAAAACAGATCAGCTGCGTGAATAATTTCAAGCAGGTAGGCCTGGCATGTGAGCTTTACACCAGTGATGCCGGTTGGTTCCCTCCCTATAGAATAGGTACAGCCCCCACCGCTTTCGATGTACTGATAGCGGATTATATGCCTGACAGGAAAAACGTGCGTATAAGCAGTGTGGGAGATGATTCCAACGGTTGCAGTAGATATGTCTGTCCCACAGTTCCACCTAGGAGAAAGGGAGTATCAAACGGCGGCAGCGGTCGGGATTATTGGGATCTTGGCACTGGTTACCATGGTCTGAGTGGTGGGTTAACAATGGGAACAAACAGCATTGGTCTTGCCACCACTAATTTCGGATCTGGCTATCAAATTTACGGCGAATCAGTTTTCTGCAAAGGGCCAAAGTTTCCACATCCCCAAAGGCTGGCTGTGGCAGCAGACGCCTACTCAGGTGTGCTCCTGTATAATACCCTGGCAGAGAGTTATGCGGAACTGCGCTATTGGCATAGCAATTTTACAGTGGCTACTGTTGTATATGCGGATGGTCATGTCGATACACGAAAAAAAGGCTCCCTGTCAATTTCAACCACTGTTACTCCATTCTGGAGAAATAGAGGATCAGACAACAAACCCATTAGCTCATCCATATCGGATTAAGGCAGACACAAGCTGTAATTAACCAGCAATAAGGGCGGACATGTCGATGCACGGAAAAAAGGTTCTCTATCACTTGTGCCCACTAAACCATTCTGGGATAGCACGGCTTCCGCGTCAGTGCCGGATTAATTGAACAGGAATAGGCAGGCGATGTCGGAAAAGCTGAATGTGCCTCGAATGTGGGAAAGATTTGATTTACCGAGCGTGAAACGCTCGTTTGGAGTGCGGTTGCGTAGCTGCCGCTTTCTCTTACGGCACGCGCCTTGTCATTCGACGGGGCAGGTAGATTGCCGGCTCAAGACGGCGAAATGAATTTCGCCGTGGACAAAGCTGAAGCTGTCACTTCAGCACTCCAAATGCGAATTTCGCAATTCGCAGAAGAGAAAGAGGGGAAGTTCTAAAGTTCTAAAGTTCGGAAATGCGGGAGTTTTAACTTAAAACTTAAAACCTGAAACTTAAAACTGAAAACTGATATAACGCAGGTGTTGAAATGGAAAAGACACATATTAGCAGTCAAAAGGCCAGGAAAACAACTCTAATTTGTAAATCCTTTGTCTGCAAAGGATTTACACTCATCGAGCTCCTGGTTGTAATTGCGATCATCGCAATTTTGGCGGCAATGCTGCTGCCTGCTTTGAAGGGCGCAAAAGACATGGCGAAACAGATCAGCTGCGTGAATAATTACAAGCAGGTAGGCCTGGCATGTGAATTCTACACCAGTGATTATGGATATTACCCAAGCTTTAGATTAAGCACTGCCCCATTCACTTTTGACCAAATGATAGGATTATATCTGCCTGATAAAGTGCGTGTGAGCTCTATGGGTGACGACTCCAACGGTTGCAGCAAATATGCCTGCCCCGCAGTTCCACTCAAGAATAAGGGCGTATCAAACGGAGGCAGTGGCCGGAATTATTGGGACACAAACGGCGGTTACCATGGTCTGTCAGGTAATGCTTTAACAATGGGAGCAAACTATGTCAGCCTTGGTACCACTAATTTCGCAGCATCTCACGGAAACATTGGATATGAGCTTTACGGCAAATCCGTTCTTTGTAAAGGGCCAAGATTCAAAAATCCTTCCAGGTTGTGTGTGGCCGCAGACACTTATTCAGGATTTCTCTGGTATGCATCCCTGGGAGAGACATATTTAGAAATGCGCTATTGGCATAGTAATTTTACAGCAGCCACCGTCGTATATGCAGATGGTCATGTCGATGCGCGGAAAAAAGGTTCTCTATCCCTTGTTAATACAACACCGTTTTGGGATAGCACGGCTTCCGCTTCCGTACCGGATTGATTATGGAAGGCAGAGCAGGAAACATGCGGAAGTTCTGGAGTTCAGGAGTTCGGAAATGCGAGAGTTCGGAAGTTTTTAACTTAAAACTTAAAACTTAAAACTTAAAACTTAAAACCTTAAACCTGAAACTTAAAACTGAAAACTGATATAACGCAGGTGTTGAAATGGAAAAGACACATATTAGCAGTCAAAAGGCCAGGGAAACAACTCTAATTTGTAAATCCTTTGCATGCAAAGGATTTACACTCATCGAGCTCCTGGTTGTAATTGCGATCATCGCAATCCTGGCGGCAATGCTGCTGCCTGCGCTGAAGAATGCAAAGGGAATGGCAAAGCAGATACAATGCCTCAACAACTTGAAACAGCTCGGTACGGTTTCCTCTCTTTACCTCGATGATTTCGGATACCTGCCCCCTACCAGTTTTTCGACCGGCGCAAACTATTGGTGGTACTGGCATACAGGTCTCATAACTTGGGGATATCTGGGAAAGGTTTCGCCCCTTTATCCTTATATTTCACACACCTCGAGCAACGGGAAACGCAGTGAATTTGCCTGCCCTGAAGCATTTCCGAACCCAGCCGCCTATACCGTAGCCTTAAATATAAACCTATCGAACAATCCCACTGTCATTGCCTATCTTAAAGGGCCAAGGCACAAGTATCCTGAAAGGCTCGCCTATATTGCTGACGGGAACTCCGCGGCCTTCCAAAACTACTACCCTGCCGCCCCTACAAACTCATATTCCGTCAACCTGCGTCATCAGAATAATAATTCGTTCAATGTCGTATATACAGATCTCCACGGTGACACGCGGAACAAAAAATCGGTGACATGCGTTTACAGCGCCACATATCCTGGGAATGTGGCGTACACCCCTTTCTGGTATCCGATTCCGAATTGGACGACGACAACATCGGATTGAGAAGAGGAAAGAGGGGAAGTTCTAAAGTTCTAAAGTTCTGGAGTTCTGGAGTTCTGGAGTTTGAAAATGTGGGAGTTGGGGAGTTTTTAAAACTAAAAACTTAAACGGATGTCACAGGGAGTTAATTGAACGTCAGCGAATTGATGGCATCTTTTTTTATATAAGATTAATTTAATGAGCTGATTTCAAAATGCAGGAAAATGTTGCTATGGCAATGTCTTCCGTTGGTCCGCCTAGGCGGATTAG
>CAZION010000287.1:0-4737 GCA_964540865.1 uncultured Victivallis sp.
GTAAATCTGAGGAGAAACGCTGAGCTACACACACCGCCGCGCACTTGGTCGGCCCTGGGACACCCGCCAGCTTGGCCCGGGCGGTGTAGAAGCGGTCCACGGCGCGGTGAAAGGCGGCGATCACCCTTCGGCAGGCTCAGGGCAGGCTCTTGGAGCGCATCGGGGCGTTCCAGGCCAGCAGCAGGCGAACGTCGAAGGGAAACGTCAGCACGAACTGGCGAATCGGCACCTCGGGCAGCACGGAATCCAGCAGGTGGGTGGTCTGCTCGATCATGCGCTTGCCGTCGCAACTTGCGCATAGGCCTCGGATTTTGCAGCTCCACGCGACCACAAACTCCGACCCGCAGTCGCGGCACCGGCGGGGCTGTTGGCGCGGGGCTTGATGGTTGGGGGTGGTGGCTTGCGGCTACTACCCGTGGAAAAGGTGGTGCCGAAACGGCAATAATGCCAGTGACATCCATGCCAAGTCCACGCGCAAACTGCGATCCAGCTCCTTGGCGACGATGCGGCCGACATTCGTCATTCCTGAGTCTTGGCAGTATGTTTGCGTGGTCGTCCATGCCCTGCTGCGACGTTATGCTTGCCGACCACCTCGGACCCGCCTAAGGTTGGCGTGCCTTCGTCGACCACAGACCGTGAGGAGTCGCCATGCCCGTCCACGGCCCGTTCTTCTACACAGCGGCGTTCAACTCCGGCACCTACGCTGCGCTCGGCGTCTCATCGTCCGACCCGTTGATGCTACCGAACACCACGAACAAGACCTACACGCCCAACCGCGACATGCTGTTGCTCGGCGGCGCGGCGGGCGGCACTATGCTGCTGCGGGCTCGCGTGGAGGCGGCGAGTGCTACGCGGGTTGCCTACCCCCAACTCGTGCCGGTGCAGTCGAGCGCCATCACCTTGCGCGCGTGCCGTCTCGTCGAGCGGCCGTTCAAGTTTCTGGCCGGCGAGCCGATTTCGCTGACCGCAATTAACGGCGGCGCCAACGCCACGGCCGGTGTGCTGCTGTTCGGCTTCGACCTGGAGCCGCCGCCGCCCGGCGAGGCCGTGTGGATGCGCTTTAGCGGCAGTGTTGCGGCGACGGCCGGTACGCCGGCGCTCGTGGCGTCTGCGGACGTGAGCTGGGAGCAGAACTACGTGTCGGGAACGTACGCGATCATCGGCATGGACGCGTACGCGACCAACCTCATCGCTCTGCGCGCCGTCCTCGCCGGCTTCAACTACCGCCCCGCGGTCATCTCGCACGGCTCGAGTCCGGAATTCACGCCCGATCCGCTGTTCACGCAAGGCGACATGGGGGTCATGGGCTACTTCACCAACCAGCAGACACCTGGGTTCGAGATCCTGAGCAACGCCACCGAGACCGTGAACTTCGCGGGCGCGCTGCTTGTGATTCGCATCGGCGGCACGGAGATGCTGCCGTCCGGCCGCTGAGCAGGCGAGGGAGGGACCATGAGAAAGGGGATTATCCGCCGCGGTGACGCCACTACGTCAATCGCCTTGTTCCTGCCGGCGCGACAGGATCGCGTGGGACTGACGCTGTTCGCACCGGCGTCCGGCAGCTATACCGTCGGCGACAGTAGCAGCGTGAGCAACGGCTACGGCGTCTACCTCGTGGCCGGCATGGCGCCGGTAGTGTTGAACGAGGAGAACGCTGGGGACCTGGTCAAGCAGGCGCTGTACGTCATCGCATCCGGCAGCATCGGCTTCGGATTCATCGAACTGACAGGCAGCTGACGATGGCGATTCTGAACGTCAGCGGCACGGTGCAGCGCAAGGGCGGCCTCGGCGGCGCGCACGTCGTCGTCGAGTTGCTGAACCCGTGCATGAGTGGGCACGAGGTCGCGGCCGTGACGACTGCCGGTCCGGACGGGCGGTTCCTGTTTCCGCCCGTCGACACAGAGAACTGGCGATGCACGGTGAAGAAGCCTTCGCTGCACGTGCGGGCCGTGGTGACCACACGGTCCGGCATGCAGACGTTTCTCGGCGAGGGCAAGTGCGTCGGGGAGTGCTGCGGCTGTGGTGGCGACGTAGTGATGAACGTCCGATTGCCGGACGGTTTGGAAGTAGTCGTCGCCCCCACGTCTACCAGCGCCCCGCCGCCGTCGTCAAGGATACCCGACAGCGCGGCTGTGATTATGGCCCTGCGGCAAGCGAAGCAGGGGCAATTCGACCGTGTCCTGACGCCAGCCGTCCTGCAGCGACTTGAGCGCGCAGGCGCGGCCAGCCACGGTCGAGTAGAGTGGGAACTCGCGGAGAAGGAGGTCAGTTCGGGCGACGCTGAGACGCTACTGGTATGGTTGAGCGCGAAATTCGGGGCATGACATGGATCCTTACACTAAGTTCATCCAGGCGGGCGGATTCAGCAAGGTCGAGAACCTTGGGCTGTTTCTGGATTACATCATGACTTTCGCGAGGCCGGGTTCGAACTTCGGCGGGGCGGGGGCGGTGATCGTCGCAATCATCTTCTTCTTCCTGCTCAACGCGCTCTACCGAAATGGTCTCGTCTTTGGAGCCCCGAATGGGACGCCGCTGCGGGCCGTCTGGATGTGGGACGATAACGACGTAAAACAGGCGCCAGGGAAGTTCCTTTCATCACAAGTCGTCGCCGATCCAGTGCCCTATCTGAAGTGGGCTAAGGCGCGGGGCGTCAACCGGACGTGGATCGATCTTATCAACGTCGTCGGCAAGACACAGGCGGTGTGGACCTTCCTCACTCTTGCCAAGAAGCAGGCGATGCAGACCCAGTTTCTGTTTGCCTCTACCGGTTCAGCTGATTTGGCGGGTCCGGGGGCGAAGGAAATGGACGATATTTTCAAACTCCTTCTCAAGCTGGACAAGTCACTTTGGCCCACAGCCCTTCAGACCAACTATGAAACTGGGCTGCTGGTCGGGGGGACTGACGCAAAGAAGGCGTTCGAGGCACACAAGATGTTCAAGACCAAACTGGACGCGTTCAACGCGGCAAACGGCAGTGTGATCGGACTCACAGCGTCGGTACTCTACTGGTGGTACAATTACGAGCCGGGCGGAAATCCGCCGAAGGTCGCGGGCAAGGACTATGGTTTGGCATTGCTCGAACTAGGTGTGGACGTCACGGTGCAGGACTATCGGGATCCGCCGGAGTGGACGATTTTGCCTGCGAAAAAGTGGTGCGAGCTGGCGGGGGCACTTGGGCGGCAGGCCTGGATTGGCTTGTTGGTCGGCCCGGGCACGACCGGGGGCAATGTTCATGCATACGCGAAGGACATGTGGAATCTTGAGCCTGATCTGAGTGATATCGCGAAGGCCTGCATCGACAAGCCGGGATTCAGCGGCGTAGCCGTGCATACCGCCTACTACTACGGCAAGGAGACCCCAACGTGACGGGCCAAGCTCAACGCGCCTGGAGCGTCTGCTCAGCCCTCTTGGCGTTCGTCACGTTCGGATGCGAGGCCGCCTCTCCGGAGTCGAATTCGACCGCTGAAGTCGACGGGCAAGTTGTCGTCGCCAACGACGCCGGAGTCGTTGACTGCGGTTCGGCCGGCAATCCCTTGGCTGAGCCGCTGCTGGCCCCCTCGCCACTGGGTCTGAAGTTCGAAGGACCGGACGAGTTCTTCAAACCGGATGCAGTGGGGTGCGCTGAACTTGGCATCGCCGAGTGCCGGCGGCTATATTCCTGCGGGGCACCTGCGTACTCGTGCCGAGATGCTGCCGGACTTGAAGTGGCCTTCCTTCAACCTTACTCGGCGGTCAACTACGGCGAAACGACTCCGTGTACTCGGGGACAATTCGAGAGTTGGCTGGAGTTGGAGGCGGACGACTGTGCAACGTCCGTCCCTCTCGCGGTGTTGCCGCTGAATGCCCTCCTCTGGTTCGACAAGGACGTCATGTCGAACGTGACCGCCTGCGGCAATGTGACCTCCACCCGGTTTCGCCTGAAACTTCCCACCGGGACAATTCGCCTCGTTCAACTCGCCCAGGCCTGCGGCTCGAACCAGGGCCAGACAGGCTGGGCAGCGTGTGTGACACCTGCCTCGGCAGACGTTTGGCGAACGGAGTTTCCCTTCCTCGCGTGTTCCCACTATCAGTCTTGCGGCTGGAATTCGCCTGGCGACCTGTGCTTGGCGCTCGCCAGCGACTGCGGCACTAAGTGCGTGAAATTTGGCGAGCATGTGCCGGGAGTGGTGGACTGGGAAGGGGTGTTCCAGAAGTTTGCCAAAGAATTCAATGCTTGCCCCAACGCCGCCGTCCCGCCGTGACAAGCCTGGGGCATAGGACACGCAAACCACCTATGCCCGAGGCATAGCCCACGCAAAGCACCTACGCCCCCCGAGGGCAGGCGGTTCGAGCGCGCCCCACGGCTTCGGCAGGTGGACGTCGAGGCGCTGCTGGTGGACGCGATCCGGCGGGTCGGGCGGCAGCTGGAGCGGCATCTGCCGGGAGACGAGGACGACCCGCGTGACGCCCTTGCCGAACGCGAGCCCGCGCTGGCGGCGTTGCTGAAGGCGGCGATCCTCGGCCAACACGCGTCGGAGCGGGCGGACGGCGACCGGCTGCGCATAGGCAAGGGCCCGGTACAACCCAAGCCTCACGGGCGGAATTGAGCGCAGGCGTTGGGGTTCTCGCTGCACGCCAATACGCGGGTGGGGGAGCTGAATCGGTCGGGACTGGAGAAGCTTTGCCGCTACGTGTGCAGGCCAGGGCATAGATCCTATGTACGCCCCACCCACCAACGCGGCGGGTGATTGCCGGTCG
>CAZION010000288.1:0-4708 GCA_964540865.1 uncultured Victivallis sp.
AGTTCTTATCTTTTCCGCTCCCAGATTCAGATGCCACCAGGGATGGTGGCGTTCCATGCTCTTACCGGACCGCCAGCATCTTGCTGGCAGTTCTTATCTTTTCCGCTCCCAGATTCAGATGCCACCAGGGATGGTGGCGTTCCATGCTCTTACCGGACCGCCAGCATCTTGCTGGCAGTTCTTATCTTTTCCGCTCCCAGATTCAGATGCCACCAGGGATGGTGGCGTTCCGGGCCGTTCCGTCTTGGCAATATTTCCCGTAAATCTCCAATCTTCCCTTTTCTGGACAAATCCGGCCTTGACAGGATTCATTTCGATATATTCAACCACACGATCAAGATGTTTTTTATCCCGAACAAACCGGTCAAAATATTCGCGGTGCCAGAAACTTCCATCACGCTTAAGAGCTCGGTTGATTGCCGAAGCGGTGTAGGACTTCCAACTATGGACTATTTTAGATTCTGAAACACTATTGCATATTATCAGTACATGCACATGGTTGGGCATAATACACCAAGTTTCCAAATTGTAACAATCCCCATTGAATTTTAGTAATGCATCCTGGACAATTTCCGCGCAGTGCGGATTTCGCAGATGACACTCTCCATGTCCGGCATCGAGCAATTCATGTATGCGTTTCAACTTTTCAACAGCGAGGCGATGCTTGCGTGTTTGATCATCGGCATGGTCTTTCGAGAGTTCGCTTTCAAGAATTTGCATGTCCAATTCAAGACGGTCTCGAGATTTTTCAGGAATGGAATCAGCAAGGTGAAAAGTGATATGTTGAACCAGTCCCGACTTGTCGCGGTGCGGTAAATACCCCCTGCTGGACCATTCTTTCATATGTTATCAGCTCCTTAACTAACGATGCCGGCGTTCCAGCTCTTACCGGACCGCCAGCATCTTGCTGGCAGTCTTCATCTTTTCCGTTCCAAGATCCCGATGCCACCACGGATGGTGGCGTTCCATGCGCTCACCGTACCGCCAGCTTCTTGCTGGCAGTCTTCATCTTTTCTGCTCCAAGATCCCGATGCCACCAGGGATGGTGGCGTTCCATGCCCTCACCGGACCGCCAGCATCTTGCTGGCAGTCTTCTCTTAGGGCGCTCCACTTAGTTTAAAAGCACAGTCAAGCCTGCACACTCCAAAAAGCGTTGCCACGCTTGTCACTGGTCACTCGGTCACTGGTCACTTCACCTCTTCGCACTGATCGCTTTGCATACCGTATCGCCTAGCTTCTTCAATGTATAAGGCTTGTTCAAGAAAAAGTCGGGCATCTCGGTATGCTCCCCCAGCATGACACTATCCTCGTCATAACCGCTGGCCAGAACCACTGGCAAGTCATGACGGACAGCTCTGATCGCCGTAATAGTCTCCCAGCCGTCCATCTGCGGCATTGTCAGGTCGCAGAGCAGGCATGAGATTTCATCCTTGTACTGTCCAAAAATCTCCACAGCCTCAAGGCCGTCCTTGGCCTGAAGCACCGTAAATCCAAGGCTTTTGAGCATGATAACAGTCATTTTCCGCACTTCCTCTTCATCCTCAGCAAGCAGCACAGTGCCTCCAGATACAACCTTCGGAGTTTTGGCAACGTTCTTAGCTTGGGCGGTTATTTTTATCGACAAAGGAAAAAACACGCTGAAAACGACTCCTCCACCAATCCTGTTTTCCACCGTTATTACGGCATCATGAGCCTTTGCAATTCCAAGAACTACTGGAAGACCCAACCCCCTTCCGATGAACTTTGTGGAGAAAAACGGGTCAAACAGCTTGTCTATATCCTCATCCCTTATCCCAGAACCGGAATCAGCTACTTCCAGGCAGGCATATTGCTGTCCCCGAGCTCGCCAATCAACAGGAAATCGATGTAGAGCCGGAATATCAGCAGTGGAAACCGTCCTGATGCTAAGGCAAACAGTGCCTCTTCCGTCAGCAATGGCCTCCCAGGCATTGATTACAAGGTTGGACAGCATCTGTTGTATCTGCTTGGCATCCACGCTTATGATTGGCCCGGGTGCCGTCAAATCGGTTTCCAGAACCACACCTTCAGGCTTTCCAGCCCGGAGGATAGGAAGACTTATTCGGAACAGTTCGGCAAGATCAACCGACTCGAGTTTAACTGCTCTCTGTCCGAGATAGGTAATCAGAAGAACGCTTACGTCTGAAGCCTTTCGGGCCGCCTGCATTGCTATTTTCAGTTTTTCAATACGGGGATCGTCTGGAGTCATCTCGCCGATCACCATTTCCAGATATCCTATCACGACATGGAGCTGGTTGTTGAAATGGTGTCCGATGGCTCCGGACATGCGGCCCAGACTCTCTGACTTCTTGAGCTGCAGGTTTTGGGACTCCAGGGCTTCCCGCTCAGCCTCGGACAGCTTGCGTTCGGTAATGTCTCGGTAGATGGACTGGTAGCTGCCGTTCGGCATCATCTTGGTGCGCATTTCAATTGCAACAGCAGAAGAATCCGGGCGAAGGATCGTTCGTTCGATCACAACTGTTTCACCGTTTTTCAACAGGTCGAAGCGAAAAGGACTTTTACTCAGACTCTCTGGAGAAAAAAGTAGGCTTATATGTTCCCCGAGCAGTTCCTCCTTGGCCCTGCCTGCTAGTTTGCACATGCATTCATTGGCTTCGATTATTACGCCATCAGGAGAACCGACAAGGATTCCATCCACGGCAAAATTTACAAGTTCATGATACCGGGATTCCGAAATGCGCAACGCCTCTTCAGTCCGCTTACGATCGGTGATATCGCGAACAAGCGCAATTAAACGGTCCTGTGACTGTTGAGGGTCTTTTTTGACGGCAATCGAAAGCTCAAACCAGCAGATTTCCCCCTTCACTGGCAAAGAATATATCGCACCTTTGTGGGTACCGGTGGCAAGAGCTTCCTCGATTGCCTCGGTGACGATCCGTCCCGCGTCCACAGGCAAAACCTCGCGCATGGTCTTGCCAAGAAACATTTCCGGCAAAATGTACAGCAATTCAGGCTTTGGCGCGCGAAAGTCAAAGATACGCCCGTAGCGGTCCACTTCAAACAGGAGGTCGGGCAAGGCATCGAGTGTCGCCGTCAGCTGCGCACATACTTTTTGCAGCGATTCCTCCGCCCGTTTGCGTTCAGTGATATCGCTCAGCACAATTCGACATATTGGAGCACCGGCAGCATCCTTTGCAATTGTGGCCGCCAGATGCGCCCAGAACGATGTTCCAGCCTTTTTCATAATCCGCATTTCGCACGCCTGCGGGGCACCGGTCTCAAAGAGCTGTTTGCGGTGCAGGTAGTAAATGTCCTGATCCTCCTTGAGGATAAACCGGGTTATCGGATGATTTACCATATCTATCCTAGCTTCACCCAGCAGTGTGGCAATGGTAAAGTTTGCCTCAAGGATAAGCCCCTTTTCACTTAATGTGCAATATCCGACAGGAGCCAGATTGTAAAGGTCAAAATAACGTCCCTTTGCTTCCTCAAGTTCCACTTGCTTGTCACGCAGTACATCATTCTGCATTTCGAGTTCGATCTGGTGCACCCGGAGCTCGTGGAGCATCCTCTGGGTTTCTTCTGGAGAAATGGACTTGAGATGGTCTACCTCTTTCTCCCTGGCTACTTTCTCGGCCCTCCTGCGCAGATCGGAGCGTTCATCAATTTTGTGTTTTTTAGGATCAATCATGTATAAATCCCCTTAACCTATTGCCCCTGACAGTAAATTAACCTCGTAAACACCCGGACCGCCAGCAACCCTGCTGGCAGTCTTCATCTTTTCCACTTCAGATCCCGATGCCGGCAAGGGGGCCGGCGTTCCATGTCTTACCGGACCGCCAGCACCCCTGCTGGTAGTCTTCATTTTTTCCCATTCAAATCACGATGCCGGCAAGAGTGCCCGCCGTCGCTAAGAAGCTATGGCGGACAGGCCGGCGTTCCGTGGGCGTTCATGAAGTGATTAGTAGTCAGGGGCACAGAAAAATCAAAGTCCTTGAGAATACACATACCCCCCACCCCCACGCCAATGTTAAGACGAATGACTTAATGCATCATCAGCTAATGAAAAATAACCTGCAATCCTGAAAAAAACAATAACGGGAACCACTAAATCCAGAAAATAAATGTAGTAAGAAACTGTACGCTATGCATCACTAAACGACTTATGACAATTATTCAAATCATCAATGAGTGCATTAATACCAGCCTGCCCTGAAGGATGACTTCTTCGGCGGCTATTTTTCAAGCACGGCCACGCACTCTATTTCAACCAAGCCGTCAAGTGGCAGCTTCGCCACCTGAACGGTGGATCTGGCAGGTTTATGCGAGCCGAAATTCGATTCATAGAGCGCATTCATTTTTGCAAAATCATCCATGCTTTTCAGGAAGACCGTGGTCTTCACAACAGAAGACAAACCTGTCCCGGCCGCGGCAAGAACTGCTGCAATATTCTTGAAGGCCTGACTTGTCTGGCTTTCAATAGTTTCACCGGCAAGTTTTTTAGTAGCAGGATCAACGCCCAGCTGGCCTGATAGGAAAACCAGATTACCGGTTTTGATAGCCTGAGCGTACGGTCCAATTGCGGCAGGCGCATTATTTGTTGCAATGACATCCATGATAAAATTCCTTTTTTAATTAATGTAGGGAACCTCTAAAAATTGGCATATGGCGCGCGACAGGAGATTATGGAGATACGGCTAGGAGCAAATACCAGGAGCAGCCCCGTAGC
>CAZION010000289.1:0-4658 GCA_964540865.1 uncultured Victivallis sp.
TTAACCTGGCCTGCCACATTGCATTGTCGGTCAGGAGCACGATTAACATCCTGCGCTTCTATACGCTCCTACCGGAATTAAAAGCTGCCGGAAAAAGACGTTGTGAGACAATCGGCGCATTAAAAGCCATATTGAAGGATGAACTTGAAATAGCCCAACAAGATATGCCTTTGCTCAAGGCGGATTCCCGGCTGGGCTATCACCCGGAAGCGCACAGCCGCCATTTCACTTGCAAAGATTTAAAATACAAAATTGAATATATTCGGGAATCGCTTGGAAAATTTAAGTGAAAAAGGAGAACTTTAAATGGGGAATAAATCATTTCAGATTAGGGGCGTCCAATTGGATTTGGCCAGACAGCGCGAGTCTGTGCAATTTATCAGGCAGTATATTGATCTTATCTCGACCAATGGATACAATGTGCTGTTTCTGTATCTTGAGGGAATAATCAGGACAAAGTCTTTTCCTTATCCCGATACCGAGAGCAGTTATTCGGCGGAGCAGATGAAGGAGATTGTCGCGTATGCCGCTTCCCGGGGTATCGATGTCATTCCCGGGCTTGCCTGCCTCGGTCATGCCGAACATTTCCTGAAGTATCCGGAACTTGCCGATACTGCCGAACTTCGGAACGGAGCAGTCGGACGGTTTGGGACAAAAATAAAGGATGTTTTCTGTCCGTCACAGCAAAGCACGCGCCAGTTTCTTGAAGATTACATTTCCGATATCTGCGCAATATTTCCATCGCAGTATGTCCATGTCGGACTTGATGAAATATGGGACATTGGTTTCTGCGGGGAATGTAAGAAAAGGGTGGCAGACTACCAGGGGGAACAGCAATTATTTCTTGAACATGTGCTGTTTCTTCATGAATTAGTGACTGAAAGATTTCAACGGCGCATGATGATGTGGGATGACATGTTTGAATATTACCCCGACATCCTCGAAAAAACGCCGAGGGATATTGTCATGGTCAACTGGCAGTATCAGGATGATGTCGTACACAATAGAGCTCACTTTTTCAACCGCGCCATCACTCATAGACTGGCAATCTACGACCAGCTCGGCTTTCAATATATTATCGCGCCTTCCGACTATTCGACTGCCAATATCCGGACCTTTACGGAATATGCGCATAAGTATCAGCCGCTTGGCGGATTGGTCACCGCCTGGGAAAAAGGCAGTATATTCGCGTACAAGTCCATGCCGACAATAACATATGCCGGACGCCTCTGGAGCGGCAGCGGCAACGAGGACGAAAGAAAGATGTTTGCGGAGGCAATGAGCGAATTGACTGGAAGCGAAGACGAACTGCTCCTGCAAGCCCTGCGCTGTTTTACAGAAAGCCGTCTTTTCCGTGAGAATATGTTTTCTATCCGTAATTTACTTTGCCGTTCGTTTTCCGGGTTCGACTATAGCAAATACGAAAGCATCTCTCTGCAATATGAGGTTCTTAAAAAAACAGGACATACGGTCACGAGCGAATTGGGATGCCTGGTATACAAGGATATCCTGCTGGCCTGTAATTTTATCATGTTATATTTTCAGATCAAGAAAAGTGTTCACGACTTGTTTGTTGCTGAACGATACGAGTACGCGGAACGGCAGTTGGATCTGTTGACAGCTAAGCTCGTGGACCTCGGTAAAACCCGCGTTGAAATGTGGGATACGTATCGAGCCGGCATCGTGCCGAACGATGTTGCCATCGCGTATGAGAAAGCAATCACCGCAATTTGCGAAATACGCGATTGCGTAAAAAACAGGGGGCTGTTGCGTGTCCGCTTCTGTCTGCCGGATCAATATTCCGCAGAAACATGTGTCATCAACATCAGGTACGGGAAAGATTGGGTGCAAATTGCAGACGGCGTCTTTAAAAACAATGAAAATCACGAGGAAGCCGTATATGAACATTCGTTTTTTATAGACAAAGATAAAACACCTGAGGCGCTGAGCTTTGAGGTGTGCGGATTTGGAGGACAAGGAATATGCTTCGCGGAAGTTTTCAATGCGAAGGGGCATTACACCCCCACCGAACTTATTTCGATAAAAGGGACGATAATATCGCCGGAAAGTATATTGGAGGACAACGTTGGATGTTGTTTCCTTGGTGAACCGAATACCCACAAAGCATATCAAAATAGAAAATTGGCGGAGGAAAGGCACAAATTGGAAATATCATTAACCCCTTGAATTAAGATGTAAAAATATAAGATCATGAAAAAAGGAATATCTATTATGGCTGACAGGGCAAGAAAGGGCGCAACTTTTTTTGGAGTGCGCAGCCGTGACGGCGCTTTGGAATGCGACGGAGTCGCCTCTTACTACGCTCCGCTTAGTTTAAAAGCGGCATCGAGCCGCCGCACTCCAAAAGAGCGCATTCGCGCTCATATATAACACAGTTTTGAAATTCATATACGTTAAAATAACGGAGAACTTATAATGCTTAAACTTGATACGCCATGGTTGGAAAAGAATGAGACTCTGGTCTGTTTCGGCGACAGCCTTACCGCCGCTAAAGATGGATATATTAAAATTGTTGAGGATGAACTTCGATCACTGCAAATCAAGGTGATCAACGCCGGGCTTGGCGGCGATAAAACCCCGACGGCTCTTACTCGTTTGAAGTCCGATGTGATCGCTCTGAAACCGGATGCTGTTTCGATATTTTTTGGAGCCAACGATGCCGCCGTCGGGCGTGGGATCTGGTCGGATGAACCCCGCATCGACCACGGCGCTTATAAAAGCAATTTGATTTGGATCGTTCATCTCTGCCGGCTCAGTGGAATCAAAAAGTTTAGTATTTCCACTCCTGCCGGTCACTATGAAGGCGATGAGTTTGTCAATTCAGGAGGGGTGATGTCCTCTTATTGCATTGGAGCTCGAGAAGCCGCCGATGAGATTGAGGCCCGACTAGTCCCTCTCGACTCCGCCTTTGCTATTGAATGGCAGTTGCGCGGTGCTGAATCCAAGGCTGGACTTCTCATGACCAGCGACGGGGTTCATATGACTTCCGAAGGTAATCGACTCATCGCCTCAACCATGCTGACAGCTTGGAAACTGGCCTGATTGCATAATTAGAAACTTAACTAAACTATTACAGAAACTGAAGGGTGGAATATGTCTGATACAAATAAGTCTGAATTAAGAGTTTTATTTGCAGGCGTGGCAAAAAGCGATATAACCACCAGTGAGAAGGGCGTGAAAATAAAAGATCCTCTCTATGCTAAGGCGTTGGTGCTGGATGACGGCAAAACCAAGGTGGTCATCATTACTATGGATGTTACGGCGATTGGCGGCAGAAAGATCAGCCAGGGGATGCTGCCAGATGTGGGAGAAGATTTCCTACCGAATCTCCGGAACCGGATTCAGAAGGAACTGAAAATCCCCGTCTGCAATATTCTGGTCAACGCATCACACACGCACCCGCCAGGCAGAATGCTGTGCAACGATGATGAACAGGTGGATAGGACGTTCGATGCCGTGCGCTGCGCCATGGAAAACATGACAGAGGTTAAGATAGGAGCAGGTGTCGGACATGAAGACAGGATCTCGATCAATCGGAATCTTAGGCTTAAGAACGGGAAACAATGGGCTATCCGCCATAGTAATCCCTGTCCGCCGGATGAAGAAGTCGAGAGTCTAGGACCGATGGATCCTGAGATAGGCATAATACGGATAGACCGGATGGACGGCCGCCCGCTGGCGGTGGTCTATAATTTCGCCTGCCATCCTCTTTTTGGAGATTCTCAGGGACGCATTACGGCCAATTTTCCCGCTTATGCCTCTAAAATAATTGAAGAAAACCTTGGGAATGACGCCATTGCACTTTTCTTGCAGGGAGCGGCGGGAGATGTTTGCGATGTGTATTTCAAAGACTTCGAGCGTCCCAGAAATATCGAATATCTTGGTGCCATGCTTGGGCTCAGCACATTGAAAGCTCTCAGGACGATCGAGCCAAAGGACGCAAAACTGGATCTTGTTTCCGAGACCATTCGTCTTCCACGGAGGACAGATATCCCTGAACGAATCAAAGCATTGCAGGAGGATCAAAACAAGCTGCTTGAATCCTTGAGATTCACATGCTTGAATTTTAAGTCATTTCTACCTCTGTATATCAAATACGGTCTTACCAGCAGTATTGAAAGAAATAGGATCTCCAACATAAAGGTGGGCAGACATTTCTGTCCGCCAAATCGCGGGTTGGAAAACCCGCGCTCCGTTGAAGAGTTAACGCATGGACATGATTATGAGACGACTAGTAAGCCTGAATACCCGCTGGATTACTCTTACCGATACATACAGGCGGAAAATACGGGCTCGGATGAATTTACCGCCATGGATTCAGTTAACAGGAAAAACCTCGGAAAATATCTGGATAACATTAACGCAATGGAGAAATTAACGAGGATTCAGGATGACATTGCGACATTGGAAAAGCATCAGGAGATAAACAGTGATTCCGGAGAAGATACTATAGAAGCCGAGGTGCAGGGCATTAAAATCGGGGACTGCGTGCTGATAACGGCACCTTTTGAAGCATTGGTCGAAATCGGGTTGAATGTCAAAAAGGCATCGCCTTACAAGCACACGTTTATGGCCGCCTATTCAAATGGATATATGCATTACGGTGCACCTGCGGCAGATTATGACAAGGGCGGATA
>CAZION010000290.1:0-4523 GCA_964540865.1 uncultured Victivallis sp.
GCCGCCTAATTTAAACATAGATCCCAAGCGTAAAAAAAAGGCGCAAGCTAAAGCTTGTACTCCAACTAAATTCTTCCATTCACCACTCACCATTCACCACCCCATGGTTCCCTGCCTGCGGATTCAGGACTATTTTCTTCGATACGTTCTTGCTCTTTCCTGATATTATATCCAAAAGCGCGTTAACGCCCTCATATGCGACCCTGTCGAAGAACATTTCCCCGTATACGGCCGGAACCGGAAGCGTATCATGTTCGAAGCGCCTGAAAGTGCCGACGACTATCTTCGACTTCTTGCCAATCCCGCAACGGGCCATTGCCAGGCAGCTGATCTCCTGCGCTGTCCTGAAATCTAGGGAGATAATGCTGTCGAACGGGAGTTCCGGCAGCATGAAGACTTTTCCCATCGTTCCAAGTGCACCCGAGAATATGCCCGCTCCGCGGTAGATCAGTTCATCATGTGAGGGCAGCCCGTTTTCGGAAAGGGCAGCCCTAAAAGCGTCTAAACAGACGCGCTCATAATGGTTATCGGGGGCCTCGGCGAAAAACGCAATCCTCTTTCTGCCTCTATTCTTCAATTCACGCACTATCACTTCGATGTACCTGCCTACATCCTCATGGACGTTTACCGATGAGGCCGTGATATCATTGCCATAGGAGCCAAGTATCACGTACGGCACGTCAAGTTCTTTAAGAACGGAAACCACACCGACATTCATGCTGCCTGTTATAATTATGCCGTCAACGCGGCCGTCCCGGAGTACTGGCGGCAGGTCATAGATGGATTTCTCATCGCCGCTCAGTCTGTCGAGCACCAGGTGCATGCTGTGTTCCCGCAACCCCCTTGCGATACCGTCAATGGCCATGGAGTAGGCAGGGTCGCGGAAATAATGTTTAACGAGAATGAAAGCGATATTCCGTGTAACTCCGTTCCTGCCTTTTCTCACAAGGTCCTGTATTCCGGGATTGACACGGTACCCGAGCTCCTCGCATATTTTAAAAATCTTCTTGCGCAACTCACTTGAGATATCTGGCTTGTTGTTAAGCGCCTTGGATACTGCGGCGGCGGAGACATGCGCCGCCAGTGCGACATCCCGGATGCTTATGTTCTTCTTTCCTGCAGTGTTTACTCGCATGCGCCTTACCTTGTTTACTTAATTTGTTAAGTAATTATACGATAAACATTGTTGATTGTCAACTGAAGTTTATAAAAAATCAAAAAAAGCAATGCACCCTTTAGGGAATCTCTAAAATTGGCTATGCCGGGATAAGTTGGCAAGCCATTTGTTCAGGGTGGCGGCATCGGCGATGAGCTGTTCGGGCTGGTCTCCGCGGATGAATTCGAGCAGGGCGAAACGGGTCCCCTCCCAATCCGGGACGGAAAGGTATTGCCGCCATTCGTCCGCAGCTTCGTCCAATGGCCTGCGGTCAAAACCTTCGACGGTCTTCACCCAATGAAACACGTGGATGTTGACAAGACGGTGCTTCAGTTGCCGCAAAGCCGCCAAGTTGTCGGCTACATTGCGGTTTGGCGGCTGCCAGTAGAAATAGACGTTTGAGCCCTCAAGCTCCTTTAACAAATCCAGCGCAGATGCGTCACTGTCCGTCAGTGTTTTAGCGTGGTATTCGAGCGCTATTTTGACGCCTGCGTCTTTGGCGCGTTCGCCTGCATCAACAAGATCCTTTATGACTCGCGCCCGGTGAACGGCATCAGATTCTGACGATGGACGGAGTCCGGCCCAGGCGCGGATCACGGGTGCCCCAAGTTCAAGGGCACTCTCGAGCACAAGAGGGAACTCCGGGAGATCATTTCTTTTTTCACCGGCACGGAAATATGAGCCGTACCCGGCTATCTGGAGGCCTGCATCGGACGTTGCTGCCGCAGCCTCCCGCGCTTTTCCCATGTCTCCGGCTGGAACATGCGCGTCTCCGATCCACTCGATCCCGTACACCCCAGCATCTTTGGCAAGACGCACCACTGATATGCAATTGAGTTTCCGGAAAGATATTGATGCAAGACCGCTTTCAATCATATTATTTTCCTCTCTGTCTTGCTGAATCCCTCGATCTGCCTGTCTATGAGTTTGTCATCGCAGACATCGTTCAGGAACCAGAAACAGGTCAATCCCAGCAGGGGAAACTTGTGAGAATAAGCCATAGTATTGTAATCCTTTTTTAAGGTTTAAATTTTGAATTAGTTCTTGAATCTATACAAAGTTTGTATATATTAATGCAGAAGGAGTCTAAGACAGATGAATACATCAACAGTAAATATTTCGTTCCAAAGAAATCTCCTATCGGAAATTGACATGGTAGCGAAGCGAGAACACAGAACACGCTCGGAACTTCTCCGTGAAGCGGCAAGAGCATATATCGATCGAAGACGGAGATGGGAAGGTATTTTTTCGTATGGTGAATCCATTGCATCCGCAAGGAATATCTCAGAGGATGACATCGCCCGCGAAATAGCACAGTTAAGAACCGAAAAGAAGTCGCGGCAATGAAAAGGCTTCGGATTGTGCTTGATACTAACGTTATAATTTCAGGAATCCTCTTCGGAGGAAAACCAAAGACAATACTTGACATGCTCATCTCCGGGAAACATGATTTTTTTCTCAGCATGCCGATAATTGAAGAGCTCAGGGAAGTGTTGAACAGACCAAAGTTTGGATTTGACAATGAGAAAGCCCTATTGCTGATAGAGGAACTGCATTCGCTTTGCACAATTGTGAAACCGGAAAAATCAATCATTTTTATAACAGACGATCCCGATGACAATAAAATTCTGGAATGCGCGGTTGCGGCAAAAGCCGGAATCATAATCAGCGGCGATTCACATCTGCTTTCACTTGTTTCATACAAAGGCATAAAAATACTTTCTCCAGGACAATTCATTTCCACTGTCAACTGTTGATTTCGCTAAGTCTCAACTGCTCGTAGCGCAAATTATTGCACCTTCTAAATTCCAATCCTTTTACAATATGAAATAATTGGCGCATAATTCCTTATAGACGGGTTCAAAATATCTGCGGTCTCCCTTATTGTGCCAGACATTGTAGGTATCAATAGTTCTCATTGTTGCTTTCTTGCTGTTGTTAAGGGTTCAGGTGGCCGCGCCTGGCGTTCCAACCAGTTTAGCTTCGATTGGTTCTTCACGTGAATATTTGATTATCTCCCATGGATCATCCCATACAGGCGTATTTCCGCGCCACTGCCGCCGCCAGACAATCCGATCAGCAAGGAAACAAAGGTTCTGGCGCAGTGTCGCCTCTCGTGTTGTTTCGTCCGGGTGGGTGGCAATACCGGTCTTGCACATTGGGCCGTCCGCATCCCGAGCCGTCATCACCTCAATCAATTTGTCCATTGTCGGTTCACGATCCAGGGCATCCATGTATCGCAGCATGTTCCGCAGTACGCCTCTTGAGAAAAGCCAGTATGCCGCGTCCGTGCCGGTTTCATCCTGTCCTGAAGCGGCCAGGTACGCCGTGCGTTGCCTGTTAATAAATGCCTCGTGCTCCGGATCGAAGGAGCTCATGCCGTTCACATAATTCAATCCCGACGAAGTGGGCCTGCGGACGGCAAACCGGCAGCGCGAAGCCTTGTCGATCGCCACAGAATTTCCATGATCATCGTGTACAAGGAGATTTCCTCCGCCCCAGAAGTAGTTGTATCTCACAAGAAATTCCTCCGCCTCGGCGACAGTTTCGCAGCTCCTCTGACACAGATGAATGCCGTTGACCGGGAATATCTCAGGCGGCACTTCGTCTATGTGAAGCCCATTGCCCACTCCGTCAAAGAAAAGCGGCGTGTGCGGCCACGAACCGGGATTCTTAAGCGGAGGATCTGGCACCCATGTTTCAAGCGGATCGTCAACGTTCTTCATATGCAGCGGACCGTGATCCGAATCGGGCAGATAAACAACCCGGCAACGTTCAACATCTGTCCGGGGACGTGAGGGAGGCACGAACGGTTTTCCAAATTCCCGGGCAAACCGGTAAGCCCGCCAGAAATCGAGCGACTCAGCCAGCGCAATCAATTCAGACGACATCCCTTCTTCATTCATGCCGCAATAGCGGGCCAGCAGAACATCTCGCTCACCACTCAGCTCCGGGTAAATTGTCAAGCTGGGTACGGCATCCACACGTTCCAGATGGAACGCAGTTACCATGCGCACAATCGCCCCGACAGACTGCCCTGCCGCCTCGGCCACCAGGGCGGCCTGTTCCAGATAGCAGGCGCCACCCGGGGCATGACGCCGAGTCACCCCGAGACCAGACATAATCGCCAAACCAAGCCTCCGTCCGTCCGCATATGATGATTTGCATAGCTGGCTTGCTGTTATTTTTTGCTTCATTGTATTCCTTTCAATCCTGTTATCCTGTTATCCTGTTATCCTGTTAAAATATTTACACCGACCACTCCGGCTTCATTTCTCTTGTCCAGGATTCGCGAGCAGGAATACCCGGTCGTAAGTCCCGCCATGGTCGAAAGACTTGAATACCCTGAACGCGATGGTGTTCTTTT
>CAZION010000291.1:0-4514 GCA_964540865.1 uncultured Victivallis sp.
GGCATGAAATACCTCGAGGCCATCCGCGAGGTTTTTCGCCGACCGGCCAGAGCGGCATACCCCAGACCGCAGTTGGTGGCCATGCCATGACCTCCCAGATCCCCTCCTTTTCATTGTCCTCTTGGAAGCTCCCAAATTTCCAAACGTTGCGGACATTTTCGATCTGTCTCTCTTTCTTTCTTCTGATCATGAGCACTTCCAGAGGAGACGCCGCCGACACGGCTGCGACCGCTTCAGGGGCTTCGTCTTCCTCCGGCTGGGAGCGGATCGACGAGGGTTTTAAGAGTCCCCCCAACGAATACCGGCTTCTTCAATACAGCCGGCATGATGGTGCCCTGCTTCCCCTCGACAAGATGCGCGAATACGGGATCGGGGGAGTCATGCTGTTCATGCAGTCCGACGGTTATCTCCGGAGCGACGCCGCTTGGGAAAATGTGAAGAACAATATCCGCCAGATCAAGGCGGCCGGCATGCAACTCTGGATGGCAGACGACAACGGATACCCGAGCGCGATGGCCGGCGGCCTGGTCGTCGCGGCGGACCCGGCCTTCGAGGTGCGCTGTCTCACGCCGGTGAAAAAAGAGGGCGTGGGTGCGCAGGAGGCCCGGCTGGATCTGCCCCCGAAGGCGGAGGCCTTCGTGGCTGCGATGCTCTATCCGGTGAAAGACGGCCAGCCGGTTTTCGCCAAGGGAAAAGCTGTGCCGTTTGAAAAGGACCACGTGGTCGCGACCGGCCTCGAGGGACCCTGGGTGCTTTATGGTTTTGCACGGGAGGTGAACAACGAGGGGACCCAGGCCATGCAGACAGCCAGCGGGTTCCAGACCAGCGGGCGCTACCCGAACCTGCTCAATGCCGCGGCCATGGAAAAATTCGTGGCCATGACGCATGCCGAATACGAGCGGCGTCTCGGCCCGCTGGCCGGCCAGATCGATGTCTTCTACAGCAACGAGCCCAACCTCATGTCGCTCTGGTTCGAATTTCCGGCGGGCAGCCAGCGGCCCGGCGGGGTTGTCTTTGTCCCGTGGGATGACGATCTGCCCCGGCGGTTCAAGGAGGCCCATGGCTACGAACTTCTGCCCGTGCTGCCCGCGCTTTTCGGGGGCAATTCCGACGAGGACAAACTGGTGCGGCTCCACTTTTACCAGACGGTCGCGTCCACCCTCGCAGACAACTTTTCCGGGCGCATCGCCCGCTGGGCCGACCAGCGCGGCATCCGCTCAACCGGGCATCCGCTGATGGAGGAAGACATGATCCACCACGTCATCAACGAAGGCGATTTTTTCGAGTTTGTCGGGAGGATGCAGATCCCGGCCTGCGACTTCGGGATGCCGGACCGCGGCGCGGCCTCAAATTACTGGATGCCGAAACTCCTGAGTTCAATTGCGAGGCTGCATGGACGACAAACCGTGGCCGGGCTCATGGATCCGATGATCTTTCGCAAGGCGCCCGACCTCACGCCGCCGACAGACGAAATGCGACGGCACGTCAACACCGCGTTCCTGGCCGGAGTGAATCAAATCTCAACTTTCATTCTCTGGAATCAATACACGGCCTACGATTACCGGCAATTCAACGAATATCTGGGTCGCCTGTCGCTCGTCCTCCGGGGCGCGGAGGCCGCGTCGCCCGTCGCCATGTATTACCCGATCGAGACGTTCCAGGCCGGGTTTACGCCTTCCCCTTCGACATGGGATATGCAGCTCTGGCCCGAGTCATGGAAGCATCTTGCCGGACTGATCAAGGTTTATGACACCATCGCGAAATCTCTTGTCGACCATGGCTATAATTTCAGTTGGCTCAACGGCAAGGCGATCGAGTCCGCGACCATCCGCAACGGCCGACTCGTCGTCGGGCCGCATGAATACACCGAACTCATTATGCCCGCAGTCGAGGTGCTGCCCCTCGCCGTGGCGAACAAACTGGCGGATTGGCAAAAGGCCGGCGGCAAAGTGCTCTGGGTCAATTCGCGGCCGCGTCTCGGTAGCGCGCCGGGCGAGCACGAGGCCGTGCGCGAAGCTTTCGCCTCCGCAGCGACCATGGCCCCCGCCGACGTGGTCGGACGGCTCGGGCCCGCCGCCCCGGATGGATTCCGGCTGCGGGTGGACAAGGCCGGAGACGACATCTTCATCGGCCGCTTCATGCGCGACGGGCGGCGCCTGAACTTCGTCATCAACAATAGCGCCGCCAAGGCCAGTCTCCCGTTCAGCCTCGAAGGGGCCGGGGCCAATATGGTCCAAGTTTTCAATCCGGCGGACGGGTCAATCACGGAGCGCCAACTGCCGGCCACTCTCGAGATCGAGCCGTCGTCATCCCTCTTTGTTGTCGAGAAGCCATGACTTCCTATGATCAACAACATTCCCCTGCAAAGACATAACGACACAAACCTATCCGTCTAATATCAACAAACGAACAACCCTATGAAACAACAAATGAAAAAACTTAACCTTTCGGCCAGGGCCGCTGTCCTGATCCTCGCGCTCCTGTTCAGTTACGCCGCCACGGCGACAGCCCAAACGAAGGAGGATCTGGCCGTGATAAACGGGGACTTCAGCGATCTTTCCGATTTGGGATCCGCCGATGTCCATGGCTGGCGTTACGGCGTTCCCGTTGGCTGGATGTCAACTTCAATGGACCCCGTCAACCCCATCGACCCCCTGTATGCCGAGAACGACAAGGACGGGCCGACCCCGCCGGTCTGCAATATCTCTCAATTGGGGTATCTCAAGCAGGTGGTGGGCACGCTCACCAAGGATGCGGACGTGGTTCTGGAGTTCGATGTTTTCAAACTGTGGGGACCGAATGATGTCGATCTGGGCGCTGCCATTCTTGAAGGAGATAACGCTCCGCTCACGCACGCAGAATTCAAGGCGGGTCGGAAGCAGAAACTGGTCGCTCGCAACGTCTCGGCGGGCACGGAGATCACTATTCAGTTCTGGGCAACCAAGGCAACGACGCCCGGGTTGGACAATGTCACAGTGAAAACCTTTGCTCCCGGCAAAGCGCCCGAGGCCGCCATGAAGCCTTAATCTCCTTGGCGCATGGGCTCCGCGGCGCGAGATGGTCGCCATGAGCCGCGCAACTGCAGCCAGCATTACCCATGACTCCCCCGGACCCCGAACCAGCAACCTCTGCGCGCGTTCCGCTCTCCCGCAAGCTGCTTTGGGGTGCGGGCGGGGCGGCAGACTACGTCCTCTACAACGGTCTGAACAACCTGATCCTGCCGATTTTCAACGTTGGGCTCGGGATCGATGCGGTGAAGCTTGGCTTCGCCATCGGCCTGCCGCGCATCCTCGATGCGATCACCGACCCGCTGGTGGGAAACTTCTCCGACAACCTGCGCACCCGGTGGGGCCGGCGACGCCCGCTCATCCTTGGCGGTGTCATTTGCGCCGCCATCCTGCTCGGCCTGCTCTTCATGCCGCCGCGCTCGTTCGGCGAGGCGGGGTTGTTCTGGTGGTTTCTCGGCATTTGCTCCCTTTTCTATGTGGCCTACGCCATTTTCGTCATCCCGTATTCGGCCCTCGGCCTGGAAATCACCGACGATTACAATGAGCGGACACGTGTTCTCGCCTGGCGTCCGTATCTCGGTCTGGCCATCGGCCTGGCCATGCCCTGGGCTTACAAGCTCTGCTTCATCATCGGACCGACCGAGGCCGAAGGTGCGCGCACCGTCGGCTGGATCATGGCCGGCACGGCGGTGGCGCTCGGCGTGCTTCCCGCGTTGTTCGTGCCCGAGCGTCCTGCTCCGGGGACGGATGAAAAGCCGCTGCCGCTGTTCCGCTCCCTGGGTGCCACCTTCCGCAACCGCGCCTTTCTGGCCCTGACCGGCAGCACTTTGTTCATTCTCCTCGGATTGTTTCTCGCCATGCCCCTGGGCACCTACCTGAATCTCTTTTATATCTTTGGGGGAGCCAAGGACGCGGCTGCCACCATCACCGGTGTGGCCGGCATGGTCATGCTCGGCGCCGGTTTTCTCGGGATTCCTTTCAGTGCCTGGCTCTCCACCCATCTCGGCAAGCGGCATGCCATGCTCTGGCTGCTGGGCGTCTGCCTTGTCTCGGCTGGATCCACCTGGTGGCTTTTCACCCCGGCCAATCCGTGGCTTTCGCTCGTTCCCTCGTTTGCCATCGGTTTCTGCCTCAACGGTTGTTTTCTCATTGGTGTCTCCATGCTTGGAGACGTCTGTGACGAGGATGAATTGAAGACCGGACGTCGGCGCGAGGGGATTTACAGCGCGTCGCTTGAGTTTGGCAAGAAGGCGGCCATTGCCGTCGCCACGCTGCTGACCGGCTACGCCCTGGCCTTGACCGGGTTCGACCAGAAACTGGCGGTGCAGACCGACCACACCCTCGTCGCCCTGCGCGGCGGATACGTTGTGCTGATGGTGGGCACGCTGGTGGTCTCGGCCATCTGCATCTGGTTTTACCCGCTGAGTCACGAATCGGTGAATCAAGTGCGCCGCCTTCTTGAATCGCGCCAACAATCTCCGTCCCGCATAAAACTCTAATCATGGA
>CAZION010000292.1:0-4498 GCA_964540865.1 uncultured Victivallis sp.
TTAACAGTTTCTTATTGATAAAACTGCGCCCTCCGCAGTCAGGCGCTGATTACTGATGACTAAAGTTGCGGCCTCTGGCCGCCTAATTTAAGGTTAAGGAATTTCAAAGTTACCAAAAGATTCCAAGTGGCCGAGTTTCCAAGTGCCCGAGTTATGAAGGAGAAAGACACAACTAGGGTTGTGAACAACATGTTCGATATCTGGTATTTTTCAAAACTTTGTGCCTCTGTGCCTCTGTAACTATTCTATAAGAGTTGCGGCCCTTGGCCGCCTAATTTAAAAGGGGTGGGATATGAGAAGTATTTTATTATCGATCCTGTTTTCCGGACTGCCATTTTTCCTAGGAGCTCAAGACCAGTCTGATGCAAATGCGCCAGAGCAGAAGACGTTCAGCAGTGCGCAGCTCCAGCAGCTTGTGGCTCCGATTGCGCTTTATCCTGATTCTTTGCTCGCACAGGTGCTGGCAGCATCAACATATCCTGTTGACATTGTTGAAGCCGCCAGATGGGTGAAGCACAATCCCGATCTTAATCAGGATGATTTAAAAAATGAAATCCAGAATAAAACCTGGGATCCCAGCGTAAAGGGACTTGTGTTCTTCCCGGAGCTTCTGACAAAATTGAATGACAACCTGGACTGGACCAAGGATCTCGGAGACGCCTTTCTTTCCCAGCAGAAGGATGTCATGGACACTATTCAGACAATGAGGGCGCAGGCGCAGACTGTGGGTACCTTGCAGACCGACTCCAACCAGAATGTTACTACGCAGGACGGGACAATACAGATACAGAGCGCAAATCCTGATACTGTTTACGTGCAGAATTACGTGCCGGCAAACGCATACGGCTCGTCTTGGACAAGCGATAACAGCAACGGGTATTATCCTGAAGTCATAGCTGCGCCGGCCTGGCCCTGGGGATATTATGGCGGAGGCTGGGCGCTCTGTTACGGCTGTGCTTGGAGAAACGGGTGGATCGGATACAACAACAATTACTATAATAACCATTACTATAACAACCATGGTATCCCAAGTCCCGACAGGCGTAATCCGAATGTTGTGTACGACCCAAACAACCAGTGGAGGCATGATTCGGCAAAGGCAAGGCCTCTGACGCAAAACACGCAACAGATCGCCAGACAGCTTGAAACTGAGAACAGAGTTCCTCAGAGTTTCAAAGGCGAAAATAATGCAGCTTCACGGGAACTGAGGCAGGCGCTGAATGAAACGCCCAGAGGTGAAGATTCAAGGCTGACTGAAGCTTCAAGGGGCCTTCAGAACGCGGAACGAGGCGAGGGTGGATTTGCCGGCAATTATCAACGTGAGAACTACGACCATGCCTTCAGCGGATCCAGAGATGCCGGACTGGAAAACGCATATAGCGACCGCGGAGCTGAAAGCCGTTCCTTATCCAGCGGTGGTGGCTATCACAGCGGAGGTTACCATGGCGGTGGCGGACATGGCGGTGGCGGAAGAAGGTAGGGTGTCCGAAAGAGTGAGCAGTTACCAGTAATCGGTAATCAGTTTTGGAATAAGTATTGAAAAGGCAGGAAACAAGGGAAGTCTGAAACTCAAGAAATAAATATACTAGGAGCATGATAAAAATGAACGGAATAAAATATTGTCTGATGGCATTCGTCTTGTCTCTTTTTATTTCAGGATGCGCTACTGTCAAACCTGATTCCGGACAGGCTGTTTTCTCCACGCCCGAGGAGGCGTCTGCCTCGCTTGTTGATGCGATCAAACGAAATGACACCTCCCGCCTCATGGAGATTTTCGGGCCTCAGGGCAAGGGAATAGTCTTTTCGGGCGATGAGAAGTATGACAATGATTCCCGCCTCTGGTTTATTAAAAAAGCTGATGAGAAGACAGTCGTCGTAAAAGGGGATGTCGTGGGAATAGATATCGGCAATGATAAATGGCCTTTTCCTGTTCCGATTGTCAAATATGACGGTAAATGGTTTTTTCATACTGCAGCAGGTCTTGATGAGCTGTCCAACCGCAGAGTCGGCAGGAATGAGTTGAATGCGATAAAAGTATGCAGGGCGATTGTCTCCGCACAGGAGGATTTTTCACGTATCAAGGCTCCTGCCGGGACAAGGGAATATGCGACGAAATTTATCAGTGAGAAGGGCAAGTTAGACGGGCTCTACTGGGATGATCCCGGAGCTAAGGCTAAGAGTCCAATAGGTGCGAGAGTCGCTCTGGCCTCACATGAAACTCCTGTTGGGAAGGGGCGTCCTTATCACGGATATTGTTACATGATTCTAGCGTCACAGGGGCCTGATGCGCCTGGAGGTGCGAAATCCTATCTCTCGAACGGGAAAATGACCAACGGATTTGCGATTGCCGCATATCCTGCAGAATATGGTCTTTCAGGGGTCAAGACTTTCATAGTCTCTAAAAATGGCGTTGTCTTTGAAAAAGATATGGGGGTGGATACCGCTAAAATCCTCTCGTCCATGACTCAGTTCAATCCCGATGATGCGTGGAATCCTGTAAGGGACTGAGCTTCCCTTCGAATATCAAACACTGAATGTCCAATGCCAGAGTGAAGATAGTCTGAACTTCGGAATAACGCAGTTCATCAATTCCAGATGTGTTCTGAAATTATTTCCAGACTGATTTCAGCTTTGCCCGGGCATCATACAGCGACTGCTTTTTGCCTTTTGCATCGGCAAGCACATCCTCTCCTGCGCCGCGTTTTGCGAATATCGCACGACCTGGCGAGACATGGAGGTTCCACTTGTCGCTGAACAGTTCAGCATTCTTCTTCGACTCAGCGAAGCATGCTGGAAGCGGATGATAAACGGCTATCTTGTTCTCCTTAGTCATCACGTATTTTCTGAAAATATCCGGAAGCATCTTTGAAAGCCAGTTGTCCTTCCTAAGCTGTTCCCAGCGCGGGATGATGTAGCGTTGATCAGCCAGCGGCCGGAAAAGCTCATCAATGCAGGTGGAGAAAAGGTCTATGTCGGATTCGTCAGTGCTGTCCAGGAAAATCCTGAAATAGTTGTCGGCACGTTCTGAAATCCTCATTTTAGAGTCCATCTGCCTGAGAAGTCCGGCATCCTGAAGGCTTTCATAGACGGAGAGGCAGATGTTCTTTATCTTTTCCGAGGTCTGGAGTTCATATCCGCGCATCTTGCGTAGATCACCGGTCACAGCAAGATTTTCAAACGAATTGCCGGCTTTGATCTCAAGCGCCTTGATCCTGCGGTTCTCATATGCTTCACCTATCCGCCAGTTCTCACGCGCCTTCATCCGACTGTGGCAACGTTGGAGCATCTCGGCATTGAAGATCTGGGCATTTAACGCAACATCTTCCGGACCCGCTTCCGTCAATGCCGGATGAATATGACCCAACCCATATTCGATCGCGCCGTCATCGCAGATCCCATAGTAGTTGGAGTGTTTCCGCGAGAATCTCTCATAGTCGCTCAGCCCCTTCTCAAACTCAGGGGCCATGCACACTACGTCCCAGATGTTGGAAGTCTTCTCGGGCCACCCGGGATCGAGCCTGATCACCCTGCCACGCAGCTGATTCACTGTCATCTCAGTGGCGGCGTTAGTCAGGTCGACCAGAGTGTTGGCGGTAAGCGAATCCCAGCCTTCCCCAAGAAGGCCGCGGGTTCCGACCAGGCATCGCGTAACGCCTTTCTCAAACAATGAAGTTATCATCGAAACATAGGTGCCGGTGTTCCAGTCCTTTCCAGAGCCATGGATATGGTAAAATCCGCCTTCGGCTTCCGATTCAAATTCCGCAACCATCTTCCTTTCCTTGAACCATTTTTCCGCCTCTTCCAGGAAACGCGGCAGGAGGTCATCGTCGACAATGACCGTCTTTCCGGTGAGGAGGATGGGATCCAGGACATCCACAGGGTCATGCGAGGTCAATGTCCGCATCGCCAAAATGGCGCCGCCGGACTCAACGGTGAGTAATTGGGATATCTCTTTTGCGACAGTAGCGCTTGAACACTCGAAATCGGCTATCACCAGAACCCTCAGGTTGACATCAGTGTTCTTGATTTCTTCCGCAAGTATTTCGGCAAGCGCATCCATCTTCGATTTTGACAGGGCCAGTACCCGGCTGACGGTGGACTGGCAGTTGCGCATGCCTTTTTCAGTAATGAGATAGCCGAGGGGGCGGAACGCTGTCGAAAGTTCCGAATAGAGCTTTCTGTCGGCCTCATCCTGGCTCACAAGTAGATGCTTGGATGCGTAGCGTCCAGCCAGGTCGGCGTTTTCATCAATGGAAAGCGGGCCTTCTGCGAAATTCGCAATTCCGCATGGTACGGTCCTTCCAAGTTTCTTCAGATATCTGACAGCCTCCGAGATGAAGACCGAACGTTTTCTAAGCGTGTTTGACATTGAGTCTTCTGGAATTGCCGCGAGCTCGCCGACAATCCAGTCCGAGAGTTTTTTCCCAGTGTGTTTTTCGATTGTCTGCATGACTCCGGAAAGATATTCCGAACAGCTGCGGACATAATCAAGCTCCTG
>CAZION010000293.1:0-4359 GCA_964540865.1 uncultured Victivallis sp.
AAATGAAAAATGAGGCCAAATTATGACCTTCGTGCAACAAACCGCAGAAGAGGCGGAAATCTGCAACCACGGCGGCAATGGTAATCCATCCGCAGGATGACGGATTATTGGATTGTTGGATTACTGGATTATTGGGTTTGAGTTCAAGAAGAATTAAAAATGCAGGTGTTTAGAGAAAATATTGAAATGGGCATTTTGGATTTTTTGGGTTTAATGTTTTATGCATATCTCCTTGATTTGCATCAATCCAGTAATCCATGGGACGGCAGTGAAAATAATTGAATATCCAATATCCAACAAGGAATGTCCAATATCGGATTTGCCCCTTTTCACAGTGTCTATCCTTTTGAATAATATTGAGCTCAATTCATTGGTTTCCTCAAGATGGAATTAATTTTCTTCGACTGTTGAACGAGTTCGTCTTTTCTTCACTTCATCGGATGGATATTCCGTGTTGGATATTGGATATTCTGTCTTTCTAATCGAGTTACCCACTCGATCTGAGCAATAGCCATATTTCGTGTACGGTAAGAAACAGGCCCGCGCCGTGCCTCTGGCAGCAGGGATTCTTCTGATGATAATCCCGTATTTCATAGCCGATTTCTGGCTAATGCTAGCTGTCTGCGTCCTTCTGATAATATCGCCGTTTGTCATCAAAGTGTAAAAAATGCAAGAAGCCCTCAAATTATGAATCAGGGCTTTCGAGAGATTCCGCTCCTTCACCGCTACCTGTGCTGTTTCGCCCTTTGTAACACTCCAAGCAACAAACCCAATCAGACTTCCTGAATCTGCCTTCTCCTTCTTTAAAAGACTTCCTGCAGAGAGAGCAGTTTTCCGTAAGTTCGATATTGTCGTCTTCAATTTCCATGAATTCCTAATATTCCCATTGTGAATACGTTATTCCACTCTTGCGTTCGAACATTTCATCGGAACCGGCTTGACATCTACAAGATGAGTCCCTCATACCTGAAATCCTCCGACGATAAGTCATATCTGCCCCAAGTATCCCTTCAGTATAATTCATGCCTATTCCTTTGACACGACATTCCGGCATAAACCAAGGTATCCCTGGAACTCGTTTTCACGGCCATAAAGGGGGATGCCGTTTACACGCATCTTTCTTGATTCGCCATTCCGATGCAGAATCGTAAATTCCAAATCTGGAAATGGTTTGGGATTTTTCTTTAAATCATCCATAAGCGGCCCGAGTTCCGCCGTCGTTGCCGGCGGCATCAGATCCAGGGGGGTTTTACCTATGATATCGCCGGAAACGTATCCGGTCATTTCCAGAACTCTGCAGTTTGCATATTTGAAACGCATTTTTTCATCAAGCTCCCAGATCCAGTCTCCGGTAATCTCGCTCATGTCGCGGAACCGGCGTTCGCATTTCCTGAGTTCTGCCTCATATCTTTTAAGCATTACAAAAATCACAATCATCGATACGATGAGCGACGGAACTGCAAGCAGGATGAAAATAACGGCCATGTAGTTCTTAAAACGGCTGTCGTCGTATTTTCCGGACAGAAACTTATTGATCCGATCCGTAATCTGCTCCATCCCGCCGCGGCAAATATCTTTTTCCGTCGCGTATTCCTGACTGTCCAGAAGCGCGGAGGCCTCTTTCTCACGACCTTCCTGGATCAGCTCAAAGGCCCGGTTCTCAATTGAGACCAACCTTACGCTTGCCGCTGCGGTTTTAGCAACCGCATTTGACATTTGCAGCTCCCCACCCACCTCCAACGCCTCTTTTATGGCGCCGTTTAACCTGGGTTCGTAACTGCGGTACCGCTCCTCCCATTTCCTGTCGCCTGTGACCGCCGCCATCTGCGCTGACATGGAGAGGACTTCATCAAGGTTTTCTATTATCCCGGAAAGCTCGTAAAGCTGCAGATATTTCCGAGGCACACCAAGCTCGCGATAGGTATTCCAGGCATAGAACACGAGGACTCCTAGCAGACCCAGCTTCAACAGCATGAGGAGGATAATGGATTTTCTTGGAAAAACAGGATGAATCGATAAAAGTTCAGAATAACTTCGCACATGACTCCTTTCGCGCACCCGGGCACATAGGCACCGTATCTGTATCACAGTTGTTCATGTTTTCCTCAATAAGCATTCCGCCTTTGCCAACTCGATTGAAAAATCAAATTCAGCGAATAGCCCTATCTATTTAAGTTGTCGTGACCGCATCGTAAACGCCTCAGCAGCCATCAAGCAGCCTGGGATTAAATGCGGTAAATCTTATTATAGTAGTATTATGTATGATTGACAACGCCTCAACTGAAAACACACGCCAAACGTTTGCAAATCAGAGAGTTTCAGCAGTACGCATTTCTATAAAACAGTGATTTCACGCGGCCAAGGGCCGCAACTTTAAATACCAAAAAAGATTTCACCACTAATTCTCACTAATCGTCACTAACAGGAATTAAATACAAACCATGCAATGAATGAAGTTTTCATTCCGAAAACTTCATTCATTGCATATTTATTATTAGTGTATGATAAGTGTAGATTAGTGGTTAAAATATTTTTCTTGTATTGTTATAACTTTGAAATTATGGATCGAGAAGCTGCGGGATGGGAGTTTCAGGATAGAAGAAATAACTTTGCGCAATGATGCTTGCCGGGATGAATCCATTTGAATGGCTGATTTTAACTGAGTATGGTTTGCCTTCAGCATCATCATTTACAAGGCCGTTGAAAGCCGTCCACGCCACCATGTCAGCATTGATCCCCTTTTTTCTCATGGAGCTTATAACATTCTGCGCATTTCCCGATGCATAAGGTGGAGGCAGCGCCTTTACAGCCTTCCATGGCTCCGGGATTGGATAACTGCTTGAAGCGAACGGAACCAATGGATCCTGGAGGACGCCGATCAGCAGGATCGGCGCTTTTGGAATCCAATCAACGGCGTCATTCTCGGCCCATAGCTTCATCCCTGGATATGTCATATCTTGATTTTCAATGGCCTCAACCAGATCATCCTGCATGAGATTTCGGGGATTCACGGAATAATCGGGGCCGATGTAGTCCAGGTCGTTCATGGAGGTTGTCAGGAGGCGTACGCCTAGGGTTTCATCTGCAAGGGTGCCTGGAAACAATCCCTGTGCCTGAAGAGCAAGGGGTTCCTTAAGCAGACTATCCAGCGGAGTACGGTTGAGCAGTTTGCTCATGGAGCTTGCGGCAAAGCTTATGAGAACAGGCTTGTATGTGAAATTCTCCTGGTTCCCAAGCGGAGGTTGTGGTGCGATAAACGACATTGCCGTGGCACCGGTAAGATCATATGGACCCGACATGGGAGCAGAACACGTAGGAAGCAGAGTCGGTTCATTTCTCTCCTCAAGATAACGGGTCAGCCACATGGCGTTACCTCCACCTTCGCTATAGCCGGTGATGTAGATGTTATTCCCTACGCGTCTCTTCAGTTTATCCATAAGTTCTCTGGCTGCAATGATTATGTTTCTACCAGCGGGTGCATTCAATTTGCCAAGCGCGTATGGGTGATCCCCCGTGTTGGCTCCATACCCGAGATAATCCGGCATTGCAAGTACAACTTTTGAGTTTGCGAACGCTGTAATAGCAGCATATGTGACCACGGAGCGGCTGCCCGGAGCATTGTCCCGCTGGGTAGTGGTGGCATGCATGAACACGAGTATTCCCACGGGTTCGGGCATCGCTCCGACGGCATCCGGGACGACCACCAGACCACTCAGATTCGTAGGCCGGCCTTTCGCATCTGTGGATTTATATGTAACCAGATACAACGACTGGTCGGGAGGAACAACAGATCCCCAGTCCCCGAAAAAGTCCGCCACAGTGTCTCCATTAGGAAGCATGGCATCACCCACATATGATGCGGTAAGCGCCATACGTGCAAGGAAAATACTCTTTGAGCCGGAAAGTTTCTGAACCAATTTATACGACAGTAGAACCTTGGGCTTGTGGCTGTAAATATCATGGATGTCCGAGATTCCTGGCTGCTTACTGTCACTGTAAACAACCCCTCCCAGCTCCTTGTTGGAACGGAGATTCATCTCCGCGAAGACTTCACTTACCGACAGGATAAACAGGACAGCCAGTACAGATGATAGAAACTTCATGCGAACCTCCGTAGATAATATTAAATTATGAAAAATATAAATGTGGACATGGATGAAAGCAAGGACATTTACGATGGGCATGAAAAAAACATGGACACCCAGTAATGCGTCAAATAAATACGTCCCCTGCCCCGCGCATGTTTTCGCAGTCCCCAGAAACTCTTTTTCCGCCTGCTATTGCTCTAATTATTCTTTAAGCATGAGAAAGTCATACGACCAGTTGAACGGATATATCACAGTCTTGCCTTTCGAGTCA
>CAZION010000294.1:0-4298 GCA_964540865.1 uncultured Victivallis sp.
CTTTCCGCTTTCCATTCGCTACCGGGACGGGGGCGTCCCGGCTCCAGGCCTTCGGTCTTCCTGTCTTCTCTTCTGGAGACGGGACGCCCCCGTCCCGTTCTTCCCTTCTCTTCTGGAGACGGGACGCCCTTCAGGGTGAACCCTCGTCCCGTTCTTCCCAGCTCCAATCAGGAAACCGCCATCTCCAGCTTCTGACTTCTGAATACTGACTTCTTAATACTGAATACCGGCGGCTTCGCCGCCGCCACTTCCTCCTCCCACAACATCGGGACCAAGGTCGCACCCGGCACCTCTTCCCCTGCCCGCTGGCGGTCAATCAAGTCCACGCAAGTGCGGAGCAGGAGATTCGCGTCATAGCCCAACAGGCGGACGGGCAGCAGTTTGGCGGGGGCCACCGGGAAGTTGGCATGGCCGACAACGGCCACCTCCTCAGGCACTTTCATCCCCGCCGCCGCCAGGCCCGCCAGGGCCTGCTCCACAAAGTTATCGTCCAGGACAAGCAGGGCATCCGGCCGTTCGGGATCGTGCATCATGATTTCCACGGCATTGCTCGTGCCCGCCCGGGCGTGCATGGAGACGTACTGGTGCCAGCGCCGGTGCGACACCATGCCGCGTTCGGTCAGTCCGGCCTGCAGGATCGCGTCGAACTGCGGCCCCATACCGTGGTCAATCACCGCCACGCGCCGGCGGCCCAGCGCGGCCAGATGGTCGAGCGCCTTCGCCACCCACTGGGCGCTATCGCCCCACACCCCGGGTACGTTGCCTATTAGCTGTTCGCTTTGCACCGCCACGCGCGGGATGCCGGGCAGGTCCAGGATCGGGGTGTTCACGAGTTGGAAAGGAACATTCGCGAAGATCACGCCCGCCACGCGATGGGTTTCCATATAGGTAATCAGCCGCTGACGGTCCTCAGTATCGGCATGCTCGGTGATGCCGTGGAACATCATGACCCTGCGTCCGGTTTCCTGCTGGAATGCGACCGCCGCCTGGGTCAGTGCCTGGTAGTAGCGCGACCACTGCACCGGGGCAAAGCGGTTGGCCGGATCGAAGGGGAAGACCAGCGCATACTGGTTCATGTGGGGCGGTTTTTCCACCACGAAGGTACCCGAGCGGTTGCGGGATTCGATGAAGCCCTCCCGTACAAGCTGCTTGATCGCCATCTGTACTGTCACCCCGGACACTTCAAAACGCGCAGACAACTCACGCTGTGACTCCATCCGGGATTCAGCGGGAAAGCGTCCCTCAATGATTTCCTGCCTGATTTGAGCAATAATCGCCTCGTTTTTTGAAATCATGTGGCTACCCTTCGATGCCTTAGCTGGAATAAATATAAACTGCATCACTCAATTAGTCAACAGAATGATACAGTTATTTATTGCTGGGATGAAGTGCCTGTTTGATCTTTACTGACTATGGATACCCTCTCCCCTTGAGGGAGAGGGAGAAGACTTCCTGAACTTCGTCGGTAACTTAGTCGCTAACTTCGTCGATGTCCTCTCCGACAAAGTTAGCGATTAAGTTAGCGACGAAGGAGTTCGGGCACTACCCTCTCCCCTTGAGGGAGAGGGAGAAGACTTCCTGAACTTCGTCGATTCCGTTGACTTTGTATTCATAGTTGTGCTACGTTTTGTTGGTACAAATACAGGGGACATTTTATGAAGACATTGGATGTATTTTCAGCTCGGGACCTCCGCAACCGCGCGGGCGGGCTCCTGAAAGATGCCGCTGACGGCAGGTTCTCCGTGATAACCAAGCATGGACGCCCTGCCGCCATCGCCATGCCGTTCGATGCCCTGCTTCTGGAACTTGGCGCCCACCGGCATCTGGCCGTCCGGTTGTACGCCCAACGCCTGTTGACCCTGGCCCAGGCGGCCAAACTGGCCAGTCTTCCGATCGAGCAGTTTCTTGATGTCCTTGGGATGTCCGGGGTGAACGTGGTTGACTATCCGGCGAAGGAAGTCCGCGCTGAACTCGAGGCGCTGCGGTGAAGCAGTCCGCGCCGGAACTCGTCGTGGCCGATGCCGGCCCATTGATTGGGTTGGCCACCATCGGCGGACTACCTTGGCTCCAAAAACTTTTCCGAAGCGTCCTCATTCCCGAGGCTGTGGCAACGGAACTATGCCTGGGCAGCCGCATGCCTGGCGCCGTCGCGCTCGCCTCCGCGCGTGACCAGGGGTGGTTGAAGGTGGTGCCGGTAGCCGATGTGCCCGTGCGACTGCTGTCCACAATTGACCGTGGCGAAGCGGAG
The DNA here is from genome assembly GCA_964540865.1 of uncultured Victivallis sp. GTDB lineage: Bacteria > Verrucomicrobiota > Lentisphaeria > Victivallales > GWF2-50-93 > GWF2-50-93. The sequence continues at coordinate 2,249 of CAZION010000294.1, forward strand.
GCCATCGTGCTCGCCGGGCAGAAGGCCGTACCGCTACTCATTGACGAGAGTCGCGGCAGGATCGCGGCGAGACATGAGGGCGTCCGAGTCTTCGGGTCCGGCGCGGTACTACTCAGAGCCAAGGAAAAGGGTCTTATCCGCGAAGTCCGCCCCAGCCTGGATGCGCTTACACGGGCGCAATACCGCCTTTCTGAGCCGCTACGCCGCGAAATCCTCCGGTTGGTGGGCGAATCCGCCGCCCCTGCGGCGGAATGAAGGGGTAGATGCCTTGTCATGGTTTTCCTTCATTGGCCTATATCCACGATTCCTCCTTCCTGAACTTCGTCGTTAACTTAATCGCTAACTTCGTCGCTGTCTTCTCCGACAAAGTTAGCGATTAAGTTAGCGACGAAGGAGTTTGGCCGGCAAGGGGTAATGGGTCACTCACTGGGGGGCTCCCTGCCGCCTCGTGCGGCAGGAGCCGCAAATTTAAGGCTCCGGCCGGATAAACCGGCAGGGAGCCTCCCCCAGTGAGTGACCCATTACGGCAAGGGAATGAAATATGTTGACCAGATTACGATCATATCGCACTATGGTCAGAATGAAAACTCGTTATCTTCAAGTTCCGCTTGAACAACTTTGCTTCTCCAGCCATAAAATGGCATTTGTCTCAGGACCGCGTCAGTGTGGCAAAACCACCATGGCGAAACTCCTTCTCGCCCAACGGACTTCGGGAATTTACCGCAACTGGGACGATGTGGTATTTCGACGGCAATGGGTGAAAAATCCCAGCGCCATCGTCCCCGCACCGGAAAAGGACGCCACCCCATTAATTGTCTTGGACGAAATACATAAAGCGAAGGGATGGAAACAGGCGATCAAGGGGGTCTATGATACCCTTACACAGCCAGCGGACATCCTGGTAACGGGAAGTGCCCGCTTGAGCGTTTACAAAAAAGGCAGCGACAGCTTAACAGGACGATACTTCCATTTTCGCCTGCACCCCCTCACTCTGGGAGAATTGGAGTCATCAGAGACTCTGGCACCTGACGATGTCTTGTCGGCGCTCTTCCAGCGAGCCCGACGTCCAGCCAAGTCTGCGCTCACGGCGTTTGATGCACTGTTGAAATTTGGCGGGTTTCCGGAACCGTTACTGGGCCAGAACGAACGGAAGGCGAGACTTTGGCGCCGCAACCGTATCGACACGGTCATCCGGGAGGACGTGCGCGATCTAACGCGCATCCCGGAACTGGGACGGATCGAGATGCTGGCAGCATTGCTCCCCGAACGCGTTGGATCCCTATTCAGCATGGCATCCCTGCGTGAAGACTTGGAGGTCAGTTTCGACACCGTACGCCGCTGGACAACTCTGTTAAAGGATCTGTACTACGTCCATGAAATCAAGCCTCACCACGAGAGCATTGCGCGCTCCATCCGCAAGGAGGGAAAAATCTACATGTGGGACTACGGCGAGGTTCCGGGGCATGCGGCCCGATTTGAAAACATGATCGCCAATCATCTCCTGAAAGCCTGCCACTTATGGACAGATACCGGTGAAGGCACATTCGAACTACGCTACCTGCGAAACAAGGAAAAGCAGGAGATTGATTTCCTCATCGTGCGCGACCGGCTCCCCTGGTTACCCGTGGAGGTTAAACTCGCCGATGAAGATCCCGCTCCGAATTGGCGTAAGTTTCTCCCTGCCCTGAAGTGTCCACGGGCTCTGCAATTAGTCGCGAAGCCGGGCGTGTGGCGGGAACATACCATCGGCGACACCCATCTGACCGTAGCGAGTGCAAGCGAGGCGCTGTCCTACCTTCCATAGGAGCCCATCCTGACCAAATTGCGACATGATCAGCATCTGGTCAGATCCTTCATCTCCGGATGGAGGAACTAGGGACAAGTTGTCGTCTCCGTCCTTCCTGAACTTCGTCGCTAACTTAGTCGCTAACTTCGTCGATGTCTTCTCCGACAAAGTTAGCGATTAAGTTAGCGACGAAGTTGTCAGCAGGCTCCTAATCCGCTTGAACCGGGATCACCACGATTCGACTGTCCACCAGCTCGGAATATT
>CAZION010000295.1:0-4281 GCA_964540865.1 uncultured Victivallis sp.
ATGAAAAATGAGGCCAAATTATGACCTTCGTGCAACAAACCGCAGAAGAGGCGAATATCCAGCCCAGTCCAGGTATTTCCCTGAGATATGGAATTCCGGTGACACTGCGGACAATGTTTTCCTTGTTGATACCGCCGATGACAAACCGGTTGCCCTTGTTTCCGATGAAAATATCGGTATTGATGGTGTCGTTATTCGCAATACGCGGATCTCCGTTGGAGGTCCAGCCGATCAGGCTGCTGTTGTTGATAGACACAGTCAGCTTGGTCGAATCTTGGCAAATCTGCGGGGATACGGTCATTACGAATCCGAACGCACCACTGGGCAATGTGTTGATCGTCGGCCCCTTGGCAACCAGGATATTAGGGTTCCATGTAAGCGTAAAAGCGGCCTTGGTAAGAGAGAAGGTGTCAGCATTTATCTCCTGACCGAAGTCCTTTCCATTATACAAGAAGCTGGCCGGGCCTGTCAACGCCAGCTGGTACCTGTAAGTGGTGGGGGACAATGCTATCCTAACGGCACTGATGCTTGTAGCCGCATTAATGCCACCATTAATGGTGATGTTTTTATTATCACTGGTGGCTGCGAAGGTGAAACCTCCACCCGGCAACGGATTAATCTGATCCCCTACCGTGAAGTATTCCGAAAGAACCTTGTCTGAGCTGTTGACGTACTGGTCATAAAAAACCCTGGTGGTCGCGTTTATTGTCGCCACCTCATTGTTTTTCACCAGCACATTGCCGGAATTCCTGACTTTCGCCTTACCCTTGGATACAAGGAAATCAAGGTACTTGGAATTCCATTTGGGATTGAAATTGAAGAACTGCGTCTTGTTTGCGCCGTTCTGATCAATTCCACCCGCCCAGGTGTTTGCCCAGTTGCTGCGGTAGCGTCCGCCCACTGAAAACAGGTCAGTACCGTCATTATTCTTCCATGACTGGAAATCCAAACCTATCTTGCCGTCGTTTTCAGCATATATTTCATAGACGGTGTATTTGACTTCCGCCTGAAGTATCGGCTGATCATAATATTGCAACTGCGCATCTATGGCCTTTTTGCTCCATAATGGAACAGCTAAGAACAGTGCGTTAAGACTTTCCTCAACCAGGATTACGTCTCTACCCTGCTGCAATTCCCATGAGGAATCGATTGCATAAAAAGGAGTGCCAGCAGAAGTTGCCGGAGGATTTCCGGTGACTGGATTATATGTGCTGGTCGCACCTACGTTCAGAAGCAGTGTCCTGAGTTCGTTAGCGCTGCGGTATTTTGGGAAATACACATAACGCAATACGCCCGAGGAGTTGATAAGTTTCGGCTGATCCAGCGCCGTCACTATTTCATCTATGCCCATGCCATTGTCCTGCTTGCCGAAGCGGTCGGATTCAGCCGATATTATCAGGAAACTGTCTTTGTTGTTGTACCTTATGGCTTCAACATAGGTGTTGTCCTGAGTGATCTTCTTCGTGCGTATCGCAGAAATGATCAACGGCCGCAGTTCGTAGACGTCCGCATTCTTCACCTGATACACTTTGGTTATTACGTAAGGGTCGGTGTTGGTCCGGACAAAATGCACCTTGTCGGTGTCGTTTTCCAGATTCAAACGGATCTGCGGCTGAATCGCCGTAGGGCCGAAAGGCTCAGTCGCATTGACATTGTTCGACTTGACGGCCTGTGAAGGTATAGGCGACTGCCCATACACATTCATGGCGGTCACGGCAAAAATACCAGCCGCTGTTGAAATTATATATCTGATGTTCATGATTATTTATCCTCTTCTTTAAAAGTTTCAATTGCCGGGAAATCTGCTTCCGCAAGCAGCTTTCCAGTCCATTTTTCATAACTGTCCTCGGGATGTACCAGACGACCGCTAACAGTCACATACAGTTTCGTCTCAGAATCAATGGATGTGGTTGTTCCGAACAGATATTTGAGATACGGGATATCTGACAGGAACGGTATGCCGATGGTCTGTTCAACCTTCTGCGTCTGGTTGAAAACCCCAAGCAGATGCTCGCCTTGAAGTTCAAACGTCAGAGCCGATGCAATCGCGTTGCTCTCTGTCAATTCCGTACCTCGGTTGTTACGTTCAACCACGTTGTTGATGTTCAGGGTGTAGGCGAGCTGGATGGTACCGGTCAGACTGCTGTAAGTGGTCTGATCAAATGCATCCCCTTTGTAGATCTGATCCACTTCACCGGTCGAGGTGAAGCATATGACCGGCCTGGCTACGGTAAGCGCAAAATCGGCGTTCGCTCCAACAACCACGTCAGTTCTGTCATTGGCGTTTTTTGCGATGTTCTGGAATTGCGGAGATATCCTGACGTTGTAGTTGCCAATATAATTATTGACCACCGTCAGTGTGCCGGCGGAGGCAATCTTGGCTCGCCCTTTTTGCGAAAGCAGCCTGACGAAACTCAGGTCGAACTGCGGAGCCGTGAAATATCCCCCGTAGGAAAAGTTGGAAAACTTATCCATATTGGACAGGAATTTCTCCACCGTCTGATAAGTTATGGATTCGTAACCTGCCTGAAATATGTTCAGTCCCGGTCCATTTTTCCAAGCCAAATAGTCAATTCCGATATCATCGAGGTCGCTGTCTCTCACTTCATATACTTTGAACTGAAGTTCAACTTGAGGCGCCGGCCGGTCAAATCCCTTGGCCCAGGCCAAAATAAGCTGACCTCTGGCCGGAGTGTCCTTCCAATACATCAGGTTGGATGCCGGATCACGCCAAACATAACCACTGTTATCCCTTACCGCCGCATTCAGCGCCGCCACCATGGTGTCGGTTGACCGATGCTTAGGCAGATAGGCATAACGGAAAATGCCAGTGCCGTCAATAACGGATCCCGCCTTGTCGGGTTCGCCGCCTGGTCTGTCCAGATTCTTGATAATATCGTCCACATACGGCAGAAATGCCGGAGGTGTACTGACTAACAGAAACTGCTTCTTGCCTTCAGTATAGTTCAACGCCTCAACAGTCGAATTGATGTTGTAGCGCTTTACCGCACCTTGTACAAACGGGGTTGCATCCACGGCCTTGATATTTTGCAACGTATACAATTTTGACACGAACGTGTCCTGCGCATCGTCCTGCCAGAGCTCCAGCTTTTTCACTTTCTGGGCTTTAGGGGCATTCTGCACATTTTGGGCATTCTGCGCATAAGCAGTGCCAAACTGAGCAGCCGCCACAATCATGGCGACCACCAAAAACACTCCTTTTCTTTTATTCATACTCATAATGATCAAACTCCTTAATATTATAGATTAATTTCATCAACACTTTCAAATTATATTTTTTTACAACACATGATATATCCTCCAATTTTTATTGTTCCATGCAATCTCACTAAAGACGAATGCTGGTTCAGAATTCAAAATTCCAATACAGCTCCCCATGTCTATTTAAAGATGATATTCGCCTTCTCATAACTTTTACAATTAAATATCAAAAACTAATTACTAGTATTTCTATTGTATTAATAAACATTGATTATATTATAATAAAGTTTATATACTATGTCAAGTATTTTTATTTTAATAATAGTGTATTATTTGTAACTATCTATGGATATGTATAATATAAATATAACTTTTTTTATTTTATTAAGTAAAAAAAGAATTAAAATTGATAAAACTGGAGCCTATTAAGTTCTGTCTCTCAATTCCCACTACTCTTGAAATTGTCTCGATTGAACTAATTTCAAAACTAAAGAAACGGATTGTTATGGAGATAAGATGATGAAATAAGCTTGACTAATCCTATTCATGGTAAAATATTACACTATTAGAATAGGAATAGTAATGAACAAAGGAATGGATGCATGAAAATATCAACACGGGCACGTTACGGGGCGCGTCTTATGTTTCAGCTCGCTCTTGATTATGGCAAAGGATTATCTCTTCTGAGAAATATAGCAAAGGAAGAGGATCTATCGGAGAAATACCTTAGCCTTATAGTTATTCCCTTGAAGACCCAGAATCTTATTGTTTCCGGACGGGGAGCCAAGGGAGGATATATGCTGGCGAAACCTCCGGCGCTTATAACAATGAAGGAAATTGTTGAGGCTCTGGACGGAGAAGTCTCCGTATCGGAATGCATCGGTAACTCCAAAAAATGCGGCCGTTTTCCCGGGTGTATCACTAGGGACGTTTGGAAAATACTTGACGAAAAGATTCAGGATACACTGCAAGCCATAAACCTTCAGGATCTTGTTGACAAGTACAATATCAAAAAGCATCCGTCTGTTAATTATGAAATTTAAATATGGGCCAATGGCT
>CAZION010000296.1:0-4262 GCA_964540865.1 uncultured Victivallis sp.
AAAAGTACGCTCAATGGTTCAAAACACTCCCCATAATTCAACACTCTACATAATGCCTTAGAGAATGCACGCTTATGCGCTTGCTGATGCCGCAGTCGCACAGCGCGCACTTCAGCGCGGCCTGCACGCCGCCCCGGTCCATCGTGCGGTCAGTCTCACGAATACGCTGCGGTCCCCCGATCATGTTGGGGAACAGCAGATGCCGGTTCCTGTGTGTGGCCCAGTAAGTCCGGAGCAGATGCAGTGTCTTCTCCGGAAGCGGCACGTACCGGTCCTTGCGCCCTTTTCCGTTCCTGACATGGACGCGCATCTTCCTGCTGTCAATATCCTCCACGCGCAGTTCGACACCTTCGCCCAGCCGCAGCCCCATGCTGTAGATCGTGAAGAGGCAGACACGGTAACGGAGCTTCTCCGTCGCGTTCATCAGGCGGGCCGTCTCCTCCACGCTCAGCACGTCCGGAAGCGTCTTGAACTGGGGCGGCTTCACAATCTCCACCCAGCTCCATTGCCGGCCAAGGATGTGCTTCCAGAAAAACTGTATCCCGTTGCGGTCGACCTTCACCGTGCTCCAGGAATGGCTGTCGACAAGATCCGCGAAATACAGTCTCATCTCATCCTTGGTGAGATCGTCCGGACACCGGTCGAAATAATCGGCCAGCCTCCTGACCGAACGGCCATACGCGTCGATTGTCTTGAGGCTCTTCCCCTGTAACTTCAGGGCGCGGCAGTGCTTCTCGTAAAGCAGTTCGAACTGTTCCTTCTTCTCTCCGTCCATCGCATGACTCCTTTTCTTTGCATTGAAAATGGAAGCTCAACCCATTGAACTTCCTCTTATGGAGTCATACTTTAGGCACGGGGTAAGAGCAGACAAGTTCAACCGCCGCGATGAGCGGCTTGGTTCAACTAAAAGATAGACCGAACCGGCATTCGCCGGTCGGTCATCATAGACGTTATCCGCGTAGAAACTTACAATATTCCTTGAATTGTACATGCAATTGATGTACACTACAAACATGAGATACGAATGGAATCCAGAGAAAAACGAATTGCTTAAACAAGAGCGCAAGATCTCTTTTGAGCAGATTATATTTCACCTTTCGAAGGGTGACGTATGGAAGATTTCAGACCATCCCGACCAAGACAATTATCCAGGGCAGAAAATATTCTTTGTCCTTGTAGGCGGATATATTTACCTTGTCCCCTGCGTGGTCGGGAAGGGAATAACATTCTTAAAGACAATTATTCCAAGCAGGAAGGCGACAAAAGCGTATAAGGAAGAAAAGGAGAGATAACATGAAATATGACACCGAAGAGAAAGGCATTCTAGACGCGTATGACAGCGGGAAAATGAAGCTTTCCAAGCCGACAAAAGCTAAAATCGCATCCATCAAGGCGGCCGCAGTCAATACTTTCAAGAAGGACAAGCGTATTACCATACGCCTTTATGAACACGATTTCACTGGAATACAGAAAAAGGCGATGGAAATGGGAATTCCGTATCAGACACTCATATCCGGGATTATTCACAGGTATATTGAAGGCGACATGAAGATTAAGGCCGGATAACTAACTGCTACTCATGACAGCTTCCAGCTGAACGACACCGGCGCCATTCCAATGCCGTTAACTTAAGATATAACACGTTAATGTCTCGCATGTTATATCCTGATGATGAATCCTGAAGGGATTGAGTAATACAGCCTGTGGTTTCAACCACAGGACATATATGGAAAAATGATTCGTCCTGTAGGGACGGAGTATGCTCTGCCCCTTCAGGGCAAAACAAATTCTGGGATCCAATACCTATGGTTGAAACCATAGGCTGTATTACCCAACGCATTTCATGCATAAAGATAAATAAATCATAACACCATTATTATTAAATCTTTGTGCTTAAGTTAACGGCATTGGAATGGCACTATAATATCCTATAAAATGACTTAGTTCCACAGGGACTATGCGGTGGTAAAACGCCGCATAACCTCTAATAGTTTTTTTCAACTAACAAACAAAGGGGAAAACATGAAGAAAGCACTACTGCTTATCGACCTCCAAAACGACTATTTCCCGGGTGGGAAGTTTCCCCTCTGGAACACAGAAATTACCCTTAGCAAAATAGAATCGGTCATCAAGGTGGCCCAAACTAAGGGGATCGCCGTCATACATGTCCAGCACCTTGCCGATTCCAAAATGGGGATTGCTCCCTTTTTTAATCAAGGAACTGAAGGGGCCAATATTCATCCAAGGATTCTACACGCAGCACCCGACGCACCTGTGGTAGTCAAGAAATTTGCGGATAGCTTCGTTGAGACCAACCTCGATGAGATTCTCACGGGTTTGGGAATCACAGAATTACTAGTCTGTGGTATGATGACCCAAAACTGCGTTACGCATACTGCCATTTCGAAATCGGCAGAGAAGTATAAGGTCACAATTCTCCCTGATTGTTGTACAACCGTTGATGAGATGATCCACAATATAGCCTTGCATGCCGTATCAACGCGGGTCGCACTTGTTCCTGCTGATGATATCATGTATGAAATATATGTTAAGCAGAAGATAGAGAAAGGACTTAAGGAAATAAAATCCGGCAAGATCATTCCGCACAGTGACGTGAAAAGGCTCCTGGAAAAGAAATGAAAATTTACTGGACAGAATCTGCTGTTGAGGATCTGAACGGAATTAAAGGATATATTGCCAGGGAAGATAGCCAGGCGTTGTTCATTCCAGTCTGAGTGGCGAGGGTTCGAGACAACCGCCAGTATCCCTTCCGGCTGCGAGCGGTAAGGATGGCGTGTTTCGGGTGCGTCCCAGGGGGGACGGGGTCACACCGAATGCTCCCCAACTTAAGCGGCCTTTGTCGGTAAACGAATCAAGGCTTGATGTTGTGCCGCCGCCCTCCGGGGACTGAAAATTATATTTGATTATCCATAATCCCCACGCTTGCCCGGCTTCGCAAAGCCTACGCCGCGGCTTGCGCATGGGGCTACAATATGTCGCCCTCTGCGAGGGCTGAATGTTCGCTTCATCCCATAATAGCCTCCGCAGAAGGTGTAATAATGTCGTGTCCGCCGCGGCGGACCACGTGCGAATCTTTAGAGGTTCCCTAATATTTTACAATGGTGAGATCGAGGAAGGCGTGTTGCTCGAAGTGGCAAAAAAGCCGGAGCAGGAGGAGGCGACAGAGCATTCCCGGCAGACCGGGAGAAAAGTCTTTTTCCAGGTGGATATGCTGTCTCTGGCGAAGGGGCGCAGCCTTTCCGGCAGGAGGCAGAGGGGAATATTGTATATGGAGGTGTTCATGCGGCGGCGATGGAGGAATACGATTGCCCGTTCCAGCGAGCCGGCATACTCCTTTGGTTCCACCCAGATGCGCTCGAGGTTGTCGGCGGCGACACCCGAGGTTTCCATCCCCATGAAGGCGATGTGCACGGCGAATGGCAGGTTCCAGAAGAGGAAGTGGGAGAGATCCTCAAGGCGTGCAAAGTTTTGCCGGACAATGACGATGCGGATTTCCACGTGGCATTGATGGCGGACAAGATGGTGGATGCCGGCGATAGTTTCGGCGAAGGAGCCTTCGATGCCCGTAATGGCGTCGTGCTCGATGTCGTTGTCAGCGTAAAGGGGGATGCAAAAAAGCGTCCGGGCCGGGCAGTTCCGCATAACCTTGGCGGGCACTTCAAAGTCGGCGAAACGCCTGCCGTTGGTCAGAAGCTGCACTTCCGCATCCGGAAACCGCCGTTTAGTCAGCTCCAGCAGGGAGACAAGGCCTTCCAATTCGGTGGTTGGTTCGCCGCCGGTGATGCCGAATCTGGGCGGATTATCTGTCCGAATGAGGGACATCACTTTAAGGGCCGTCTCGGCGTGGCTCCTCGGTCGAGTTTCTGTCTTCTGAGGACAGATGATGCACCGGGAGTTGCATACATCGGTGAGAAAAATGGCGTTATCATGGGCGGAGGCATCCCAGAGGAGATTGACGCGGCCGCCCGGTTCAATGCCAAGAATATCTCCTTCGCCGACAGTGGAGATGAATTCCTCCGGTAACGCGAAGATCATTGGCGTCGTACCCGTCGCTTCCAGGTCGGAGCTGACAATGGGCGTCTTCAGCGGTCGAGGCGGACGACAACCGGTTCTGCTGACGAAAACGGTCTCCCGGTCTTCCTTGGTTGGAATGGAGGGATTCAGAGTGGCGCGCAGGATCAGGGGCTGTTCGAGCCGGTATGGCCTTCCTTGGGCAGTTTTCATGATGGCCTCGCTTCCCG
>CAZION010000297.1:0-4185 GCA_964540865.1 uncultured Victivallis sp.
CGGTATCATTCAGATACATCTGGTTTGCAAGCCCGATCTGTTTGAGATTACTGGTGCATTTTGCCTTATATGCCATATCCTTGGCCCCCTTTAAGGCCGGAAGAAGCATGGCCGCCAAAATTGAGATGATTGCGATCACCACCAGGAGCTCAATCAAGGTGAATTTAATTGAGCGCTTCCGCCTTCGCATGTAGGCTACGCCTTGGCAGGCTAGGAGCTCGACAAGTGTGAAATAAATACCGATATTTTCACTTCTTGGTTTCATTTTCATCTCCATTGTTTTTAAGATTTCCAATGATTTCTTCCGTGAAGGCGCCGGAAGGTTTGAAATCTCTAATTGAGCTTGCGAACTTGAACAGCTCGGCATCCTTCATCCCGGCATGTTTTGTGAAGTCGAGATAGTCCATCCTTTCCGGCAAAGGCACCATCGTTATGTGACAGCGGATTAGGTCAAACTGCCTCTGCCTCAGTCCGGAAATGTCGACGAATGAATCCCATAGGAAAAACGACATGTCGAGTTCAGTGCTCTGACAGAACTCATTCCAGAAAAGCAGAGGTCCGGCGTATCCGGCCTTTACCGCCTTCCTGTATCCGCGTAGGATAAGCATTGCCGTGGCATAATGTTCAGGTGATTCTGTTATTAAATTATGAGTCAGCACAGCTTCCGGGGTCCGTTCTAGGATGAGGTCTTTCACGCGATCCACTGATTCCGGATCATCGTATGAAACCATGATGCAGGGGCGCCCGAGCGTCGCCCCCTTCGGTGCCGGGACACCGTAGCCTTCCTGCACTTTCTGCATTTCCGGTCCGGTGTAATGGCGTTGAGGATGGTCGAGATGAAGTGGGACCGTTTTGAGCATTGACGCCCCTGCCGCTGCTTCGCGTTTCCGGATAGGCTCCATCTGCGCCGGCTCTGCCTCCTTGCGGGTGATCGATTTGTCTTTTTCGACTATGTGGAGCTGGCCAGACATGTTGTTTGTCGACATCACATAGTCTATTTCATATCCCCTGCCAAGATACTTCAGGCATGTGCCACCGACTGAGAACTCAATGTCGTCGGCATGCGCCCCGACACACATGATTGAGCTTTTTGTAATCAAGCTGTCCTCCCATTATCTGTCCAACGTACAGACTTTAATCTTTCATTGCAGACTGTATTTCATTTCAGCCATTATGTGAATACCTATAAAATACATGGATGATGTCAAAAAAATACATTATGCCGGATTGCGACTTGATATTGAGAGGGGGTGCCTTATCCTATGAAATGAACATAAATGATACCAGCAAGGAAGAATTCTGGGTTCTGCCACCCATAAACTGTTCTCCGCGTTTGAAAGCATATGGATTATGGATTGGCTTTGCGTATTCGACTTCGCAATTTAATATCAATTCTTTTCCTAAAGTCAAAAAATGGAAGCAGACTTTTTATTCGATATCACATCTTTACAAAGGGTCTGGCCGGTATTGGGCGGAGAATTCTCCTGAAAAAAATGTGCATCCGGGAAACTGCGTAATAATGACACCGGCCTTTCTGAACAAATACGGCAGTTACGCAGACCAGCCGTATATCGAAGACTGCATTAGGTTTGTAGGCCCGTTCGCCGACATGATGATGCGTGCCGGTATTATCTCTCCCGGAATATTCTCTTTCGGGATGACCCGGCGGCTGAAACCCATCATAGAACTCTTTTCCGACCCCTCTGAATCTTCCCAGTTTAAAGCCAATCTTTTGCTCCAGAACATTCTGATGGATGTATATTTCAAAAACCAGGCAAGACAGAATGGCAATTCAAACTTGGAGGGCTTGCTCAATATGATAAGGGATTCACCTGACAAATGGTGGTCCTGCGAGGAACTCGCGGAAATATATCAGGTAAGCAAGGTCCATCTGTGGCGGCTTTTCTTGCATTCGACGGGAAAGACCCCGAAAGAATATATCGATTCCGTCAAAATGAACAGGGCTTGCGAAATGCTTGTCGGATCCGAACAGTCCATACGTATGATAGCGCAGAAACTAGGATACACAAATCCTTATCATTTCTCCCACAGGTTCAAGATCATCACAGGCATTTCACCTGACAATTACAGGCGGACTCATTCGATGATGCTTGAGTCTGAAAAGTAGACGCAGTCTCCCCATCCCGGCATAGCCGGAACCAAATTCGAAACAAAATTCAAAATCGTGCGTTGAAAACACAAGATTTGATTTTCAGGATACTGATTTTTTACCGTATGTTTTTTTGACATCATCCATGTATTTTACAGGTATTCACGTAGCTGCTAGGATAAAGTATGATTTGTGGCAGTCTAGAAGTCTTCACGACGTACAAAAACTGATAGTCGTTTTGATTTTCGTATGGTTGTACGGATAGTTCCAGCTTCCTACGCAGAGAGGGATCTGTGAAAGACCATATTTAAGAGAAGGACGGACGATGGTAACTGGGAATCCCTCTGTCTTATATTACTTCATAAGCCTTTTTTCGCAGGAGATCTTGTTTGTCGCATATTCGGAGAAAGGGTTGCATAACGGCGTATCTTCAGTGATGATATAATGTCGCGGAGGCTTCTGATATACAGTCGTCGAGCTTATGAGCACGAACTGTTTGGTCTTGCCGGAAAATATTTTTATGTCCTGTTCCATATCCTTGGCCGTGAATGCACCCCAGTCTATGACTGCATCGAATGAGTTGTTCTTAAGGCCCTTGTTGAGGATGTGCAGCTCGACTCAGAGCCTGACAGGGAGTTCGGAGCAAGCCGAACTTATTACTCCCATACCGCCAATGAATAAGACTTTCATGTGAACAAGCTTCCCGTCCTTTTACCCTCAGTCCGCCAATTTTTCCCGGAGGAAATCATACGCCTTGCATCCGTTTATTCGATGTCTGCCCTCGAAATAATCAGTCCCAACATTCTTCTCGGCGCCAAATATCCTGTACAAGTCCTTTGCCTTTGAAACACTTTTCCTGACCGAAGCGATTGGAAATATCGGGTCACGATCTCCGGACTCGACCAGTATCGGACGCGGTGCAATGAGACCGACCAGATCGTGCATCTCCCCGAAATCTACAAGTCCCGGCACGAAGTTACATGCACAGTGGCTCACTGCAAGGATGCTGTCCCTGAACGAGGAATAATATCCACTGATTACGCAGGCCTTTATGCGCGTATCCAGGCATGTCGAGAAAAACGTATGCATTCCGCCTCCGGAAATTCCCATGGCGCCAAGACGGCTGATATCCATGTCCTTCCTTGTCTCCAAATAATCCACTAGCTTCATTCCGTCATGGACCCTTAATCCGAGGACGGAAATCCCCATATGTAGCGCAAGCATGGCGGAATGCATGCAGGTTCCCGCCGGCTGCTGTCCAATCTTCGAGTCGAGATGTGAGAAATCGGACCTGCGCTCGCCAAAGCAGGATATTTCCGGGGCCGCAACAGCAAACCCCTTTCTGCAGAGTGAAACAGCAAAATCATTGTGGTATCCGTCGGGCGTGTTCCTCTCCTGCCCGTCCTCCCAGAGTCCGACGATGTCCTTGACCCCATATCCGTGTCCATGCAATGCGATCACTACGGGAATCGGACGCGGAGCGTTTTTCGGCAGGAGCACATATACAGGCATGACAGAATCAGGCCCCGTTCTGATCAACAGTTTTTCGCGGATGTAGTCTTTCTTGTCCACCACCTCTATTTTTCTGGGATTTAGCGGGGCGGCTGGAATCATGCTGAGTCCTATTTTCTCAGCAAGTGCAATCCTTGTGCTCTTCTGCCATTTGCGTGCATCGGCCGCATTTGCCGCCCTGAACGAATATTTTGGCTTTATGGAATCAAGCATCTTCCAAAGGCCGGTCGCAGGCTGGAGATCAAGGGTTGTCCTGGAATCTTTTCTTTCACTTTTCATGTATCCGCTCCAATTAGGTTTATTTAAGTTAATTTATAGAATAGCATATGATTTTGCATTCCACAATCGCTGCAAGTATGCTATAGGGATAAGGCATGATGCAGGCGGGAATCCGTAGAACAAATGGTCAGGAATAATAATGATGAAACAATTATCAATAGGATTATCAGTTCTCATCATCCCAGATGATAGGAATTTTTATTTTATGATCTTTGTAAGATAATCTGGGATAATAACAAAACCAAATTGAAGAAATTAACCATGACCCGTCAGCCTTTCTCCCA
>CAZION010000298.1:0-4165 GCA_964540865.1 uncultured Victivallis sp.
CGAAACCGGACAGAAAACCGGAAAGAAAAACATTGACGAGGAAATTCTCAGCCATCTGCGAACGAATCCCAATCTTACGATAGTGGAACTATGCTCCTTGCTTGGCAAAGGTAAATCAATGATAAATGAATACATACGGAGATTGAAGAGTCTCGGAAAATTGCAACGACATGGTAGCGACAAAAAAGGCGTGTGGATGATCATTGACAAATGAAAAGGAACGATATAATCCATCAAACTTTCACATCATCATTTTCAACGGATGCTTTATCCTCTTCCTGTGCATCAATGGGCAACAAGACGGAAGCCTCACCGATGGGAAGCTCTTGAACGTCCTTCAGTTTCCGGCCGACTGCCCTTGATCTTACTTTGGCTTTTTCGATTGTGTCTGACGCCTGATGCAGTTTAGTTTGCACAGCATCCAGGACATCACCATATTTTGTCCACTCGGTTTTTACAGCACCAAGGAGATTCCATACCTCACTGGAACGCTTCTGAATGGTAAGTGTACGGAAACCCATCTGAAGGCTGTTCAAAATAGACCACAGCGTAGTCGGGCCAGCGATAACCACACGGCATTCCCGTTGGATTGTATCGGCCAATCCCGGTCTCCGGATGACTTCGGCAAAAAGCCCCTCTATTGGCAGGAATAAAATGCCGAAATCGGTGGTTTTTGGCGGGTTTAAATATTTTCCGGAGATGTCCCATGCACAGGATTTTACACGGTTCTCTAACTGCTTTCCTGCCGCTTCAACCCCCTCAATGTCTGCTTTCTCTTGAGCTTCGACCAGTCGTTGATAATCTTCAACAGGAAACTTGGCATCAATCGGGAGCCATACGGTTTCTTCCCTGTCAGCGCTTTGTCCTGGCAGCTTAATCGCAAATTCAACATGCTCGCCAGCCTCTTTTGTGGACACGTTAGTAGCGAATTGGTCGGGATTCAGCACCTGCTCCAATAACGCACCAAGCTGCACTTCGCCCCATGTCCCACGGGTCTTGACATTTGTGAGTACCTTTTTAAGGTCTCCAACACCGGTGGCAAGGGTCTGCATCTCTCCAAGCCCTTTGTGTACCAGTTCCAACCGTTCGCTGACTTGCTTGAATGACTCGCCAAGACGCTTTTCAAGTGTTCCCTGGAGTTTTTCGTCTACGGTCTGCCTCATTTGTTCAAGTTGCTTGGCATTGTCAACCTGCATGCTTTGGAGTTTGCCTTCCACCGTGACCCTGACCGCCTCCAGCTTCTTTTCATTTGACTCCGAAAGTTTCCCAATCGTAGATGACATGGCTTCAAGCTGGATTTTCTGAAGATTTGCCAACTCTCCCATTGTTTTGGTGGTAGCTTCCGTAATTCCCTTGAGCGCTGCGATGACCTCTTCCCTTAGCTGTTTGGCTCCGGTGGCGGATTCTGTTCGGATACCGTCAAGTTTCTCGCCACTGGTCTTTGTCAACGTGGCGATCTGCCCAGAGAATGCTTCAAGCTGTGCTTTCTCGGCCACTGACAAATCTTTCATTGTTTTGACCATCGTTTCAGAGATGCTTTTTAGCGTTACTACGACTTCTTCCCGTAGTTGCTTGGCTCCAGTAGCGGATTCGACACGAACACCATCAAGTTTTTCTCCGCTGTCTTTAGCGAAGGAGGTAAGCTGTACAGAGAAAGCATCAAGTTGTCCTTTCTGGACTTTTGCCAGTTCAGTCATTGTCTGTGTTATCGTTTCAGAGAGAGCTTTAAGCGTGGCAATGACTTCTTCCCTTAGTTGCTTGGCACCTGTTGCCGATTCGGTACGGACTCCATCCAAACGCTCTCCACTGGCTTTAGCAAAAGTGTCAAGTTGAACGGAGAAAGCATCAAGTTGGCCTTTCTGGATATTGGCAACATCTATCATTCTTTGTGCAACAGAATCACTCAGAGTCTTGAAAGCTTCGGTTAGTTCCTGCCGCTGCGCCCTCGCTGCCTTGTTCAGCTCATCTCTGTTCTGCCCCACTTCCTCTCTTACCGCACGCTCGGTACGTTCCTGAGCCTTATCGAAAGCATCAAGACGGGAGGCAAGCACTGAAGAATCGGGTTTCGATGTTTTTCTTAAAAGCATGAACAGGAACACCACCGCAACGATCAATAGAACAACGGCAATAATCAGCAGAATATTAGTCACAGGAGACCTCCCTTGGAGAAACTTATGATTGAGTATTCATACGGCAGCTAACATTTTATTAGCCTCAATATGTTCAACGATTGTCAAGTTCCAAAAAACTTTATCAACAAGGCTTATACCCTATCTTTTAAATGAAGCTAATACCGGATTTGAGGGAATGCAATCTCCGAAAATGTACATAAATCATATTGTCGGCCCATTATTGATGCCTTTTTGATTGCGATTCAGGCATGAAAGCATCTTTTCCCTGTCCATGCCGGAATTATCAAAATAAAGGGCTATTGGGGGCGGTGTCCTACCTCCTTGGAAGCGTATGTGCCGGGCAGGTCTGCCTTCCAGCCCTTGTTCTCTTGGCAAAAAAAACTCGTCGATCAAATGGCTCTCCTATCTCATCCTTTGCTTGATGCTTCCACACCCAAAGGAATAAACGGTCGGGGAATGAGGGTTTTCGTGGGTTCCCGAATCAAATCTTGCCCCCCTGCTATAGCAGTTTCCCTATTTAAGTTAATAGCTATAGGAAACGAGAAGTCACGACTTACACGGTATAATGCGAGAGTGTGTTTTCGGTGTATAGGGATTACACCTATATCACCAGTTTAAAATCCCTCTGGTCAATTTTTGCTTCAAGAACATTGCAGGAGCATAATCCTTTAATTACATTCTTTTCTGGTTCAGATATTTTAGCTCCAAGCACGACTTCCTTGATACACCCGTCTGGCAGTGCATGAAAATACATATCCTTGCCTTTGATATTCTGCTTGGTGCATTTATCTAACTTCACAAAGAACCTGTATTCGTTCTCATATATCCATGAAGAATGCTTAGTTGACAATATATCAATGACCGCCTGCTTGTATATGGGGGACAAGGCATCTTCGCCAAATGGCAGATTTACTCTTTCATCATGATATTGCGCAGGGAACCAGCTTGGTGAGAGTTTGACAGGATCGAAACCTATGACAACTCCTTTGTGGTCATCAGCATAATGCGACCACATTAGGATAGTATCACGTTTGCCAGAGAAACAGAGGACGCCTAATATTGATGATACTTGATTAACCAGAGTAGCGAAATCCCTGTTCTCAAATGATTTTTTCATATTGGTTGCGACATCTCTTTCAATGTCGGGATGGGCATCCAAATAAGCCAGATATTCATCATAGTTCATCTTGCTATATCTTGGGATAGCCCTAACCTTTTCATAATAGGCAAGAGAACGACTTTTCGTCCGTGCCATCTCATATGTAATATCTGCCGTCAATCCAACATATTGCCTTGGCAACATCTCGAATGGGTCATTGAAATCATTTGGCGGGGTTGCCCGAAGACAATTATTAGCCAGAACCTTCTGGGCAATATCAGCGCTCATATATTTATAGATTACTTCATCCATAGTCATATTTATAAGTCAAAAAAGGCAGGAATCAAGCTTATGAAAGACAAATTATTAGCTCACGCCCTGCCATATTGTTGTCTCGCGGATGATATTCCTTTTGATTAGAACGGCGCAATACAGCAACGAAAGCAGGAAAACGGCAACAACCCCTGTCCATGCCGGAAAAACCGAAATAAAGGGCTATTGGGGGCGGTTTACAGAAGATCCTTATGGGCTTACGGGTGTCGCATGTGGCTTGAATATGAAAAAATGATTAACTTATGTTTAACTTTAAAAGCGTTACTCATGTTTAGGCAAGGCTACGCAGGTATCCTCAAAAGGCTGTTTCTCATAGGAGAAAGGATGGTGGAGCATAAGGGAGTTGAACCCTTGACCTCTTGCATGCCATGCAAGCGCTCTAGCCAACTGAGCTAATGCCCCATGTCTGGGAAGAACAGAAATTCCAAACACCAAAGTCCAAGTTCCAGACTTAGAAATTTGGAAAAGTCCAGTAAAATAACACATAAGCCGAAGTTTGCAACCTGAAGTATATATAAAACCAAACAAAAGCCCTCACCACTAATCCAAACTTACTGTACACAAATTACGTATTGATATTTTTAAGATGCTACTCCATAGA
>CAZION010000299.1:0-4090 GCA_964540865.1 uncultured Victivallis sp.
TATTTTTGTTATGAACATAATATTACCAATAAATAGTGTGGTTTGCTTGTAAAAAGCATTATTATTTTGGTATTATTATGCAATATTGACGGTGTTTTCAGTTAGAGGAGGGTAAGGAGACAGCTGTCAAGTGAAAGTAGAGTATAGGAATTTTTATTTTTCATGTTACAGGTAGGGACGGCTATCTTGCCCTGTCGGATGACTGGGCCGAGCCGTCCGCGGCGCGTTGCGGAGAACGCGCCCTACCTTAAGATTTAGCACCCAAAAGTCCCGGCAACGCCTGTTAAGTCCACGTTAAGGAATTTCAAAGTTGAAGTAATGCGGGCTTTAGCCTGCAATTTCTTATTTTTCTCGCTTTATTAAAAAACAGGCTGAAGCCTGTGTTACTTAGAGTTGCGGCAACGCCGCCTAATTCATTTTTCCCCTGAGAATCCGCAGATATTCAAGATATTTCAGGCAGATTTCATCGGTGACGTTAGCCGGCATGTGATTTCCGACAGCCCATATGAAGCCTTTGCATTTCTTGGAGAGCTCGAATGTGGCATCCATCTCCGCCTTCACCTGTTCCCATGTTCCAAACGACATTGTCCTGCAGTCGCATTTGCTCCCGACTAGGCAATGGGTTTTTCCGAATCTTTCTACGGCATAATCAAGATTGTTTGTGGGTTCGAAAATGAATCCGTCAGCCCCGCATTCGGCAAGATCCTCCAAGAACATGTCGAAAGTTCCGTCAGAGCAAAACAGCACCTTTTTTCCGGCTTTTTTCAGAGGTTTCCAGAGCTCCTTGTAAATTGGGAAGATTACCCCCCTGTAGAATTCGGGACTTATGAAAGGGCCTGATGTCCACACCATATCATCGTGCTGGATATATGCTTCAATAGAAGTTTCAGCCCACGCCTTTGCCTGGTGGAGGGAGTATTTACCGAATCTGCGCAGGACTTCTGCGAATCTTTCCGGTTCGGATGCGCCGAGAAGAAGCATGTCCCAGCCGAAAGCATCAATTGCCCCGGATACGACTGTCCTGTAATATCCGCCGGGAACCAGCTGTTCCGGATTGCTTGACTGTATTTTCTGATACGAGTCCTCGTAGAAATTTACGGTTTCCTTGAAATCCGCCAAGCCGTATTCTTTAACCGGATCAAACTCGAGGACTTCCTCAATATCATTGAACGGACTTACTCCGGACTTTCTCTCATCGCTCCCGTTAGTGGCGTAAACTGCATGTCCCATGTCAGTTACCCTTCCGTTTTTCGCCCAGTCGATCGGTCCGTGATTGACATAAAACAGAAAATCGAGGTCGAATGCATTGTTGAGGGTGCTGACGTTGAATTTCTTTTTCAATATCTCGTGGTAGTCCAAGGAATATTCAGTATGTGCGAAACCGTCTTTTGAAACCAGTGAAATATTGTCCATTGCAAGTTTTCGACTCATGTGCTTGTCCTCCAGTTATATTCTTTTATCTGAAAGTAATCTTGATAAATAATTTTGACTATGTATTTTTTTATGAATCTTTTATACAAATCTATGAATTCAATTACAGACAGCATTAAGATAAACATACTGAACGGCGCTCTCACCGCCTGTGACAGGAGCTGGGCCAATGCCGGGAGAAGCATCATCACGGATTCGTTCAACAGAATGTATTGGGTTAAATCCGGTGCGGGGCATGTCGAGCATCATGGCAGGATGTTTCATCTCACCCCCGGAACCCTCTACCTGATACCGGCATACAGCCCGGGACGCTACCGATGTACCGGAAAAATGAACCTTTGCTGGTGTCATTTCACGGCATCGGTACTTGCGAACGCAGAACTGTTCGGCTTTTTCAAATGCGAATATGAAATGAAAATGCCTGAGCAGAGAAAAACTTTAACCAATTGCCTCTGGGATGTCGTCCTCAAATCGTTTAAATCCGGCAATATCTCCGATTCGGCCGCAGCCGACGGCGCCCTGCGGTTGCTTGCGTCTTTTTTCCTAGAGACAGTTGAGGCCGTTGAAATGAAGCGTGGCGGGGAGGTGTTTGAAAAGTTCTCTCCGGTATTCAGATACATCGAGGAGAACATTTCGAGGGAGATAAAAATCCCGGAACTTGCCCGGACGGTGAACTTGCAGGAGAATTATTTCACCAATCTTTTCACAAAGTATTTCGGGACAAGCCCTGTCAGGTACGTGAACCTCCAGAAGATAAAACACGCCCAGCTGCTGATATATAAAGGTTCGCTTTCGCTGAAGGAGATCGCGCAGCAGACCGGGTTCGCCAATGAATTCTATTTTTCGCGGGTCTTCAGGAAAATCTCAGGAACGCCGCCCGGAGAATTCCGCAGCAGAAGATCTCAGCCGCATCCGTAGGATTTAGCGATTGGGATTTAATTAGGTGGCGTTGCCGCAACTTCAGTCGTCAGTCATCGGACACTCGGTCACTGGTCATTTGGACACTGGTCACTTTGAAATTCCCATACTATGAACCTATAGATTTTCATTCGCTGAATGGAAAACTGGAAAAAGTGAGTATGGATGCTATGATAACCCATTCATACTTTACGAAAGAATTGACTGATGAAAGTTTTATTTCTGCTTAAATCAGGGAAGACGCCGAGTTCGCGAATCAGGATGCTTGATTTGCTTCCCCTGCTCAGGGAAAAAGGAATAGAGCCGGATGTCGAAATCCTTTCCGGTTCGTTCTGGAAACGCCGCAAGCTTTTCAAAAAGGCGAAAGACTATCCCGTGACCGTCCTTCAGAAAAGACTCCTTTCGATGTTTGACTTCCACGAACTCCGCAAAAACGCGAAACGGCTGGTCTTTGATTTTGACGACGCCATTTATTATAAAAACGCCTCCTGTTCCACGGATCCGGCAGATTACGAAAGTTCGACCAGGAAGGGAAAATTCAAACGTACAGTCGCCGGTTCGGATCTCATCATGGCCGCAAATAATGTCCTTGCCGGAAAAGTCCGGGAGTTTGACAAGTCCGTGCCCGTGGAAATAATCCCGTCATCCGTAGATGTCGGCTCTTTTGTCGCGAAAGCGGATTATAATCTGTCGTCTCCTCCGGTCGTCGGCTGGATAGGCACAAAAAGCACGTTGCGATATCTTGAACTTATTTCTTCAGCCTTTACGGAGTTGCGTTCAAAAAGAGATTTTGTGCTCAGGGTGATTTCCGATGAGCCGTACAGGCAGGAGGGAATCAATATTGAATTTGTCCGGTGGAGCCTTGAGAACCAGAATACGGGACTGGGAAAATTCGACATAGGCATAATGCCCCTTTCCGGCGATCCCTTTTCCGAAGGGAAAGCCTCCTATAAACTTCTCCAATATCTTGCGGCCGGCGTACCTTCCGTATGTTCGCCGGTAGGGATGAATTCAGAGGTTGCCGGAAACGGGGAATACTGTCTCACGGCTTCGGACAATGGGCAATTCGCCTCACAAATGCTGAAACTTCTCGACAATTGCGAACTTCGCAGAAACCTCGGATTGAAAGGCAGAAAATTTGTTGAACGGGAGTATGGACTGGAAGTCGTGGTGTCAAGGCTGGCAGAAGTCCTCCTTAAAAGTCAATAATATTTTTTTTGAGTTGGACTTGAATTCAATATTTTCAAATAGTATATATGGAGCGTGGTGCTTGTTTTTAACTTAAAAGTGAAAGGAATCAGGGGAGTATGAATTTCTACAACGTGAAAAAACGCGAGGCCGTGACGGTTGCCGACGCCAACTGCAAGAAAGTTGTTTACAAGAGGAAGACAAGCAAGGGAGTCCAGGAACGCTACGCCGTGCGTGCTCAGGATGACGACGGGACAAACCTCACAAAATTTTTGAACAAGGCGGCATATGAGAAACTCGGCTGCCCAAAAGCTTAATTGAATGAAAATCGGCCCCGTCGCAAGACGGGGTTTTTTTTTGGATGAATCAAGCATGAACAGCCAGGTTTCGTTTAAACTGCGCCACGGAACAGCACTCAATTTCCAATTTCCATTGGAATTAAATTTCTGAGAATTTTAACTCGGACATTGGATATTCCGTGTTGGATATTGGATATTTCTGTCTTGTCCTGATATAAGTTGACACTTGCCAAAAGAAAGGCAAGGTTTATGAA
>CAZION010000300.1:0-4089 GCA_964540865.1 uncultured Victivallis sp.
CCGTATCGAAGTCTGGACTGTTCGCGCAATGCGGCAGGAAATACCGGATCGGATTGGCTTCCTGCTCAAGTCGCACCTGCTCAACGAATGACTGGTGCTTCGGATGCTCGGATAGCCAGCGCCGGTCAAAGGAAAACAGGCGCAAGCCAAGGTTGACGAACACCCTGCGCTTGTCCTGCATCTTCGCCATCAGGTCGGGTCGCTTCAGGTAGTCGGCATACTCCAGCTTGAAAACGCCTTCTTCTGTATATACTTCAAATGTCATTTACGCCTTTTATAATATAGCTCATATCAACCACTTGCGTTTCTATTGTTGATGTTTTATTGCCAAAACATGTTTTATATGCCAAACATATCACTTTTGTGTAAAACTCCATCTCCCTATCACTCATGCACTTAGCCCCGATGTTTGATGACTAAAACATTTATGTCCTTGTTTGACACTTTTTCGCCTGCCATCATTACTCCTTATTGCTGTCTTACAGTACGTTTGATTGTGCATTCGTGAAGTCAATTAAATTTTATGCAATAAAACCCGTGCCGTTACACCGTCCACTTTCGCAACTCCAGTGTGGTTGTTTTCTTTTTTGCCGAATTGTGTCTATTCACAATCAGCCTTCCATATACTCTTGTCTTCATCCACATACTTGCCATTGAAGATTTCCATCCACCCAAGCCTATAGGTGTCGTAGTGCTTGCAAGCTGTGCATTTTGTCGTCACCCGTAACCGCTGCATGACATACCCAAGCGCGTGCCTGCAAGGATTCATCGAACACTGCTCGACAAGCGATTCCATACCGCATTTCGTGCATATATTGCTGTTCGGCAACATCGGCAAATCATTCCCATCTTCACACAACGGTGGGAATAGCCGCTTGTCGTACTCAAAGCTATCGCGTATCTTTCCCTGCATTTCATCGAGTGTCATATCAGCCTTCCTTCCCTGTCGGATATACAACACGTTTTGGCGCAGAAACAATTTCCATATGTGTAATCTTACGTCCACACACCATACACGATCTGTTAAAAGTGCAAGGGTCTTCATGCCCAAGGTGATCAAGGCAATTATGTGACTTCTCTACTGCCACATCATCTTTCTTGTCAGGATACACACCGTACAACCGTTGTTTCATCGGTATGTGTGATGCGTCAAGTTTCACCCCGCACACCTTGTCCTCGTTGAACACCGCCACTACTTCATCTCCACTCTTGAAGTAGAATTTACCCTCGCGGCATTCGATCTCCCCGTTCACCGACACCGCTTCCCCATTCGGCAGATAGACATTCCAGCTCTTCATCGAGTTCATCTTCCTTCTCCTTTAGAAACGCCTTCACATTCACCAGCATCACATTTGACCGCCGCTCCAGAGCCTCCAACGCCTCTACACCGTACCGCTCGGTGTACCACCGCTTGTATCTTCCATCGCCACCATGATCAGCAGAATGACAAGCACGACATAGCAAGTGAACATTCCCATCCTCCTCCGTATCAAATGATGTCGCCAACTTGTCCCGTACGAAGATGTGCGCGGCATCGCTCGCGGGCCTGCGGCATATCACGCACCGCCCCATCTCGGTTTCCCACAGCACACGCTTCACTTTCGAGTGAAGATCAGCGATTAGTCTAGCTTGGCTCACTTACCAGTACCCTTTTGCTCTTGATCCCGTCCGCCAGATCGTGCAGCAACTTAACCATGTCATCCCGCACATCCGGGTCAAGTTGCATCCCTTCCAGCTTGTCCCGTACCCACAAAGCGAACGGCTGCTGGTATCCGGGCGGAACCTTGTCGCCACGCATCCAATCCCGCATCACCGTCCATGCCGGTTTGTACTGGACCGCCAGCGTCAGCCAACGGGCCTTCTCCTCCTCGTCCTCGATCTCCCTGATCAATTCCTTGATCTTCTCGTCGTTGATCATGGCCTTGACCGTCTTGCACCATCCAGTGCCTTCCAGCGCCTTCTGTTTCAGCGCGATCTCGTTCCACTTCTGCTGCTCGTTTACAGGCAACGGCGCAATCATCTGGTGCCAAGACCAGCTTTTGAGTTTCAAGCAGCGGTTCTCAGGCGGAATCTTCTCGCATACCCACCGGATATTGGACACGTAGCTCGGATTGAAGTCAGAGAACTGGTCATACGCCTGAAAGGACTTCTCCCCCCAAATCGCCTCGCCCTGATTCGCGGCATCCCCCAAATAGAACTTGAACAGGATTTCCTTGTACTGGCCGGAAAGCGCCATCTTGCCGATCTCCAGAACCAAGTGCATGTAGCTCTCGATCCCTGCGGCCTTGTCCACGATCAACCCGTTCTCGATCACGGTGCAGCAGGCATGGTTCGCCACCCCCCGCACGGATCGTTCAAGGTCATTCGCCACGGAGAAGTGGCCCGTCTCGCTTTTGAGCATTTCAAATGTCTCTGTCTTCTGGTACGCCATGTTATTTACCCTTTGTTATTTCAGCAACTCGTGAATATCAGACCACTGTAATGAATCGCCATAATTAAGAGTAGTCCAAAGACAACCAGAATTAGCCGGATTCTCTCTTGCCATAGCTCTTAATGACGCAAGAACCTTAGTTTCTGCCTTTGTAAGCGGTTCTGTTTTTTCAACGTTTACCGCTCGTGCAGACATTGCAAGTCCTGCCTGATATGCCAACCGCTCAATCCTATCCAATATCGCCTGATCATTGATGTCCATGTTATTTCCTGTCCTGTTTGATTCTATCCACAATAATCGCCTCCGACTCATTCAGCTTTCCAGCCCATCCTGAAAAGCACGCAAGAACTTCAATTCCACTTGACTCGACAGCATTGATCGCAGCACGCCGTGGAGTGCAGTCAAACCCATTTGGAATCTCCGTCCCGTCGTCCACAACAATCTTGCAGTACCACACTTTCATTTCCCCTCCCCTAGTGCTTTTTCAAACCCCTTGAACGTCATCGCATTGACCTTCTGGCAATGCTCCGCATACTCACCTTCCAGCTTCATGTACTCCCGCTGCAAATCAAACAGCATCTTCATAACCTCCCCGGCAGATTTCGGACTCATCGCCGCGATCTTCTCCTTGTCCGTCAACACCGCCACGAACGCGCCAATCGAATTGAACATCATCCGCTGGTGGATTCCCATCTTCACGTTGTCCGGCAGCGTGGACGTAAGCTGGGAGTACTTTGTGATAGCACCCTTGATCTGACCTGTAGTCCGCCCTGTAAGGCTCTCAATCATCACCTCAGCCACACCTAGAGCGTACAGGGCCATCACCCATTGCTCGTGTTCCGGGATGTAGTTGAAGTCGTTGCACTCGGCCTTCACAAGCGTGATTATCTCCTCCTGTGAAAACCGGGTGACATTGACCTGCATTTCAGGCTTCTTCATTCATTAACTCCATCAGGCTTTCAGGGTCTTCGCGTTCCGCCCTGAGCGTTCTCAATGCGACTTCCGCCAGCCACTCGACACGATCTGACAAAGGCACACCGGAATCATCCTCAACGTAGGTAGCCAGCATACGGCATTTGTAGTTCGCCGCCTCTGACAGCCGCGTGATCTTGGCTGGAACCATGACCAGCATGATTGTCTCACTCTTCATTCGCCTCCAGCATCTTCTGGATTTCGGCCTCTACCTCGTTGATCTTCCGCAGTTCCGCGTCCAGCTTCGCCGCATCCCTCCGGTCGGCCTCCGTTATATTTGTAACGCCTACAACTGATTCCGGCAATTCCAGACTCCCACCGTTTTTCAGCCATTCCTTCAAGCCTCTGTTTTTCAGCCCGACTCTCCGCAGCTTCATGGTGAGAATCTTCCTTTGGACGGCGGTAGGTGTGCGCCTGAGCACCTGAGCGATCCACGGGATAGACATCTTGAACGGGACACAGTAGTACCGTTTCAGAAGTTCCTCCTCGGCGTTCAGCCACGCCCTGCGTTTCGCGTAGTCAGTCTTATTGGTAGAGGGTGAAGGAATCGAACCTCCAGTGTTTACCCGTTCGGGAACAGATTTACAGTCTGCCGCAGCACCGCCAATCTCTGCCGCCCCTCTATCGTCAAAAGGAACGACTGGATCAGGTCGCTCACCGGTGGAGTCCGTACCCGGAACTGGTAC
>CAZION010000301.1:0-4087 GCA_964540865.1 uncultured Victivallis sp.
TGAACCGTAATTTTGCGATTGTTGAAGCGGTCTCCGCAGATGGAACGGAAGCCCCCTTCATCATAGGGAACCAGGTCCATGCCACTACCGGGTCTCCAGGAAAACAGGTGGAGGGAACAGGACGGCGTTTTTCATTCTCTTCTGCAATGGGTGGATGGCTCAATCTGGATGAAACCGCTGTCGCCATCCGGCGCTGGCCGTTGAAACATCTGGGTCTGGCGTTTATCGAACCGGAAACCATGCCGGGCCTTCTGGAGCCAACACACCCAGAGGCCATGAAAATATGGCTCGACCGCATCGACTTCTGTCTGAAATCAGGGGTTGACGGAGTGAGCATACGCTCCCTGCGCCACCATAACGGCTGTCCGTCTTGGACCCAATATTCTTATGCGCCAACAGTGCTCAAGAAATTCGAAAAGCTTTATGGACGACCAGTAGAAGCTACAGATGAAGATATTGTCAGAGTCAGAGAGATCAGAGGAGAGGCCTTCGGCAAGTTTCTGGCCGAAGCCAGTCGTCGGGTGAAAGCGAAGGGCAAGCGTTTCATATTCCAGATGGAAGTTGTCGGCGGACCTCTGAACGCGGTCAACAGCCGGATGGGGATGAATTTCAATCTCGAAAAATGGATCGCCGCCGGGTTGTTCGATGAAATACACATGAAGATCATCAGCGGACATTCGCCATGGGTGCGCACGGTACTCCTGCCATTCGCAAAAAAACACGGCGTCAAGATTCATCTGATCACCGCAAACGTGTCAGCTGGCTACGGGCATACTGATTACCGGATAAATGAACGCATTGTCTCCGATGCCGTTGCACTCGGATATGATGGCGTGAACTTTTACGAATCGGCGAACCTATACGAACTCACAGAGAGCGGGACCATTCAGCCGCGAGCCATGGGCAAGGCCTGCATATGCCGGGCCGTGGAGATAGGCAAACAATGAAACTGAGCTGATTTCAAAATACAAGAAATGACTGTCACGGGAATATTTCTTGTTGGTGTTCACAACTTTAGTGTGTCTTCGTATTGAACAGGTCAGACACGCTGAAGTCATGGTTCCCGGGGCCGCAGGAGCTCTGGACCGTGAACACCAACTTAACCAATCAGCTCATAAAAGTCAATTTTGATTATTCACCCTCTGCTAGGGCTGAAGGATAAAGACATCTCACGCTTTAAGCTGTGTGTTTTTCCCCATAAGTAAGGTGGGCTTCAGCCCGCCTATTTCAGAATTGTCGGGCTAAAGCCCAACATACTTTTGTCGTGTGAAAAAACTTTCGACCTAAATCTGCCCATCTTAACGCTTATCTCAGGTTGCCTGATAACCTTCTAGCATGTTGCCGAATGAGTTATAGACAGTTATCTCCAGTTTATGTCTGCCCGGCAGATGACTGAGATCGAAAGCATATGGCTCCCAGATTGCACGGGCCAGATATCTGCCATCTACTGCGACTTCGCAAATCCCCGCGTTATCCGACAGTCTCAGGAAGCGGTTTTCATCCGTGATTTCCAAATCGGAAATATATGTTATACCGCCGGAATAGAAAAGCTGCCCCTGTCCGCAGCAGGACTTGTTGATATCCAGATTGTCATTCCTTCGCGAAAGTCGCACATTTATTTTTTCAGGCACAAAGATTTTCAGGCTGTAAATCCCAAAGTAAAGCTTATGGAATTCGTTAAGGCGTTCAAGCTCTAAATTGAAAGCACCTGTCAGATATATACTATTGTAACATATTTTCTTGCTGCGAACACCTCCCGCAATCCGGAGTCTGTGCTTGCCTTTTCCACATGCATGCTTCAGGTCAAACTCCATATACTCGTCAGCAAAGAAGTTGATATCCTTGCCATCGGTCAATTTGCCCTCATCGCAAAATATATCAGCGCCAAGGAAAGACGGCACATTCAATTTCAAATCCGGCAGGCACGCAATGTTTTCCCATTCAAAAAAGAGATCGTCATTGCTTTTGTCAATTGTTGCCACGGCGCCTGAAGCATCTTGCCATACCCACAACGGGATCACGTTAGGATGCTCATATTTCACCTCCATTTGCGATGGCAGGTCAAGTGTATTTATTTCTGCATCAGCGGAACGGAACTCTTCAAATTCCCCGCCAATTATCGCGATTTCTCCGGAACAAAGCTCCAAGGAAACCTGACGACTTCCCCAAGTTAATGTGCCGCTGACTGTTTTATCGCTCCACACATTGGCGACCATCAGGAAGAGAGTCCCATCAGATAACCGGCAACGGCGGTAATGCAATGGTTCCTTGGTGCTGAAACTTATCTCATCACCTAAAACTTGACTCAGGGCTGACAGGTCGAAATCTTTTTCACTGTCTAGCACCACTTTAAATTTTCCGGGATTGGCTTCCAGATATTCCTTGTCAACAATATGGTAATTATAAGGCAGCCTGTTAAGCTTATCACATAAGGAGAATAACTTAATACCATTGCTTGTCCGTCTCCAAATATCGGATGTTGTATCCAGCACTGCTATCTGGGGCAAATATTCGCTTTGGGCGGAGATTGCCGAGTATTTAGCCATAAAGTCATTGAATTCCCTTACACCGTGCTTCAAAATGCTTTGGCCAAATTCAGGCGGGGCGAAATATTTAATTTCACCTGCCAGGCGATGATGAAGGGCGTGCGGTACGAACAAATTTATCCCCTGCATGATCTGCCAGGTTGCTATTTTGCGTAATTCGCTATAAGTCGCCCCCCAATTGGTGGCGGCGAAAGCCTCGCACATGACCCGGTCCTTATTATGCATGAAAGCTGCACTCGCCGCATACTTGGCCCGTAAATCGTATTTGGTATTGTAAAAATCATGGTTGATCAGCCGTTCACGAGTCCCTCCATAGGAAACCGCCGGCACAAAATAGCGTTCATCAAAATGCGTCCCGCCATCCAGGGCCAAAAGCTCATGGTCAGTGCCGGGATAATCGCAATGGGCAGCCAGGTCAAGGAATCTCCCTTCAGAGTAAATGGAAGAGCGGAAACAATTCCCCCGGACAAATGGCCCGGTATCGGAAGTATGGAAAGTATATTTTAGGTTGTTGGACTTGCACCATTCGTAATTGTTTTTAAACCAGGCGTGATACAACTCACCTGCCAACTGCCAATAGTCGCAACAGACCTTCCCGCCTTTCTCAGCGAGGACTTCTTCCAGATAAGGCATGATGTCATATTTGAATTTAGCTTGAAAAAGTGAGGCGTAATCCCTTGACCAGGGAAAGTGTTTCTGACCGTCCAGGCGATTAATGTCGCCGGGACCGACACGACGATTGTCAGCATCGGAGAAGAAGCCTGCAATACCGTTGCCGAAGTACTTGCCCAGGCGTTTCCTGTATTCTTCATAGACTATTGCGATAAAAAGCCTGGAACTTTCCGGTTCTTCAAAGGCGGGGAACCCCCAATCCAGCTCCTTGACGAAAATTTTACCATCCTTGTCCCTATGGAGGATACGTTGTTTCAGGCTGGGGTCAACCTTGGCGATTCGCCCTCCGGCATCGCCTGGCGGGTAATTGAAACCGTCATTGATCCAGATCTGCAAGCCCAATTCCTGACCGGCAAGAATAAAATTTTCTGTGACTTCAAACCAGAAATCCCCCAAATATTCCTCGGCGGAGAATCCTGAAGGCGGCTTATTGAAAACCACAACCCCGCCAAATCCCTGCGATTTAACTTTTTGCATCGCCGCATAGATCTCATGGCGGCTCAGTGCATCACGATCCGCTGTATTTATAAAATAGAACGGTATTGGGCGGTATTTGTCGATGTCCATTCTTGTCCCCTATCACTTACCATTAAATTAGGCGGCCAAGGGCCGCAACTTTAAATACCAAAAAAGATTTCACCACTAATGCTCACTAATCGTCACTAACAGGAATTAAATACAAACCATGCAATGAATGAAGTTTTCATTCCGAAAACTTCATTCATTGCATATTTATTGTTAGTGTATGATAAGTGCAGATTAGTGGTTAAAAATATTTTTCTTGTATTGTTATCACTTTGAAATTCCTATACATTTAATTAGGCGGCCAGGGGCCGCAACTTTTGAACAATCGAATATCGAACAGCCGA
>CAZION010000302.1:0-4042 GCA_964540865.1 uncultured Victivallis sp.
GCATTGCGGGAATCGCAATGACAAGCCCGGCGGCGGTTGTTATGAGCGCCATGGCGACGCCGTTTGCTATGACTGTGGGTTTCGGGGACATGTTTTCCGTGTTCAATGCGCCGAAGGAGACAATCATCCCGAACACTGTCCCGAGAAGGCCCACCATCGGCGACACTACGGCGACATCCTGCAGATACTGTATCCTGTGCCACAGGATATTGCCCTGTCTTGCACCTTCATCCTCCATCGCATCCTTCATTATCGTATAGTTGGCGTGAGGTTTAAGGATCACTTCGACCCCGGCGTGGACCACCTTTGACAGGGGGGCGTCGTTTTTTGCGCATATTTCTTCAACTAGGCGGACATCTTTCTTTCCCACAGCCTCTTCAATCTGGGAGGCGAGTGATTCCGGCACTACGAGTTCCATGCGGAGGGAGAACATATAATAGAAAGCCAGGCACAGTGCTATAAAGGAAAGTGCGTAGAGGACGGGCATCAGCGGTCCGCCCTTGCCGAGCATTTCGCCGAGCGTGGACGGTTTAGGGATCGAGGTGTCGGCGGAAACTGTCTGCATAACTGTTGCATCGGCGCGTGCCCCAGTGTCCGCCGCAGGGCATTCCGATGTAAAAACCGCCGATAATAGCATGGAAAGAGCCAGCGCGCCGGCCAAAAGGAATGTTTTCAAAATTAACCTCTCGTTTGTTTGAATTTCAGCATGAATTGAAATACTATAATTCCTTTATCTGTAAATTCCATATCCGCACTTTAAAGATGAAAGGTTCCAATGAGGCTTTTAAAAGAATTTGTTCGGGATCCTGGCGGGGTGGGTACAGTAATGCCCAGTTCAAAACATCTTGCGAAGGCCATGACTGCGGGCATTGGCATTGAAAAGGCGAAGGCTGTCGTAGAGGTCGGACCCGGGAGCGGTGTTTTCACGGCTCATATCCTCAAGCTGCTTTCGCCCGGAACCAAGTATTTTCTTGTAGAACTCAATCCCAGGATGCACATGCATCTTACGGAAAAGTTCCCCGAGGTGAAAATATATAATGAAAGTGTCGAGAATCTCTCTGAACTCATGAAGCGGGAGGGGATGGATTCGGCCGATGTTGTTGTTTCCGGATTGCCGTGGGCTTCTTTTCCTGCGGAACTCCAGCACAAGCTTCTCGATGCGATTTACAGTTCCCTTTCAAAGGGTGGGGTGCTTACAACTTACGGGTATCTCCAAGGTAAGATCATGCCCGGCGGATTGAGCATAAGAAAACTGCTCAGGACACATTTCGATACGGTGGAATCCTCAAGGACCATCTGGAAAAACCTCCCCCCCGCGTTTGTCTATAAATGCGTGAAGTGAGCCAGCATACTATATTTTTTCATTATGAAAAAATAAACAAGTAAGATATTCGACGGAAGCGATTTCCACCCATGGAAAACAATATAAGTATTTTAAATGTCGTTAAACGCCTGATGAAAGATAAGTTTTCAGCCGTGGCGCTTGTGCTTCTCTGCCTGTATTTCTCGTTTGCGTTCTTCAGCGAAATGTATGCGCTGTACTGCTCCGAAATGAAAATTGTCCCGCAGTATGAAAAAGGAAGCATTGAGAATGCGTATTTGCCTCCCTCGGGTTTGTACTGGCTCGGAACAGATTACAAGGGCAGGGATGTTTTCTGGAGGGCCATGCACGCGAGCCGGACGGCTGTGAAAATCGGGATATTCTCGTCTTTCATCGCAGTATTCATAGGGGTCGCACTGGGTGCCGCGGGCGGTTATTTCGGAGGTTGGATTGACGATGTTGCAGTCTGGGTCTACAGCACGTTCGCTTCAATGCCAACCCTGCTTTTCGTGTTGGCGTTCGCACTTCTTGTCACAAAAGGATTCCTTTACCCCCCGCTTGCGGAAATGTTCAATCACGCGTCCGCATTCTTCCATGCCGACCCCGGAATGGTGGCGGTTTATCTCGGAATCGGACTTACGGGCTGGGTCAGCCTGTGCCGCGTTGTCCGGGCGGAAGCGATGAAACTCAAGAATACCGCTTATGTGCAGGCCGCGAAAGCCCTTGGATTTTCCCCGTTCAAAATTGTCATGCGCCATGTGATTCCAAACCTTTTCCATCTTATCATCATTTATTTTACAATCCGGTTTGCCTACGCTGTCATGACAGAAGTCATTGTGAGCTATCTCGGCCTAGGTGTCCAGCTTGAACCGAGTTGGGGCGTGATGATTGCGGACGGTCAGCAGCGTCTTTGGCAGGGAGTTTGGTGGGAAGTCGCCGGAGCCACGGGATTCATGTTTTTCCTGGTGCTGGCACTTCATACTCTCGGAGATTCGCTCCGCGACATTCTTGATCCGAGACTGAAAACGTGAGGGGAAGTTCTGGAGTTCTGGAGTTCTAGAGTGTGGGAGTGTGAAGATGGAAAATCATCAATTGGAAAATTGACAGGATAACAGGATAAACTGGATTGAATAGGTAATATTTTTTTCGGCGGAATTTTAATGAAGGAACGCCGGCAACCTGCCGGCTTAATTTAAAGAGCGTGATACAGGCGTCTCTCCTGTGCTTCAAGAAAGAATTAAAACAGGCGAGACGCCTGTGCTACATTTTAATTAAAAATTGGAAATCGGAAATTGGAAATTGGAAATAAAGTCATCGCCGTTTTCGGGGGGACGTTTGATCCCCCGCACAATGGGCATGTTGGGATTGCCGGGGATGTGATTTCATCCGGGGCGGCCAGCAAGGTCATATTTATGCCCGCATTCAGGCCGCCGCACAAGCCGGATTCGCCAGTTTCCGGATTCAATGTCCGTATGGACATGCTTAAACTTGCGACGAACGGGAACGACAAGTTCGAGATTTCCGATATTGAAAGCGGGAGGACTGGTCCCTCCTTCACTTTCGACACGCTGCTTGAATTCTCAAGACTACGCCCCGGTTCGGAAATAAAACTGCTGAGCGGGAGCGACAGCCTGAAACTCCTCCATACCTGACACAGGGCGGAGGAGCTTGTCCAAAACTGGCGCCTGATTGTTTATCCGCGTAAAGGATATATGCCCTCAATGGAAGAACTTTGCTTAAACTGGAGCGATGAAGTTGCTGAAAAGCTTCTTGGCTATATATTGCCGATGCCTTTCCATGATTTTGCTTCAACAGACATAAGAGGTAAAATAATAAAAGGCGAGGATGTCGGCGACCTGCTGGCTCCGGATGTCTTCAAGTATATCATTGGGGAAAAGATTTATAGGCGAAAATAAACTAATTTGGAGGAGAGTAAATGACAACTAAGACAATAGCTAAACCAGTCAAGAAAGCGGTTAAACCCGTCAAGAAGACAGTTAAGGCGCCTGCGAAGACAGTGAAGGCTGATGTTATCGGAAGACCTGAGGAACTGGCTTTCACATGTGCGAAAACCGCAGATGACCATAAGGCGGAGAACATCATTACGCTCAAACTTTCAGGATTGTCCGTGATTGCGGATTATTTTGTCCTTTGCACGGGTAATTCAATTCCGCATCTGTCGGCGATTGCCGTCAGCATCGCCCGCGAAGTCCGCACAAAGATGGGTGTAAGACCGCGCGCGATCGACGGTACGGCCGCAAGCCAGTGGACTGTCATTGATTTCGGAAGTGTCATCGTCCATGTCCTTTCCCCTAAAATGAGGGAGCAGTATCAGCTCGAAAGCCTCTGGGGCGATGCTCCGAAAGTTGATGCGCTCAAGTTCCTTGCCAGGAAAAGCCTGTCCGGGGAGAAGTGATTCACGCATTAAGAAGTTGTCGGTCGTTAGTCGCCAGTCGTTGGTCGCAAATGACAAGGGAGGATGATTAATCGGAAAATCCAACTAACATTTTGACGACCAGTGACCAGTGACCAGTGACCGACGAGTGACAAAGGACAGACGTTGAATTCGTTGAAACCGTTGCACGTTGAAACCGTTGCACGTTGAAATCGTACGCGAATCAAACGACATTAACGACTTTAACGACTTTAACGACTTTAACGACTTGAACGACTTTAACGACTTTAACGACTTTAACGACTTGAACGACTGTTTGGCAACTA
>CAZION010000303.1:0-4007 GCA_964540865.1 uncultured Victivallis sp.
TCCGTTCAGAAATTCTTTTTGAGCTTTCAAAAATCTTCCGCAACGCTCCACATGCAAATTTTTAGAAGTTCCCTTTATTCTATGGCTTTTCCTTGCTGTTATCTTCCTTTTTGGACTGATCCAGGGCTTTATCAATGTCGGCATCAATATCCTTCAACTGGATTGTGAGTTCAATGAGTTCACGGTCATTGTCAATCCTGATTGCCAGTTCCTTGTGCAATGCCATTATTTTGTCATGTATTTCTTTCAGTTTAGGATCTTCCTCGATCATTTTTATTCGTCGGTTGAACATCTGCATGGCGAGTTCGGTTCTTTTCTTTTTAAGAGCGTCCAACTTGTCCGAAGCCGTTTCAGCATAGACAAATAATCCACATAGCACAAAAACCGCGACAGTCACAAGCAAATATTTTTTCATGGAGTTCTCCTCTTGTCATCTTTACTTATTTCATTGTCAATTTTTCCGTACCGGAAAAATTTTATTATACAGATCCTTGGAACTTTAGAACTTCCGCATTCCCGAACTTCCGAACTTCAAATTATCTCTTCCTCGTTAAAATACTCCGTCAGGACTTGTCCTGCCAGATAAAGAGAACCGGTTATGAGAAATCTTTTTTTATGCGGACAGGATAGAGCTTCCTTCACAGAGGCTGATTTATGAATTGGCTTCTGCGAGACTTTAGAACATATCTTTTCAAGTTCTTCGGGGGTCATGCTTTTCCTGGAACCTTTTATTGGAACAAGGATAAATTCTTCTGCATGCTTGTCAAGAAGACTGAGAACTGATTCCGAATCCTTGTCGGCAAGGCATCCGAAGATCACGGAATACTTTTCACCCGGGAAATATTCATTGGCCGACAAAAGCAGGTTTTTAACGGCCTGCGGATTATGTCCACCGTCAAGGATGCTTCCGTCTTTTAATATTTGGAAGCGGGCGGGCCATCGAGTCATTGAAAAACCAGTTGCAGCCTTCTTCAGGTCGAAATTGAATTTTTCAGAAAGATATTTCAGTATTTCAATGACAATGGATGCATTTTCCAACTGAATATCCCCATGGAGCGACATTTCAATTTCAATGGTTCCAAGTCTTACCTTCTGGTTCCCGGGTCTTCCATCCTTCATGGAAGGTTTTTCAAGTACGGCATAATTGCAGTCGGGGAAATGCAGTGAAGAATCGCTCTCTTCCGATTTCTTCCGGATTACTGCTTCGGCGGCAGCTGAGACTTTTGCACAGAAGACAGGTATCCCTTTCTTTATTATTCCAGCTTTTTCAAAGGCGATTTCACTTTCAGTGCCGCCAAGATATGCGACATGGTCTATTCCGATTCCAGTAATGACTGAAGCGACAGGTGTGACGATATTAGTGGCGTCGTATCTTCCCCCCATGCCGGTTTCCCATACTACAAAATCAGTTCCGGACTCGGCAAAATACATCGCGGCTATCACCGTTGTCGTCTCAAAGAATGTAGGACATCTGCCAGCCGCCTTCATTTGCTCGATATGCGGTTTTATTTTTATAATCAGTTCCAGGAGTTTTTCCTCGGAGATAGATGTGCCGTTTATTTTGAAACGTTCACGCACCGATACGAGATGAGGGGAGCTGTAGAAACCAACTTTGAATCCTGCGGCTGCGAGACAGCTTGAAAGCATTGCGCATGTCGAGCCTTTGCCGTTTGTCCCTGCAACGTGTATGAAACGAAGCTTTTCATGGGGGTTGCCGATCCTGCGGAAAAGTTCGGACACTTGTTCAAGTCCGAGTTTTATTCCGAAGATCTCGAGCTCGGACAGATATTTAATGGCATGTTGATAATTTTGCATTTTTCAATTCTTCTTTGCGTACTCTGCGTCTTTTCCAATCTCCGCGCTCTCTGCGGTAAAGGCATTAAATCTTAACCGCAAAGCTCGCAAAGTGAAGAATCGCAAAGTTCGCAGAGCTGTGATTCCTGAGATTTTGATTTCCTTTTCGTGTCATTCGTGTGTTCTGTGGTTATAAGATTTGGTTGCGACATAAGCTGCTCCATGTCCTCTGCGGTAAAATCCGCTTATGGGACTGGGGCTTCATTCAGCACGACAAACTCCACGGAATCTTTCCAGACTTCCGTATCATCTTTAAGAGAAACCAGCTTTAGTTCCCACAAGTAGTCCTTCTTTTCAGCGGCAGACTTGACTTCCTTGATTTCACTCAAGAGCTTATATTGCTTCTTTGAATCGTTTTCCTCCGCAGGGACAATCATCTTCATCCTTATGAGACTCTGCCATAGTTCGATTGGCATATTGTTAACCACTCCGGCCGAGGCGGTGAATTCGTTGATTATATGAGGGAGATTGATTCCTGCTGACGATATTGGAGTGCAGCGCGTGGCTATTGAGGTCACCATATAATTAACGGCGCTTTTCCTGTCAAATACACTCAGCCTTATCTCTGGTGTGACGATCGGTCCCTCAGGCGGAATGCCGGGAGGAACGGAATTGCATGACGACAGAATAAAGGCAATGACCAGCGCAGAGGCTGATAAAGAAATTTTATTTGGCATATTCACAATACACCTGTCCGGACACGTCGAATAAAAATTGGAAGTTCGATGTTGAGTGTTCGATGTTGAAAAATCAAACCATGAAAAACGAGTCTAAATCTATGGTGTTTATTTTTATCTTCAAGATTACCTTGCAAGAATATGGAAATCTTATTATAACGGTTTATTTTATAGATCTGTGCCGAAGTGGCGAAATGGCAGACGCGCCAGACTCAAAATCTGGTGTCTTCACGGACGTGTGGGTTCAAGTCCCACCTTCGGCACCAGCTACAATATCGTTCCGGAAGTAATTCATCCTCTTGGCGGTGAACTCGGCCTTCTCCCTCATCTTTTCGCTTATGCGGGGACTGTCCTTGAGCGCCAAAGATATTGCGGTAGGGCTCAGTCTTTACTTGAAGACGGGCGAGACGCCACAGGAGAACACAGGCAAGATGCCTGTGCTACTGCGGCGAGGCGAACTCGCTCTGGAAAAAGACAGATCGATTACAATACAGATGCCTCGAAAACCGGGATTAGGGCTCGGTTAAAAATAACTTGGTCATTTGACGGGAAAAACAGGCGTTTGTATTTTAGGCGCAAACCCTGAGTTCGCCGCGGCGAATGAAGGGTGAAGCAACGAAGAAGACAAATGCATGGATTCCCGTCCCAAAGGGCTGGCGTTCTTCCGGCCGCTTATCACGTTGCTCAATCGTCAAATATCTTCAGATATTCTCCTCTTTCGCACCATGATAATCCATCCGGAATATTCGCCAGCAAATGCCCAAGTTATTTTTAATCGAGCCCTTAACCCTGAGACAAAAAAGTGTCCTTTTGCTGGCGTATATTTCAGATGTAAATATTAACTGAACGAACATAGTTCAGTGAATATTTACCTCTTGAAGTTTCCGGGTTAAGTCTTATATTCGCCCTATGGATAAATCTGGATGCATATAATGAAAAATCTGACGACCAGCATATATACTTTTGAAAACCTTATCGAAGGCGACTGGTTCTATGTCGATAAGACAGACTATATCTGGGATTTGATAAGAAAACCCCAAGGCATTTATTTCCTATCCCGCCCGAGGCGTTTCGGTAAGTCTCTGACCTTGTCCACACTTAAAGCCGTTTTCCAGAATAAAAAGCATCTTTTCAAAGGGCTGTCACTGGAGAATAAGCCCCACGCCTGGAAGGAATATCCGGTCATACATTTGGATTTGGGAGATCTCTCCTCTGCAAGTCCTGAATTGCTTAACTCCAGTTTAACGACCACAATAAATGAAGCTGCTTCCTCATTAGGGGTTGAATTGAAAAACATCGGGGCGTCAGAACGGTTCAGGGAATTGATTTTACGGTCGTCAAAAAAAGATAAGGTTGTAATCCTGATAGATGAATACGACAAGCCGATTCTGGACAATGTGGTAAAGGCAAATATCGAAAGCATCCGGGAAGTCATGGAAAGTTTCTATTCCGTAATCAAGGCGACCGAACCTTATC
>CAZION010000304.1:0-3986 GCA_964540865.1 uncultured Victivallis sp.
GAATTACGAATTACGAATTACGAATTACGAATTACGAATTACGAATTACGAAATGCAGGAATGGAAGGGATAGGGATAGCCAAGCCTTCGGAAGTTAGGAAATGCGGAAATTTGTAATTCTTGTTGGAGTTCACAGCTTCAGCGTGTCTTAACTGATTTGTTCCAGGCATTGAGATTTAATGGAAAAACAGTAATTTGCTGGAAACTGTTTTAATGCGATACAGGCGTCTCGCCTGTTCTCATTCTTTTTTTAACACAGGCGAGACGCCTGTACCACGTTGTTTAAAAGATGCCGGCAAGTTGCCGGCGTTCCGAATAGGCGGACAGAGGCCGCAACTTTAGTCATCAGTAATCAGTGTTCAGTTATCAGGAACAATATCCATTGACTGATCACTGGTCACTTTGAAATTCCTATACGTTAAATTATTCCTTTAGAAAGGAGGCTGAAATGCGATACAAAGACACCGGCAATGTACATCTTGATTTTCACGGGGCAGTCAACACTACTGTCAATTATATCGTAAAAAAATTCGGTGTTGATGCGCTGCACGATACATTCTTCAAGACGGGGAGAGATGTTTACAAAAGCATCAGGGAAAAGCTGTCAAAGGGAGACTATTCGGAACTGGTCGAACATTGGTCTTATTACCTTGACCGAGAAAAGGGCAAATACAGGATTGTCACGGAAAAGGACAGTATAATTCTTCACGTGGACGAATGCCCTGCGGTAAGACAGGTGAAAAAGCTGGGCCTTGCCCTATCCCCGAATTTCTGTGATCAGACGGAATATGTCAACAAAGGCATGTGTCACAACACCGATTTTGAGATAGAAACCGTAAAGACCGGCGAATGCTCGTGCGTTCAGACATTGAGGAGGATCAAACATGATACCAAGTGATCATTTCGTAAGGTTCTACAACGAGGTTTTCAAATTCCTTGAAGAACAGGGTGAAGAACACCTGAGAAACTACTGGCTGGAAATCAGCAAACACCAGGAATTGCACTGCATGGAGCTGTTCAAGACAAAAGGGCTGAAAGGCATGGTCGAATACTGGACTCACATTAAAGATGAGGAAAACTGCGATATGACCATCAATGAGGTCAATGAGGTCGAAGGTCATGTTGAACTCGAAATGAGAAAATGCCCCAGCCTCTCCAAGGTTCTCGACAATGACGCTACTCCTATGGAACGCTATTGCGACCATTGCGCCGGCTGGTGCGTGCCTCTGATAAAGAAGGCTGGATTCTATCCGGTTTACGACATCATTTCCAGAAAGGAGCCAAGATGCAAACTTTTGGTTTTCAAGAACAAGGAAGATGCCGATAAAGCGGAGAAGAAGACGGTCCTTCTGGCGAAATAGCACATTACTGAATGTAAGGATTTCGCAAGTGAAAAAAACAACGCTTATCAGCTGACCAGCGTTACTGTCCAATTTTTAATACGTTTGCCGCTGACAATAACGATTTAGAGGCGTTAAGGGATTTTCTGCGGTCAAAATAATGGTCAATTTGACATTTTATTTGCTACCCTATTGCCTTTTTGCTCGCATTGTTATATAATTGGATTATTGAATAACACGTGCAATCACTTTTTAAGCAACTGATGTCTCGGATAAAATATTTCAGTGGGAACGCGAACCAATAATTTTTATACACATAAGATAACACGTGCAATATATTTGAAAGATAGTGGATTAATACCATAATGAACGGCGTTGAAAAAGTCAGGCTGGTGGATATTGCGGCAGAGGTGAATGTTTCACGGGCCGTGGTCGGCCGTGTCCTGCTGGGAAGCGGAAGTTCGAGTATTGGTGTCAGCGAAAGAAAAGCCCGTTTGATAAGAGATGTTGCTGACAGGATGGGATATCAGCCGAACCGGATCGCACAGCAATTACGCGGAGTTCGCAGTAAAATCATCGGGATTCTCTCAGATATAGCGCCGACCCAGGTCTCGCAGGAGCGGCTTGACCGTCTTGCGGTTGAAACAGACAAACACGGGTACAGGATTATTATTGGCCGTATTACATGGAATCAAAATAATATTATTCCATATTTGAATGACTTTCTTTCCAGAGGTTGTGAAACGTTTGTATTTTTGAGACAGCTCCCCGATGCCGATGGAAAACTTCAGGAATATCTGAAAAATATTCCGATACCGGTCCTGTGCTGTGAAGACGAGTTCCAGGGTATTCCCTTTTTCTCGATTGACAGGGCGGATGGAATCCGTCAGGCTATTGATCATTTGCGTATGAAAAATTACCGGCGCATCGGGATTATCGTGTCCGACAGGAAAATATCCACCATGATTCAGCGCTTGAAAGGTTATGAAGGCGCAATGGCTGAAAATATTCCCGGCCTTGCGGAGGAATTGATTTATTCGGCAGATAAAAATAATATTATCAAAACTGAAGCTCCAGAATGGAAAGAACTGACAAAACAGTCGGTCAACCATCTGGTATTGAATCAAAAGGCCGATGCGATTATCGCACCTGATGATGTCTGGGCTTGCCATCTCATGCGGGAATTGCAGTCCAGAGGATTGTCGGCACCGGAGGATATCGGGGTTGTCGGATTTGACAATACCCAGGCCGCAATGCTTTATTCGCCTTCCATAACTTCCATTGACCAGAATTCCCATGAATTTGCTGCTCAGGTTATGAATTTCATCTCTAGTTTTGAAAATAGAGGGGATTTAAATAAAAATACGAGACTGATTATAAAACCGCAGTTGGTAATAAGGGAGTCAACAGCAAGAATATGAAAAAGATAGTAATTATCGGCGGCGGCAGCTTGAACTGGTCGTTCGGGTTTGTCCGGCAGTTCGCGGATTCGAACCGCGCCTCCGATTTTCGCATATCTCTTGTTGACATAGATGCAGACATGCTTGAACTGGTCTATTCGGCGGAGAAAAAATACATTGCAGAAAGCAAATCCGGTTTAATTCTGGAAAAAGAAGATAACCTGGAGTCCGGACTTGCCGGTGCCGACTTCATCCTGATCACCATTTCCACCGGCGGTCTCAACACAATGAAGCACGATCTGGAAATTCCCGAAAAATATGGAATCCGCCATACCGTGGAAAATCATTCATGGTATGTAGGTAACAGAGATGACGACAAGCTGCCGTTCTCACTCAAACGGACATATATCGCCGAACGTCAGAAAATCTATGATGATAAGCGGCGCAAACATGAAGCTTACCTGAAAGGTGAATTACCGGCTGATCATTTGGCTGGTGGCCATGGAAAAGACCCGGTTCCCGCAGTTGTGGATGCGCTTTCCGGCGGCAAAGAGTTTTACTGGGCCAGCAACTATGGAAATATCGGACAAATAGAAGGACTGCCGTCTGGAGCAGTAGTGGAAACCCGCTGCCGCTTTGACTCGGCAGGCGTGCATCCGTTTACCTCGCCGATGCCTGATATCATCAAAACAATGACACTTCCGATTGTGCTGAGGCAGGAAATGATTCTGGATGTCGCGCTTAACGGAACTTTCGACGAACTTGTCGCCATCATGGCCAGCGACCCGCTTTGCGCACACCTGTCACCGCTACAGATTCAGAAAATGACGCGAGAGCTGGAAGCCAATGGTGAGTATATAACGAATGGCGAGTTGAAGACTGAAGAGAGGTCGGTAATCCGGGCTCGGTGATCGGTTGGGAAAAGTAGAAAGTAGAATTTAGAAAACAGGGAGAACAGGGGAAGTTCGGGAGTGCGGAAATGCGGAAGTTGGGCTAGCTATCAGCGAAGACCTATAACCTATCAGCTAAAAGCTAACGACCGACGACTTTAAAACTAAATAAAAGGCAGGAGGGATGAAGATGAATGCACAAAAAAGGAGGTTTGAAATGGGCAGGGGTAATGTAAAGGGAATCAAGCAATCGTATATGTGTAACTCGTTTACACTAATAGAGTTGCTCGTAGTAATAGCCATCATAGCTATTCTGGCTAGTATGTTACTCCCCGCGTTGAGCGGTGCCAAAAAAA
>CAZION010000305.1:0-3921 GCA_964540865.1 uncultured Victivallis sp.
GAAAACCTTCACGCACGGCCCCGGCTCGGCCTACAACGTGGGGAAAGGCGGCATCATCATCAGCGACGATCCAAAATTGAAATCGTTCGTCCAAGCCGGCTCGCTGAGCCAGAATGTCGTTCTGGTGGATTCGCAAAACCAGATGCCCGCCATCGGGGAGACCGTGGCCTGGAGCGACAAGCCCGACAACCAATACGCGACCGCCCGGGTGAGCGGGATCGCGCCCGGCGTCGAACACACGCGCACGCTCGCCCTGCGCGACGGGCTCGTCATCGTGCTCGACCGGCTGGAGTCGGCGGAGGAACACACTTATGATTTCGTCTATCATAATTTCGGGGAGCTTTCACTGGGAGAAGGCTGGACATCAGCGCCGGCCGGCAAGCCGCTGGCGGAGACCGCAAACTACGCCAATATCATCGGCTTGAATCGGCTGGCCGGCCAAGGGCCGCTGCACCTGCGATGGGACCTGACGAACCAGGTCTCCGCATCGGCGAAAACGCCGCCCCCCACA
The DNA here is from genome assembly GCA_964540865.1 of uncultured Victivallis sp. Classification (GTDB taxonomy): domain Bacteria; phylum Verrucomicrobiota; class Lentisphaeria; order Victivallales; family GWF2-50-93; genus GWF2-50-93. Next base: position 512 of record CAZION010000305.1, read on the forward strand.
TCGCCTGTGAACCTCGCCCTCTGGCAGGTTCCCGTCGCCAACAGCGAAATTTACACCGGCACAACCGGGCTGAACAATCCGAACACGACCCGCATGCCAGATGCCGCCCCGACTCTTTTCACACGTGCCCGCGGCAAGACGGTTTCTTTCGTCACCGTCCTCGAACCCTACAAGGAAAAACCTTCGGTCACCTCCATCGAGGCCGATGCGGAGAATCTCACCATTATGAGAAACGGAAAGCCGACGCGGATTTCGCTGAAGGATTTCCAGAGCAGCAAATAATTTATGAAAACCCATGATGCGACCTGTCGAATCGGAATGGCCGGGCTGGACACCTCACACGTGCCCGCTTTTGCCGGCTCCCTCCTCACGATCGATTGCAAAGGATATGACTGCGGGACCGACATGGTTGTCCGCGTGGCCGAGATCGCGCCGCAGAGATAGGCCGAAACTTGCCGCCCGCATACCGTGACCACTGTCTCCTTCATTTTGCGGGCGTGCGGAATCCCAACAAATTCTTCCTTGATCGGGAGTGGGCTGCTGCCGTTCATGCTTTTGAAATCCCCATAGAATCCTATGAACAATCCATTCCTCAGACGTCGATTGCAACTCCTCGTCCCCGTTGCGATAGCCCTCCTTGGCATTCACCAATCCTCCGAATCTCACGCGGCCGATTCTGCCGCAGCGGAACCGCAGTGGCATCAGCCGGAATGGCAGGCTCCTCTGGTGGCATGGCTGAAGGATCTCAAGCAGGAAGACATTCACAGCGAGGCCAAACCGATCACCATGCCGGAACTGAACGAGGTCGAAGCGCGGCGGCTTTTTCAGGTGGCAGGCGGCGCTGGAGCGCTGGCCACCATGATGAGCACGTCCGCCGGGCTGCCGGATGAAAACTTCCTCTGGAGCAGCATCTGGCAGCCGGCCCTGCCGCTTCTGCAGCCGATGTTCAAAGATGGCTCCCATCACCTGACGTCCGGGCAGTGGTGGCTGCCAAGCCATCCGACCACCGCAAACTTCCTCGCTCTCGCCTACTCGCTCAACGAGCCGTGGAACCCGTATTTTGGCAACAAAGAGATCGCCCGCCGGGCGGCCGCGATCTCGGTTGTTGATCTGATCGCGATCCCGGAGAACATCTTCTACTTTTCTTCTCCCGATAGCACCAAGGAAGGCCAAAAGTATGGATTCGCCCATCCCGGGCATATGGGATTCACGATGACGTTCAGCGCCTTCACTCTTCTCAAAGTGAAGGATGCCCTGCCTCCCGAGGTGGTGAAGGCTTGGACTGCTGCATTACTGTGGCTGGCAGAAGGAACGAACACGGTCAAACCGATGGGCCCGCAGAACATGCGCTTGAGCTTCCCCGTCGCGCTTTACTACTGCTATCTGGCCACGGGAAACACCCGATTCAAAGAGCTGTCCGAGGACTGGCAGGAGAAGGTGATCTACGGGCCCGAATGGAGCCCTGCCGGGCACTATTGGGAGGGCGCAGGCCGTGGTCCTGACGGCTCCTACAATGGCATCGGGCTGCATCGGCTGGCAGAATTGTATTCGATTTCCAAAGATCCCAGGCTCCTCGAACTTCTGCACAAGGCCTACCGGCTGAAAGCCTACATGACCTTGGTCGAACCGGACGGAAAGCGGCTCGGAGCCACGCATTTTAATGACCGCGACACTCAATCTTTTGCCGAAGATCAGTTTACCGGCCGCGAGATCCAATTTGCGCTCGAAGTTCCCGCGGCCATTCCTTTCCTGGCGGGCAATCGTGGCGTCTGGCCGGATCAGATCGATGCCGCTCGAACCCGCAAGGCAATCGAAACGGCCCATGTGAAGCCCACGGAACGCATCTTGCCCGCACACGGCTGGGGCCTCGCGCCGAAATACCACGACGCCCCGCACCAGTGGGGCATGGTGGGCGCGCTGCCATACTTTATATATCAGGAAGATACGGCGGCGCTGCTTGCCGCGTGCGCGGGCGAGCACAAGCTCCCGATCCTCGCAAAGGAGAATTTCACGGAAAACTTCAACGACGAGTTCATCGTCGTGCGGCGGCCGGGATACCACATCTCGCTCTACGCGGGTCGCATCACGGCCAGCGATAACGGCGGCACCAACCTCGCCGGGATGTTCGACGGCAAGGCGGGAAACTTCAACGGCTTCGGCGGCGGCGGCATCTCCTCGTTCTGGACGCCGGCCGCCGGCACGCTGCTCATCGGCCGCCACTCGGCCTGCGAAGGCTACGAGCGCGGCCAGTTTGCCACGCGCTTTGCGCCCGGATGGCAGGACTGGACAAACAACCACATCGTCGGCAGGACGCTTGATGAAAAAGTCCTCACCTCTGCCCGCGTGGCCCAGCCCGCGCTCGAGCATGAGACGCATGGCGAGGTTGAGACATTCACCCTCAGCGGCACCATGCCGAACAGCCTTCCGAAACAGGGGGCCATCTGCACGGCGGACGTGTCGTATGCGCGCCGCTTCGATCTGCTCCCCTCGCATGTGGAAGTCGCGCTCGACGTCTCGACCAATCAAGCCATCGAATTTAAAGCTCTCTACGAGACACTGCCCATGCTGCTGGCGGCGGACACCCGCGTCGTGTTGATTGACACCAAGGGCGCGGCGATCACCTCCGAAGGCGTCGAGCGGGTAGAGGGTGTGAAGGAACTGCAGATCCTGCGGCAGGGAGGCGGCGTGCGCGTGATTTTTAAAGACCCGGCAGTCATCGCTCAGGTCTCAAAGAAAGTTGATACCGCATTGCGGCCTGCGATCATCTCAACGCAAGCCCTCCAGATCGAACTTCCCAAAAAACTTGTCCCGGGCACCAATGCGACACTCCGCTACGCCCTCGTTCCCTGCGCCGTGCAAAATGGAGCGGCCGTGCAGGATGCGACGCCCTCGCTGTTTGCAACGAAACCATGAAAATGCGTTTTTCCCTCATTTCCCTGGCGCCTGTTTTGCTCGCCCCGTTCCTCGCTCACGCCGCTCTTCCCCCTCTGCCTGACCGCTCGGGCACGGTGGTCATTCCAGCCCAGGAATGGCCATTCAAGCCGGGCCCGCGCGAGATCACCGTTCACATCCGCTATCCCGCCGGGACCATCCAGTCTGTCGGACGTGAAACGGGGCTCATGCTCTCGCTCCATAACTGGGCGGGGGTCGGGTTTAACGGCTCGGCGGATGGCGCCGTCCTTGCAAGAACATTCAACGTCATTGGCATCGGAGTGGATTACCTTCAAAGCGGCCCGGATGCGGCCATCAAGGCTCCCGAGCCCTACGACTTCGGCTGGCTCCAGGCGCTGGATGCGCTGCGCGCGCTGCACTACGTCTTCGATGGCACATGGATCATCAGCTATGCCAAAGGCTGTCCCGAGGGGCGATTCGAGGCCGCCGCAGGCACTTCGCCCGCCGCAACACCTGCG
>CAZION010000306.1:0-3900 GCA_964540865.1 uncultured Victivallis sp.
GGCATGAGGGTCAAGGCGATCGACATGTATGGCGTCGCCGAAAAAAGCGGGGCTAACGAGACCATGCGCAAGCAGATCGAAAAGGAGCGAGGCGCCATTACCCGCCAAATGAGTTTGGAGTTGTGAGTTCACAGTCTTTAGCGTGTCTTGGATTATTCTTTCAAATTAGTTACTCGAAAGCAATAAATGACATGGAAAGCGAAAAGTTAAAATTTCCAATAAGTAAAATATTTTCTGCAATAAAATGTTTTACACTTATCGAACTCCTTGCCTGCCAAGGCGTAGCACGAAGGGCGAAGCGCTCAATTAATTTTACATTAATTGAGCTCCTGGTTGTAATTGCGATTATCGCAATTCTGGCTTCGATGCTGCTGCCTGCGCTTGGCAAGGCGCGCGACACGGCCAAGAAAGCCAGCTGTCTGAACAACATAAAGCAGGTCGGATCCGCCGCATTATTTTACTTTGAAGATTATAACTATGTATTGGGCTACACCACTTCTCCGGGATGGAGGTTTGATGAATATCTGACCGCCATCTCGTCAGGCTGCCCCCAATACCTAAAGACGAACTCCTTTCTTTGCGGTACCGGTGCTACCGGCCCTGTGTGCAATTATTCCTGTCCGGCAGTCTCTGCGGAAACAATGAGGGAAGGAGGAACAAACAGCAAATATTTGGCTTACTCACCCTATTATGTCTCCATCGGCATAAATACGGTGTGGAACTTAAATGCACTAAGAAACAAAAATCTGTTTACAAGACCAGACCGTCTGAGTTATTTCATGGACAGTTACTGTAACAGTGTCTACCCTGGCATTGAAGCCCGATTCACTCCGCGTTTCGGGCATGGCAATAGTTGCAATGTGTTTTATTTGGACGGGCATGCCGATTCAAGGGCAAGGTATTCTTTTTCCCTAACCTGCGCGGGGGTGTCAACCACTCCTTTCTGGAATCAAACGGGTTATGCAGGCTGGAATGGGCCGGATTGATGATTGGGGAAAGAGTGTTTTTGGGTTCAACGTATAGGAATTTCAAAGTTTATGTATTTATGAGCGCGAATGCGCTCTTTTGGAGTGCGGCGGCTCGATGCCGCTTTTAAACTAAGCGAAGCGCTGGAAGGCGACTTCCACCGTCGCTGGGAAGCTATGGTGGACAGGCCGTCGCAAACCAAAGCGCAGTCAAGCCTGCGCACTCCAAGGATGCTTTGCATCAAAAGAAAGTCGCGGGCCCTGGCCGCATTATTGAAGTATAACAATAAAGGTACGCATGAAAACAATTTTATTGACGGCGATGATTTTGATTTCGGGCACGTCTCTTTGGAGTGTGGCACCCCCCGCTGAGCTGCTGCTGGTGGAAAACAAGGTGAGCGCACTGCCGATTTCCGTGGACAAAAACGCAGGCAATGAAACCATGGAGGCTGTAAAAGAGCTGGCATCGTACATCCAGAAAATAAGCGGCGCGAAGGTTAATGTCATCCTCAATGATTCCACAAACGCACCCGCCCACGCCATCTGGGTCGGTGCCCAGCCGAAGCATGAAAATGCTTTTCCAAATTTGAAGTTTGAGTTCCAGCATCCCGAAGAAATCCTGCTTGCCTGCAACGGACAGGATGCCGTAATCATAGGCCGGGATCTGAAAATTGGCGACAAGCAGATGGAATTCGGAACCGCAAACGCGGTCTACACATTCATCGAGAAAAAACTGGATGTGCGCTGGCTCTGGCCGGGCGAGCTGGGTGAGGATATCATCAAGCGCGACACGATTGCACTGGCTCCTTTCGAGTACCGCTTCCATCCCCTCTTCCGCCAGCGAAAGTTGTGGCCGGAAAATCCAGCAGCCTGGTTCCGGCATCAGAGGTTAAAATTATTTTCTTTCCAATTCAACGGAGGTCATGCGTTCACAGACTGGTGGGATAAATATAATGAGAAGCATCCGGAATACTTTGCCCTCCAACCTGACGGAACCCGTGGATATATAAAAAAATATAATGATGTAAAAATATGCATGTCCAATCCCGGCGTATGGAACCAGTGGATTGATAATGCGGACGCGGCGTTAAAGGCCGATCCGGCGCGAATCATGGTCAGCGCATCTCCCAATGATGGCCCGGGTGAGTGCATCTGCGCCAACTGCCGTGCCTGGGATCATCCGGATGGGCCGCCAGTGACCCTGTATGGAAAAGGCGGAGCCACTAAAAGCCCTTCCCTGACAGATCGTCATGTCAAGTTCTGGAACATTGTGGCACGCGGGCTGAAAGAACGCTTCCCAGATCGCGAGGTGTACGTGGGCGCCTATGCGTACAGCACCTATCGCAGTCCACCTGTGGCAGAGGCCTTAGACAAAAACATCGTTGTCGGCTATGTGGGGCACTTCCCCTTGGCCGGCGACAAGACGACGAAAGACGAGAAAGAGTCATGGAAGGCCTGGGCCGACAAAGCGTCTACCATGGTTTTCCGCCCAAACCTTTTTCACTATTCCGGCGGCTGGCTCGGTTTGCCTACGGTCTCCATGAAAAGAACTATGGCGGACTTCCGCTTCCTGGTCGAGAACAAGTGTGTCGGTCTGGAAGTTGACACCCTTCCGCATAGCTGGGCGGCACAAGGGGTTCAGTTTTATCTGATGGCTCAGCTTGCATATGATCCCCTGCAGGACGGGAACGCTGTTTTGAAGGACTATTATAGTCGCGGGTTCGGGGCGGCGGCAGGTAGCATCGAAGGATATTTTTCCCTGATGGAGAAAGCCCATGATGCGATCTTGGAGCGTATCAAGCATTCCGGTGCCGCTGCCAGAGATGCGATCTTGGTTTACCAGGATGTTTATACCGACGATGTGCTGAAACAGGCTGGAGCTCTGATGCGGAAGGCGGAAGAGGAAGTGAAGAGCGGGCCGAAAATTTACCAGCAACGCGTAGCCTTTATCCGCATTGGATATGACTTTACCAAGTTGCAAGTGGAAATTATGGGGCAGATGAAAAAGGTGAGGGAAAGCAAGGGCACTGATGCCGCTGCGGTCCGGGCTGCGATCACGTTGTGCGATGCGCGGGAGGCACTGTTCAAGCAACATGCCGGCATAGCGCTGAAACGGGCGCAATGGTATCATGACAGCCGTAGGTTGGATGATTATATGGGGCCGCCGTCAAAGGCGTTCCGTGACGCTGCAGGAGTTGAATGAAGGATTTAAAAAGATATGCGGGAAAATATAAAACGATGAGGGTCAGAATGAAAAGAATGTTGTTGACGGCGCTGATTTTGATTTCGGGCGCGACGCTTTGGAGTGCGACAAACCACGCTGAGCTGCTGCTGGTGGAAAACAAGGTGAGCGCGCTGCCCATCTCTGTTGACAAGAACGCAGGCAAGGAAACCATGCAGGCTGTGAAGGAGCTGGCCGATTACATCCAGAAAATAAGCGGGGCGAAGGTTAATGTCATCCTCAATGATTCCACGAACGCACCTGCGCACGCAATCTGGGTCGGTGCCCAGCCGAATCTTGAAAAAGTCTTCCCAGATTTGAAATTAAATTTCCAGTACCCCGAAGAAATCCTGCTTGCCTGCAACGGGCAGGATGCCGTAATCATTGGCCGGGATCTGAAGATCGGCGACAAGCAGATGGAATTCGGGACCGCAAACGCGGTATATACCTTCATCGAGAAAAAACTGGACGTGCGCTGGCTCTGGCCTGGGGCGTTGGGAGAGGACATCATCAAGCGCGACACGATTGCGCTGGCACAGTTCGAATACCGTTTTCATCCCGTCTTCCTCAAAAGGCTTTTCTGGCCAGGAAGTCCCAGGGATTGGCTTACTCGCCAGCGTCTAAGTTTATATTCATATGATGCCCAGTGCGCACACGGTTTCACCGACTGGTGGGACAAGTATCATGAGACGCATCCGGAGTACTTTGCGCTCC
>CAZION010000307.1:0-3899 GCA_964540865.1 uncultured Victivallis sp.
GGCAATCGGTTGCCTTTGAAATAATTTTACCGTGTCTGCGCGCCTTTGTCAAGGCTGATTTTATTTTTATCGGTGTTTTTCCGGAAAAAGAGGTAATCGGTCAGTCCGCCTCAACATCTCCTAAAAATAACCACAGAGGCATCCCGATGTCCTTAGCGGAACTGGGATAAACTCTGTCACAAAGTCGAAGATCCCGGCCCGAAGGCGTCGGGAATTATTTTCACCACGAAGAGACCCGTCTACGCAAAGCCTACGCCGTGGCATGCGAAGGGCACGAAGTAATACATCAAGTTTATTTTTTCCTTCGCGTCTTGCTCGGACAGAGACAAACCCTTTTGGAAAGGTTTTTTCTCCTTGTCGGGCGTAGCCTCCCAGGCGAAGACTGATGACTCTTTTCCGAAAACTTTTGCTTATCTTTAATCCTTTGCGGCTTTGTGCCTTTGAGAGATAATATCTTTTTTGATTTTAATCGAGTAGCCTGGGAGGTCTCCCTCCCATGGCTCTCACACCACCGGACGTACGGATCCGTATCACGGCGGTTCCTGTTTTGATGTTGTTCGCAAAACCCTAAAGTTATCCTCCAGATTATAAAGTTCAAGATTCTGGAAAAAGGTCGGAGTGATTGCCTGTGTAAGCACGGGCAGCCATGAGTTCCACCAAGGCCCCTTGCTGTTCATGGCGTATGCGGCCCTGTACTGCGGGATACCGAAGCTTATCAGCCTCTTCATCCTCGTGTAAGGACGTTTCCACTGTCGCCAGATCATGCACCGCAACCTGCGGCGAATCCAGAAGTCGAGAGAGGTTATCAGCTTCCAACTTATCACCGGATGGAAATACTGGAGCCATCCCAACGGGCATCCGGATGAACTCCCAGAAACCCATCGAGAAACCGGCCTGGTAAAACACCTCGAAGGCTGCCACGCTGCCTACGATCGCCATGCCCATCTCGCCTCGGGCGTTCGCCAGAAGATATCGTCCGGCGCAACGCCCCCCAGCCATGAAATCGGCCACACCTTTCACATACTGCTGTATGAAAAGGGCCACTCCACCTATGAACAGTATCGGCAACGCAACCATCAACCAGTCAATCCATGTCATCATAATTATATTCTCACCTTTTCAGAATTTTGTTTTTCGGTAAAGCGGGGCCAGTCGTCTGTCCGGAACGGTGAGATCGGCAAATCTTCCGCACCGAAGAGAGAGCACACAGGATCAGCAGCCCAAGCGTAACGGACCGCCACAGGAGATTTTAATCCGTCTTTCCATACAATCAGTGAATTGTCTTCAACTTCCGCTTCGGCCGGAATATATTTCCGGTCGGAAGCCGCAATTTCCAGACCGTTCCGTCCGTTTGAAGGCCGAAGGAATATGGGCGAACCTTCAGGTGAAAACCGAATCCTGCAACGCCCTCCTCCGATTGTCATGGATTTGAACAAAGGCGCAGAGGCAATGATTTCCCTCCCATATGTGCCCGCAAGTGCCAGACGGGCGAGACGCTCCCCGACCGGGGCCTTTTTTTTCGGATGAATGTCCATTTTTTCGCCCACATCAATTGTCACCGCCATGCCGGTGTGTGAAATTTTTAAAGCCATTGCCTGCGCCTCGCGGAGTTCGGCCCATTTCTCATCTGCATTCTCGCTCTGTACATCATCGTGGTTAGCCAATTGGACGAAATAGAAAGGCAGTTCCGGAATGCCCCATGCTTTCCTCCAGGAATCTATCAACTTAGGAAAGGTCTGGCGGTAAAGAAAGGATTTGCCGAAAATGGCGTCGGTCTCGCCCTGGTACCAGATGAAGCCCCGTAAAGAATAATGGAGCAATGGCGCGATCATGCCGTTGTAAAGGACTGTCGGTGACCACGGATCGCCTGGCCCTGTAGGCCGCTCAGGCTGTGGGGGGAGCGGCAGCCCCTGTGCTTTCAATTCCTTGGTCTTCTGATACCAGGCGGCAAATTTTTCATTATATCCGGATTCCTTCCGGCGTTTTAGAATGGCGACATGATCATCCCATAAGTGATTAATGAGGCCGGGTGATTTTTCCAAAAGCAACTTCCAGTTTCCAACCGATTCCCGAGTTTCAGGACTCGACATCAGGGCTTCCTCAGGAATCCAGGATTCTAGCGGAGTGTATCCATAGGCCGCAACAATCAGGCCTACAGGCACATTCAGCTCCCTGCGCAGCTCATGCGCGAAATAATATGGAACTGCCGGCAGTCCTGGGGCGGTGCCAGGCGAAACATTCATCCAAGCAGTGGAAATGTCTTCCATCGGCCGGCCCGCCACTCTCTCAGAAATTTGCGAGATTCGCACATTGGCGTCTGCGAGATTCGCAAGCTCACGCTTGTCCATATCGGTATCGCACAGCCGCATCTTCATGTTGGACTGTCCGCCGCATAGCCAGACATCGCCCACAAGGATATTGGTGATTTTGTGATTGGATGATTGGGTGATTTTGGATGAGGAAACCGTCATGGACTGTGGCTTATATGATGCTTTCAATGGATCGAGTGTGACCATCCATCGTGCCACGGCGGAATCCTTCGCCGAAGACGGGTTGCCTTCATTGTCCGCAACTGCCTCCTTAGTTTGCCCGGAAAACGAGACTATGATTTTCTCTCCGGGCTCTGCCCATCCCCATACTGGAACTGGAACACCCTGCTGTAAAACCATATTGTCATTAAAAACAGAAGCCACATGAAATGAATTATTTAATGTTTTCATATCTCAATAAATTCTCGATGTTCCATCCTGTCATGCGGAGTAACGTAAGGGGCGAACCGCAATACTGCGTATGTCTACGCTGCCGTCCTCAATGAAGAATCCGTACTTCCCGAAGTTCCTTTTCATCGTGATTGCCGATATGAGAACCCTGTCGTTCACGCTAACTTCAAGATATGGACCGTAAGCCAGCACCCTCAGCTCAGGTGTTGAAGTCCAGTCAAACGGCGAGACGGCCTCCTGCACTACTATCCGACCCCTCCAGCGATACGTCACCCCCGCACTCGGCGTCTTGTAATATGGAGCGAGCGTGTACAGCTGCACTCGACGCAGAGCAGGAGTCAGACTGACATAGGTTGCTTCATCCGCATCGTCTCCGCTTCGTATGATGAATCCGAATTCTTTTGCGTCATAACTGTTTATTTTAGCTGTAAGTATCAGGCTCCCATCGTTGCCTTTAAGCAGGAAGGCTCCAAATCCAGATTGCATCTCGCCGTGGAAGTTCCCTCCCTCCTTATTCCATTTTCCTGTTTGAAATGACACGTTACTTTTTATGGCGACCGCATCTAAAATCTTTTCCTTCGCCTTTGCAACGGGATCCCATTTTTTGAAAGGACGCAAAATCAGTGCGCCTTCAGAATCAACATCGGCCACTTTAGGAGGCGGCAAACTTGTTATTACACAATTCTTCCCGCCTTCCCAGTCTGCGGTCCCCCTCAGATTATGGAAATAGAACTGTTGCCCTTTCCATGTACACGGCTTGTAAACCAGATTCTCGCCGGGAAGCAGATCGTCATGCCCTATCCTTTTGTAAGGGCCTTCTATCTGCTCAGCGACCCGGAAGACGTTGGGAGTGAAACATAAGGTGTTCTTCCCTGAAATGCCGGTCAGATAGTAACGTCCTTTTATTTTGCAGACGGCAGGAGTTTCAAAATCATAGCATGAACCCGGCACGCAAAGCGGCGGTTTGACCTTCCAGTCATAGCCGTTCTCCGATACGAAATGCCCGGCGCATCCGCGCCGATTGGCAGGCCCCTTATTGCTCCTGGCGGAAATGACTCCGTGCAAAAGTCCATTATCCTCGCATACCCATGGGTCGCGCCAGTCAACGCGGTGCGTCTCATCCAAACCAGCCTCATACCATTTCGGATCAGCGCAGATTACGGGATTCTTCTTGTATTT
>CAZION010000308.1:0-3858 GCA_964540865.1 uncultured Victivallis sp.
GCCCTCCGAAGCCTTGGCGAAGGAAGGTCAATGCCGCAAGGCATGTTCTAAAGTAGCACAGGCTTCAGCCTGTTGTCAAGTAAAGCGAAAAAAAGGAATTGCAGGCTAAAGCCCGCATTACTATATTCAACTTTGAAATTCCTTAACGTTGAATTAGGCGGCCAAAGAGCCGCAACTTTTTCTTTTGACGCGAAGCGTCTTTCGGAGTGTCCGCCGCGGCGGATCAGCAGCGCTTTAAGATAATCCAAAGCGGCGCTTACACGCCGCACTCCAAAAGATCGCATTCGCGCTCATAGATGCAAAACCTTGAAACTCCTTAACGTAAATTTATAGAAAGCGTTTTGTTTGGTTAATCCAATGTAAACCCGGGTGTCACCCGAATACGATCCAACTTAAGTGTCGCCACCCTGCGGGGGCTTGTTGTCTTTTATGGAATCTCTATATTCCCAAGGCTTACGCCTTTGGGCTACATTAATTCACCTCCTGCGGAGGTTATTAAAATAAAATGAACCGTCTTTTATATTCAGCCCTCGCAGAGGGCGATATGCTGTAGCCCCATGCGTAAGCGTGGGGTGGGTGAATAATAAAATATAGTATTCAGCCCCCGCAGGCGGGCAGCACACCCACAATTAGAAAATAATTTGTCATTATTCTGCTTTTGTCTTGACATTACCCGTTAAATTATGATATAATATGATTAATGCAAACGTTTAAACCTAAATTGTGATAAATTATGGCGACGACAATATTGGACATAGCAAAGGCATCCGGTAAAAGCTATCCTACGGTTAGCCGGGCGCTGAACGATCATCCCAAGATCAGCGCGAAAACCAAGGAGCATATCCGGAAGGTTGCCGCTAAATTAAATTATCGTCCGTCGTTTGCCGGAATAGCGTTAAAGAAAGGCTGTACAAAAATCCTGTCGGTGATTGTGCCCGATTTGGCGGACCCGTTTTATTCCGAGTTCATCAGCAATTTCAAAGAAGTGGCTCACTCTGCCGATTACGATGTGGTCGCATATGATTACGAGATGAATCCGGATTTGGAACGGCGTTGCCTGGAACGCATGCTAGGCGGTTCCTGTGACGGGGTGGTGGCTTTCATCACAAGTTTCAGGCACACCTCTGATCTGGTGGAGAGGATATGGAATGCGAAAATACCATTGATCAGCATAGGAACCCGTCACCAGGACAATCTGCATTACGACCATGTCGCTGTTGACATGCGGGATTCATTGAAGCGGATTTTCACTCAATTAAGCCGGAAAAATAAAACAGAAGTGGCGTTTATCGCCAGCAACATGTCTGACGAGATCTTTGCCAATGTCTACAGTTACATGAAAGAGTTATTGGGGCACTGCAAAGTGGAATTGGACTTATCGCATGCATTCCGGTCGAAATCAAATTCCACCTGCCAGGCCCAGAACGGCCTGCTGGCGGCAGATGAGCTGTTTGAAAAAATACCCTCTGTGGAAATAATCCTGGCATGGAATGGATACCAAGCCTACGGGGTTATCCAGAGCGCCATCGCCCATGGCCGTAACATTCCGAAAGATCTGGCATTGATAGTCAGGGATGACACCTGGATAAGCCGGTATTCGACGTTTCCGGTCTATGCAATCAATCAAAGGCTTGACTTGATGGCTGAAGAGTGTTTTTCAGCTATAAGAAAACGTTTAAAATCGCTTAATGAAGAAGGCAAATGGGGTCGTCCAATCAGAAAAGTGATTTTAGCGGAACCGGTGTTCCACAAGGTGGCTGAGTAATAATTAAAACAGGGGAATGGAATGAAAAGTGAAAACTTAACAATCCCGGGAAATAGAATATTTTCAATTAGAAAATATTTTACGCTCATCGAGCTCCTGGTTGTAATTGCGATAATCGCAATCCTGGCTGCAATGCTGCTGCCGGCGCTGAAATCAGCAAGGGGCATGGCAAAGCAGATAAACTGCCTCAGCAACCTTAAACAGGTCGGATTGCTATGCTCATACTATCTCAGCGATTTCGGATACCTGCCTCCGGAAAAATGGGAGGGAAGCGGCGGATGGCAGTACAGGACCTGGCAATGGAATGTGAATGTAGTTTCGGGAGGCAGCATGATGGTCACCCAAACGGGGCTCATCAATTTGGGATATCTGGAACATAAACAATCCAATTACCTGGGGAACACAGGCGACAACGGAAAAACCCGCAGTCCATTTGCCTGTCCGGAAGAAACGGTAGCCAGTACACAGGCAATAGGCTTGAACCGGAACCTCAACGGTGCCTCGGGGTTGCGCGGACCAAGTTTCAACAATCCATCCAGGCTGGCCTACATTTCAGATTCCAGGGGTACAAGCTTCATGAACCTCTTCATCTCGCCAACCGACACGAACACCGTTGTCCTGCGTCATCAGAACCAGAATGCATTCAATGTGGTATACGCCGATCTCCATGGTGATACGCGGAATAAGAATTCGGTCACAATCTCCACAGCCAGCGGACAGCAGAAAAACACCCCTTTCTGGCTGGCTGTTCCGACTCAGACCGCGACGGACTAAATACTTCTGTTAAATAGTGTATTTGAAATCAAGCCTCTGCTAATCATCTGGAAATATAATATAGACCCCAACGGGTTTATCCCGGTGGTGAATAAGATTGGGATGCTAAGGCAAGCGCCACCTAGCCCCCCAACCTTATTCACCACCGACGCAAGGTCGGCGGGGTCTATGCGATTATGAGCCGATTACTAAGGCTGTCTTTGCGTTAATAAACTATAAATTAAAAAGGTGATAAAATGATCAGAAAATTGTTACTTGCAGTCTCGCTCGTCGCTATGGCATCAACACTCATGGCGGATTTTCCGGATGATTTCCAGGCGGCCAGGAAACTCTTTGACACCGGGAAAAACAAGGAGGCTCAGGAATCTTTCGAGAAGCTCGCGGCATCGGCCCCGACACCTAAAAACAAAGCTGAATGCCTTTCCTACGCAGCAAAGGCGCTTGGACGCGACAAGACGCAGTATGATGCCGCGATAGAAGCGGCGAAAAAAATAGAGCTCAGGGAGATTTCGGCAACAACACAGATGGCTATCATGCAGGACGGTCGCAAGTTCAAGGAAATGCTTGAAGTTTTCAAGGACGAGGATTTCAGCAAATGGCCGGAGACTTATCAGCAACAGGCATCTTACATGCGCGGTCGGGCGGAACTGGGGTTCGGCCAGTATGATGCCGCAAAAGCGGATCTCGAAAAAGCCGTTGAGACCTCCGGTTCTGATGCCTGGTCCAAGATAACCGCACTCGCCGCACTAAATGATGTTTACGCCCAGACCAATGATTATGACAGGTTACTCAAAACATCGGGTCAGATCTTCGCAATAAAGCAATTCAACAGCTCATGGGCATATATTTCGCCAGTATTTATCTGCGCAAAGGCTCAAATGGGCAAAGGCAAGCCGGAGGACGCGCTGGAGACCCTGAAACTTCTTGCCCATCTGAAGTCGGGAGCATACAGGTGTCAGGCCCTTGTTTTACTCGGCGACATTTATGCTGCCCAGGACAAAAAGGATGAAGCTGCCAAGAACTATAAGGAAGCCGCAGACATGAAAGGTCAGCCCGGAGTTCAGGAGGCATTGCCCGCCGAGGCACAGAAAAAACTGGAAGAGTTGGGGAAGCAGGCAGAGTAATCAGGGATCGGCAATCAGTGTTCAGCGCATCAAGAAGAAATATTTGCCAAATAAGTAGGGCGGCTCTTTAGACCGCCATCTCGTCGGGCTAAAGCCCAACATACTTTCAAGGCAAGCTTTAGGAGAGTTTTATTGTTGGAGTTCACGGTCCCGAGCTCCTGCGGCCCCGGGATCTATGACTTTAGCGTGTCTTGA
>CAZION010000309.1:0-3839 GCA_964540865.1 uncultured Victivallis sp.
CCGAATGATGAACCAGCGTGACAATGCCTGCAGTCGCAAGCATCTCCAGCGCCTGTCTTACATCCTTTGCACGTTCATCTGGTATGGCATGCGCATATCTGAACTTTTCTCCTACGGCCATCGGAACATAATCAAGAAGTTTCAGGAGCCGTCCGACCTGGATTTTAGTTGCGTACTTGCCAAAATCATCCCGGTATGTCTCCAGGATTGAGTGATGGGATTCAACGCATGCCTCAATTCCTCCTCCTGAAGCGAATACGGCAACCGCTTCCGGCATCCCTCCGACAAGGAGGAAATCACGAAAATGGTCTATAAGCCGCAAGTGTGCCGACTCTGAAAATGGTTCTGGAGGAATCCATCCTGAAATCAGTTTCGACAGGTCATTCTTCCCTATGGCTTTAAGATATTCCTCAAATCTGAGGGGTTGAAGATGCAGATAGCAGATTCTTCCCACCGGCATCGAAAAGCCGGTTTCATTGAGCGTAAATTCCAGAAGCGAACCTGCGGCGATTATCGCCAAATCAGGGCGTTCTTCGTAAAAATACCTTAACGCCCTGATGGCATTGGGGGTCGCCTGTATCTCATCAAGGAAAATAAGTCCTTTATCAAGCGTTCCCTTGCCGCATGTGAATTCCAGTTCACGCAGTATTTTGGCGACATCGAGGGTGGCGAAAATTTCATCAAGACGATAATGTCGTTCCATATTGATCTCGAAAAGCTCAATTCCATATCGCTTTGCAAACTCCCTCACCAGTGTTGATTTCCCCACCTGACGTGCACCGCGTATGACAAGCGGCTTCCGGTTTTTACCGACATGCCATTTTTTAAGTTCCAATTCAGCGTTACGCCCAAACATGATATATCATCCCCTTGTTTTAGCATATATTGCGACAAAACAATACATTGTATTATCTTTGGAATCAACACAGGATCTTATTTTATCTGGGAAAACATTTTAAAATATTTTTGGTCCACCTCTTGACAGAGCAGAAAAAATATGTTAAAATGTAATGCATTACATAATTGATTGCTTGTTTTTTGACAGAAAGGTGGCCTATATGGCGGATGTTTCAATAAAAAGCATTGCTAAACTTGCTGGGGTATCAACAGCAACCGTGTCCCGATGTCTTGATCCAAGATACACGAGCAGCGTCTTGGAGAAGAAACGGAAAAAGATTTTAGGGATTCAAAAACAGTTTGGATACGAGACGAATGTTTTCGGCAGGAAATTAAGGATGAAATGCACCGAAACTATAACACTGGTACTTCCATTAAATGTTTTCAATAATCCACCGTATCCTGATTTCTCCGGACACAATGCCATGTTGTTTTTTGAGACAATAAGGGGGGTTACAACGGAAGCCCAGAAATGCGGCTATGACATAAAAATGCTCCCTTTGTTCGACGAGAATCCCGAAACAATTGAGAAAGTTCTTTCCCGTGTGGGTTTTCCGCATTCTGACGGGGTGATTCTTGCGGGCATATATGAATTGGAAAAACTTTATTTGGCTATTAAGGAAAAGCAAATCCCCGTAATTGTCGCTGGCACACATATAGCTGAGATGAGCGGCATTACACAGGTTGGATCAGACTCGCAGAACGCTGTAAGGCAGGCGATGAGACATCTTTATGACAAAGGGCATAGGAAGATAGCGTTCGCAGCTCCTGTTGATAAATACATGAAATCCCCTTCCATCAGCCAGAGATTCACTTCATTCAGAAATACCCTCATGGATCTGCGGGTATATGATGAAAAGCTGATTTTTGAATTTGAGAATGAAATCGCCATCCGCAACTGGCTGGCTAAAAATCACGGATCCCTTCCCTTTACCGCGCTTTTCTGCGGCAATGACGCCATAGCCTTCAGGTTTATCAGGGAACTTGAAGTCCTGAAAATGTCGGTTCCCCGGGATTTGGCAGTCATAGGTTATGACAATAATAGTGTTTATACGGAAGCTCTGAGTTTAAGCACGATAGCAATCCCCCGTTATGAAATCGGCTGCGAAGCTTTGAAAACAGTCGTCCAGATGATCGCAACCAAAAGAAATGTCAATGGGAATATCATAATTCCAGCAAAATTCATAGAAGGCAGGACTTCATGATGGAAAATATTTCAGGAGTTCAATTAAAAAAAACAAAACTCTCGAAAGCGGAGGTGTTGAAATGAAAAAAAGGAATATCGGGCATAACCGGGAAGCAAGCGGCAATGCAAAGCGCATGTCTCTTGCTGTCAATAAGTTCACATTAATTGAGCTGCTCCTGGTGATCGCGATTATAGCGATTCTTGCTTCCATGCTGTTGCCGGCGCTTGCGGGGGCGAAGAAAATGGCATTGGCATCACAATGCAGTAGTAATCTCAAACAATGCGGATATGCGTATCAGTCATACATGATGGATAACAAAGATGTTGTCCCAGACTATTATCCATATCGCGATCCCGTTTACAACGGGTGGTATGGGTTCCTATGCACAACAGGGTACATGCCAAATAAAAGCAGTGCAGTAGTTTGTCCGGCCAGGGCCCCGGAGCGATACGTTGACGACAATAGCATCTACGGTGTAATCAATAGCGCTTTCGCAAGCAGTGCCAATTCAACCAACAGCCCGATGGCCATTTTCCGCGCCGACGGTGTCACCTCAATGGGATTGTTAAGCCTACGGAAAATAAATCAGTACAATTTCAACAGAGGGACCACGCTTACCCCGGAGTCATTCCTCTTGATGGCCGATGTCTCATATTCATCATCAAAAGCCAGCTGGCCCAAGCAGAGCGGCTACTTTGAAATGCACCGGGCGACCAATTCTGGAATATATCTGACTCATGGCAAATATGCCAACGGGATGTTTGCCGACGGGCATGTGGGTACAGTAAAGCGGGGTATAAATGAAGTGATGTTTAATATGCGTATCGTCGAGTATCTGAATATTGCCGGTATTCCCGTTCCTGCATTGTGATTAGGCAATTTTGAAATTACGAGAGCAGGTAAAGGCGCTAATTCCGCAAATAAATCAGTTCAAGAGTTGAATCTTATAAAAACAAAAAATCTAAGCGAAAATTGGAGGGGATATGTTGAAATCATTATTTATCGCCTTGTGTTTCACGGCTGTCGTTAATGGTCTGCAGGCAGAAACCATTATTGAGGATTTTAATGGAGAACCGAACATGAAATGGAGCGGACAGGGCGACAGCAGTGATGTTTTCGCCGGGTTCGAGATAAAAGACAACGCGCTGAACGTCACATACAAAAAGTCCCCGGTCAACAGTTGCTGGGTAAATGGACATTTGCTAAAAACGGTAAGGCTTGAAAACCATAAATCGCTGTCCTTCAGAGCCAGAAGCACTGACGGACAGACCCGTCAGGTTGGAGTGATTATCACCAAGAGTGCAACTGCGAATGAGTGGGAGCAATTCATCAGCTATGTGGATTTAACTCCGAAATGGCAGTTTTTCAAACTTGATATAACGGACAAAACCGGCGACCGTGCAGAAGCCAGCAAGGGACGTTTTATTTTTACTAAAGGATCAAAGAATTCCCAGCGGAATTTAAGTGACGGTGGAGTTTTGACCAGCATTATTTTCGCGTCCAGTATTCCCGGCGCTGTCGGTATTGACGACATAGCGTTTGATATTGAAAACTCCAGCACCCTGGCGGATAAGCAAAAGATCTTGGAAATTGAAGGAAATAAATAAAACATGTTAAAGTCATTATTTATCGCCTTGTGTTTAACGGCTATCGTTAATGGTCTGCAGGCGGGAGCCATTATTGAGGATTTTAACGGAGAACCGAACATGAAATGGAGCGGACAGGGCGACAGCAGCGCTGTTTTCGCCGGGTTCG
>CAZION010000310.1:0-3769 GCA_964540865.1 uncultured Victivallis sp.
GTAAGCGCCCGAGATAAGCATTATTGACGCCCGTGGTAGCCTGGAGGGAGATTATATTTCTCTCACCCTGACAAGGAGGCTGCCCAGCATGGCAAACGAAATCGTTTTATTGACGCAGTGGCGAGAACGGCTGAAGCGACACTCCGAAAGCGGATTGACTGTCGAAACTTTTTGCCAACAAGAAGGCGTTTCGACAAGCATGTTCTACCGTTGGCAACGGCAGCTACAAGCTCGCTCGTCCGGGCCAACGCCATCCCAATCGGCCGGCAGGGCGAAACCCGCTCGAAAACAGCGAGGCAAGCCGTCGTCGCGTCAGCGGCCGGAAGTCGCAACGACCGGCGGGCCGGCGACCGAGCATCCGTCGGAGTTTTTGCGATTGCCCGTGCGCGGCGTGCGGTCGATGCCGTGGATCGAGTTGATGTTGGTCGATGGAACGGTGGTTCGCATTCCGCAGGAGAACCACGCCGCGTTGGCTCTCGTGTTGCGAACATTGCGGTCCGAAGGCAATGGCGAACGGTTCGCCGAGGCGCGGCATGCTTAGCCTCCCGCCGTCGATCCGAATCTTCGTCCACGCGCTGCCAACGGACATGAGGAAGCATTTTAATGGCCTCAGTGCCATCGTCAGCCAAGCGTTCGGCAAGAACGTTTTGGAGGGCGACTACTTCGTATTCGTGAATCGCGCGAAGAATCGGTGCAAGATTTTATATTGGGACCGCGACGGGCTGGTCGTTTGGGCGAAGCGTTTGGAACACGGAGGCTTTCAAATGCCTTGCGGCGGCGACGCCGCGTCGCTGTGCGTGGAGATCGATTCCGTGACGCTGGCGATGATGATCGGCGGCGTGGACCTCAACACGGCCAAGCGCCGCAAGCGTTATCGAGCCGTCGCCGGATAGTTTTATGTTGCTGCATCAAGGCCGAATCGTTTTCCGAAACGCCCTGCGCGTTTTTGCATCTTTTCTCATTGACTTTTTTGCGCGAGCCGATACGATAGCGACATCATGGATGTCGTCAAACGCCTAAAGCAACGACTGCGAGAGAGCGAACAACGCAATGCGGCGTTGGAAAACGAAGTGGCGTCGTTGCGAGCGGAGTTTGGCACATTCCGCCGCGATAACGAGGCGTTGGCCGAGACGACGCGAGCGATCGTCGGCGAACGCGACTTGTTGCGGGGACGTGTAGCGGAGTTGGAAGTCGCGAACAAGCGTTTGGTCGACATGCTTTGGGGCCGTCGCAGCGAGCGTCGGAGCGATTCGCCCGATCAGATGCAGTTGCCTTTCGCGGCCGAATTGACAAGCGTCGAGGAGCAAGCAATCATCACGGCGCAGGCGAAGGCCGATGAGGCGACGGATGAGGAACTGCTGCGCCGCTTAAAGGCGAGTCGGAAGGCCCGGCAAGAAAAACGCGGCCGCAAGGAAGAATTTCCGCCCGAGATCGAGCGGCGCGAGCGGACGATCGATCTTACGGAGGAAGAGAAGCAGGGGCTCAAGCAGATCGGCGAGAAAGTGACGGAGCGGCTGCGGTTTGAAAAGCCGCACATGTACGTTGATGTCATCATACGGCCGCAATACGTTGTGGCGGGCCAGCCCGAAGCGGGCGTTCGTTCGGCGCCGCCGCCGCTGTCGATCATTGAGGGCTGCAAGTACGATTTCAGCGTGATTGCGGCGATCGCGGCCATGAAGTTCGCCTTCCACATGCCGACGTATCGCCAGCAAGATTGGTTTGGCCAGTGCGGCTGGTTCCCGAGCCGCTCGACCACGAACGACTTGATCAACTACGCGGTGGCGACGATCGGGCCGCTCGATCGTCAGATGTGGCATTTGTTGTTGCGGCAGCCGATCCTTTTGGGCGACGACACGCGGCTTCGCGTATTGTTGCGCGGCGCGTTGGACAAGGAACAGTTGGAAAATCTCGGCAAACGAAGTCTTTTTCGACAGGCCGCGGAAAACGGCAAGCCGCCGCCGGGTTCGGCGGCGAGTTACGCATGGCTTTACGCCGGGTTGGACGGCTTCGCGCCGTACAACGTGTTTTACTGGTCGCTTGGGCATGAGAACGCGGTGATCGACGGTCACCTGGCGGCGTATCGCGGCACGTTTGTGGGCGACGCCTGTGGGGCGAACGCTCGGCTGGAGCAGCGTTCGGGCGGGCGGATCGTCCACGCGAGTTGCAACGCGCATGCGCGGCGCGAGTTCGTCAAGGCAGAGTCGAACGATCCGATCCTGGCGTCGCAAGGCATCTCGTTTTACCGACAATTGTACGACGTTGAAGAACGTGCGAAGACGCTGGACGCCGCCGGGCGTTTGGAACTGCGCCAGCGCGACGCCGTTCCGATTTGGAACCGCATGGAGCGTTGGCTGGCCGGCGACGCGGCCCAGGCGGCGTTGCCCCGCAGCGCGATCGGCGAAGCATTGGGTTACCTGCGCCATCAATGGACGGCGTTGCGGAGATATCTCGGCGACGGCGACATTCCGATCGACAACGACCAATCGGAGCGAACGATTCGGCCGTTGACTGTCGGCCGTGGCAACTGGATGTTCCTAGGCCATCCCGACGCGGCGCCGGGCCGCATGCAGATGGTCAGCGTGGTCAGCAGCGCCCATCGGCATCATCTGGTGATCGAGGATTACTTGGAGGATGTGCTGCGCAAGCTGGCCGACGCCGAGCAAAACCATCCTGCCGATCTTGCGATGGACTCGCCGTATCTGCTCGATCTCTTGCCGGACCGCTGGGCATTGATGCACCCCGAGTCGGTGTGCCGGGGCCGGATCGAAGAGCGGGAAGACGTACTCGACGCCAAGCGTTTGCGTCGGGTCCGTGCCCGGATCGAGGCCCGCGCCACCCAAGCAGTCGAGGCTCTCTAGCCCGATTCTTGCTCCGCTCTGCTTCTCGTTGCCACATCCGCAACCAATGCCCAACTCGGGCGCTTACGTTGCTTCGCAACTCCTTGCAAAATCTTTGCTTGCAACGAGTTGATCCGATTGAAGCAAATTCCAAGTCGGATCTGAAGGACATCTTTTTGTTTTGTTTTGTTCGTACATATTTTCTTTGTCTTCTTGGCTTCAATTGTTCATTTCACGAATTTCACGCTGCCATCAAGCCCATCTGGATTAGAACTGGTCTGTAATCCATCCATTTTCTGATGTTGACGACCTGAATTGGCTTGAGAAAGGACTTGTTTGGGACCAGTTTGGGAAGCTCTATGGTAGTTGTTCCTGTCAAGGATGTATCTTCTTCTTTCTTTTCTTCTACCATTTCCAACTCGTCCAGCATTGCCAGTAATTCCTTGCTGGCCCGCCATTTTGCCGCCTGTCCCTTTTGTCCTCCACAGCCAGGCGAGTACCGTTCATCTTCCCATTCCAGCAATCCCAGGGACGACAAGTAATTCCGCATCGCTGCATGCCGCTTGTAGTCCCAAGCCCGCTCGATGTCCCCTGTCTCCAGCATCGCTTCCCACAAAGTCCTGAACCTTTCAGTAGGCAAAGACCCATCCTGGTTCATGTTGTGAGAGAAAAACCTGAGTTCCATGAGCCAGATACCCAAGTCCACTGCGGTCACGATTGCTCGTCCTGTCGTCTCAAGTACGCCTCGTCCGCCTCCTTCATCCGTGCCAACATGTCGGGAGGTATTGGCGGTAATAAAGAAACCATCTGTTTGCCAAGCTCCGTTAGTCGAATGCAGTCGTTGTTGACTTGAATGTAATCGTGATCTTTGGCAAAAGCCATCACCGCTGCAAATGAACTTCTCCGATGGCTGCTCACATGCTCCTTGTTTT
>CAZION010000311.1:0-3766 GCA_964540865.1 uncultured Victivallis sp.
AAAGCCCTTTACGGTGAACGCAAAGGATACGGAAGAAATCATCAAGCTTGCCCGGGAGCGCAAGGTGTTCTGCATGGAAGCCATGTGGACGCGCTTTTTGCCGCATATGCGCCAGGTGCGGAAATGGATAGACCAGGGGGCGATCGGGGAGGTCCAGCGCTTGACCGCAGATTTCTCCTTCCGCTCGGGCTGGAATCCCGAGGGACGTCTGCTCAATCCTCCTCCACGTCGGCAACGTAGACTACGGCTACGTCTTCCGTTGAATGTTTTCGGATCCTTTTCTCTGTGACCAGAACTGGAAGATCTAGCCGTATAATGTTTTTTCCCGTCTCATCTGGTTTTTTTGAATAACAGAGGAGTTCCACCTGTCTTCCCCTCAGATTCCAGGAAGAGTCCTCAAAAAGGACGTGTGCGGCCGTGACAAGATAGACGCTCGTGCCGGTGCTGAGGAAAAATCCAGAACCTTTGGAGCCCGTATCAAGGCTTACAAGCACCGGATAGGCAAGATTATCATCAGGGATTGCCCTGACGGCCAAGCCTTCGAGCGGTGCCATTGACACCAGCGCCATCAAGAAAACGTAAGCCAGTTTACTCATGGTTGAACTCCTTTGCGGAATATCTCTGCGTTTTTCCGACGAGTTCTTTTAGTCACCGATTGTGAACAGGCGACATCCGCTGACAAGGCACACCGTAAGGATGGCAAAAAGTAGAAGGCTCCACGTCGCCAGTTTGGCGACGATGTTCATTCTTCCCTGCGGGGACATTTGATTTTTCAATGAGTACTTCATGTTTTCAATCTCCTCCGTTATTAAGTTTCAAGTTTTAGTCTCTAGTTAAAAAACTCCAGAACCCTGCGTCTCTGGAAATCGCTAACTTTCTCTCTGCGCCTCTGCCGATTCTTTCGAGTCAGCATCACCAGTTGACGAAAATCATCGCCGGTGCCAGACTGTTCGGCAGATCGCTGAACCAGCTCTTGTTGCTGCGGATAATGTTGACGATCCCGATCTGGAGACCGGCATCCACATCGTCAGTGTAGTTGACTATTCCGAATTGCAGCCCTGTTACTTTGCCAGCGTAGTTTACAACGCCTGCCTGTAATCCCATCATGGTGCCCCAGACATAGTCCACAAACCCTGATTGCCAGCCAAGTTCGTTGTTTTTGGTGTAGTTGATCGCCGCCCATTGAATGCCTTTATAGTCGTTCGCATAGTTGAGGATGAATCCCCAGCTTAAGCCAGCACTGTCGCCGACGGTGCCGTTGGCAATTCCCAGAGCTAGCGATGTCTGCTGGTTTTCGCCCCAGACGCTGACGGTCAAACCCTCGATAGTGTCGGTCCGCGGGTAGACGGCTACATTCGGCGTAAGACTCAGGTTGAACGGTTTTGTGTCCGCCATGACACCGGTCGACACCACTGCAACGGCAAGACACACGAGTAACTTCTTCATTGATTTCTTCATTGCTTGTTCCTCCT
The DNA here is from genome assembly GCA_964540865.1 of uncultured Victivallis sp. Lineage (GTDB taxonomy): Bacteria > Verrucomicrobiota > Lentisphaeria > Victivallales > GWF2-50-93 > GWF2-50-93. The sequence continues at coordinate 1,473 of CAZION010000311.1, forward strand.
CTTGTTGAATTGTTCTTTTAAACTCTTCAGACTTTAAGCATACTGTTCATGGAGCCGTACGCGTTCGGAGCGCTATTCGTGCATTTGGGATCTGCAGTCCAGATGCCGTTGACGACAAACTTGTACTCGTGCGCTCCCTTCGGAACATGCATAGCTAACTTGAACTGTCCGCTGTCCGGGGCATCCGTCAATGGATTTGCTGTTGGATTCCATTTGTTGAACGTTCCTGCAACAAACACTTTGCTTCCCGGTTTCGCGGATAACGCGAAACGCACCCTTCTCCCTATGTCAACTGGCAATAACTTCATCCTGTAGTCTCCTTTTTTGGGATTCTGTCCCATATTTTTTATGTACGCCCGTGAAAAACCTGACTGGTTTTTTCTATATGTTTTTCCTATTTCTGCATGTCCGCGCCGGTTTTCTCCATTGCAGCACCTGTCTTTTCAATTGCCTTGCCGGTAGCATCTTTTGTCGCGGTTGTGGCCGCTTTTGCTGCATCGGCGGTTTTATCCGCTGAGGTTTTTACCGCTTCTACGGTCTTGTCAACTGCCTTGTCAACTGTGGCACCGGTTTTCTCCGCAACCCCTGGCTTCTCTCCGCAACCCGTTAAAGACATCATTCCTGCGACAACGACAACACTCATCAATTTTGCAACATCAATTTTCATGAACATTTCTCCTTTTTTATTGTGAAATTCAAGTATCTTCTCTTTTCTATATCCGACCCATGAGGATCAGGATGAGCAGAATCACGACAACGAGTCCGAGTCCGCCGCTTGGGAAGTACCCCCAGTTTTTGCTGTGGGGCCACGCGGGTATCGCACCCACGAGAATCAGAATCAAGACAATCAGTAATACCGTTCCTAAACTCATTTTGTTTCTCCTCTCTTAAATAATTTAATCGTTCCCCAACAGTGGATCATCCCTTCTCCGTTCCGCTATCGGATTTTTCTTTGAATGCAATGTAGGCCGGTACCGGAATGCTTCCTATGGGGTGTTCACCTACTTCACCATGGGGTGAACACCTACTGTGAAGATTGTAAGATCTGATGATTTCGAGATTGGATGATTTTAAGCGAATTAAATTAGAGTGGTGAAACCCGGCTGCGCCAGAATTCCAGAAGCGTTGTGACTGTTGTGAGGATTACGGGGCCCAGGATGAGTCCGGATGAGCCGAACAGAAGCATTCCTCCGAGTATTGATATGAAGACGGGGATGGTGTGGAATTTCAGGCGGTTCCCCATCAGGATTGGGCGGAGCAGATTGTCGACATTGCCTGCGACAATCGCACCCCATAACGAAAGAATCAGAGCTTTTCCCCAACTGCCTTCCAGTGCCAGGAAAATGGCAGCCGGAATCCAAATGACAAAAACTCCCAGAACCGGCACAAGAGCCAGCAGAGCCATTACTACTCCCCATAGCAGTGGCAGTGGCAGACCAAGCCACCAGAACATCAGCCCGCACAGAAAACCCTGCAGGGCGGCGACTGCCAGTGTTCCGTAAACTGTGGCATAGACTGTGTCGGCGATCCGTCCGAACATGTGTTTCGTCTCCGTCGCAGGTAGGGGTGACAGGGACCGGAGTGAACTGAGCGTTAGGTGGCGGTCTCTCAGGAAAAAGAAAAGCAGATAGAATGTGATGCAGAAGCCGATAATCTGCATTACTGATCCCGTGACGATTGGTCCGGCGAAGCCGGTCAGCCAGCCGGTGAAAGTCTTCACGGTCCCCGGCAGATCGATATGCCTGCCGACCAAGTTGACTAGGGATGAAAGTCGCGGTTGGTTTTCGATGGCGTGCTGCCATTCGCCGGATTCGAATTTGGCATTGATGAGTTCCGCACCGCTCACAGCCTGCTGGACAAGCTGTTTGCCGACGAATGCCGCAGGAACGGCCACGATGAAAAAGGTCGCAGATACGCAGATGGCCGCCGCCAGTCCGGGTTTGACTTTCTTGGATTCAAGCCATTTTTGCAATGGATTAGATAGGATTGCGAGCGCCAGCGCCCATACGATTGCCGGTAAAAAAGGTGCGGCCATCAGGTAGCAGAGATAAATTCCAAGGATGGTTACCGCCATGAGCACGAACGTCCGTACGTGGTTGCGCCGGCCCCAGTCATTGGTGGCTGGAGCAGTACTTGGATTTTTTTCACCATTTGTTTTCAAATGCACTTTTCCATATTATTAGTCGTTAAGGAATTTTAAAGTGACCAGTAATCAGCGCCTGACTGCGGAGGGCGCAGTTTTTATCAATAATAAACTGTTAAAGGCACACACTAAAGTGCCACGTGAGTCACGT
>CAZION010000312.1:0-3706 GCA_964540865.1 uncultured Victivallis sp.
GGACACGACTTTCCGAGATGGGAGACTCATACAGGGAGATTGAAAAGGACATCGGGAACACAAAGGATTATGATATTTTCGGGGAGTTCGTCCTGAACACGGAAAGGCGCATCAATGCTGGAATATTGGAGGAGGCGGCCGAACTCACCAGAAAATATTACGATTTCAGCATAAACTGGGTGCCCGGATTTTTCCTTTCGAAAAGCCTTGGTTTCCTTTGGGGAGGATGTGCGATTTCCTTCCCGGAAAATCAGGTTTCTGTGTTCATAATTCGCGCTAATTTCGCAGAGAGGAAACGCTGGCTGTTTTACAGGAGGGATGAACTTCTCGCACATGAACTCTGCCATGTCGCCAGAATGCCGGTGAGGGACAGGACATTCGAGGAGCTTTTCGCATATCGTCTCTCCCCGAGTCGTTTGAGAAGGTACATGGGGAACTGTTTCAGGCATGATCATGACGCCGTCCTCTTCATTGTCCCGATTTTCCTCCTGCTTGCAGCCCAGGTGTCCCGCCTGTTCTTCAATCTTGAAAGGAAAATTCCGATATGGCCTTTCTGGATTGCGGCGGCCGCATATCCGCTGTTCCTGTTCCTGAGAAATCATTTCAATAGGAATATTTTCTTCAAGGCGAAAAAAAATCTTGAAAAGGCGGGGTGCGCCAAACCGTTGCCGGTTCTTTTCAGGGCCGCGGCCGATGAGCTGAAAAAAATATCGGAATTAAAAAAACCGGATGATCTGAAAAAATGGCTGGATGGCAAATCCGAATCCGAATTGAGATGGAAGGTGATGAAGTTCAGGTTTTTTTCATTCAAATAAATTCCAAATATGGAATTTATTTGAATGAAAAAAACTTTATAAAATTCATCAAACACAGGGTGTAATCATGGCGAAATTAAAGGAAATAGTCTCTTTTCTTGACGGGATTTTCCTGACCAATCCAAATCTTCAGGACGACTCTAACAACGGTCTCCAGGTTCAGGGCGGGTCCGAAGTGAAAAAAGCAGTTTTCAGTGTTGACGCCTGCGTCGAGCTTTTTAAACGTGCGGTTGAAAAAAAGGCGGATTTCATCTTTGTCCATCACGGACTCAGCTGGAATGACAGCCTTAAGAGGCTTGCCGGCTCCAATGCCAGAAGGATCAGCCCGCTTTTCAAAAATGACATATCCCTCTATGCGTGCCATCTTCCACTCGATATGCACCCCGAACTCGGGCACAACATACTTCTTGCGAAAATGCTCAATCTGCAGTCATGCAGGAATTTTGTGAAATATCACGGCGGTGAACTCGGCATTGCAGGCGAAATCCCGGATGGGCGAAGCCCTGCGAAAATCGCAGAAATCCTTGAAAAGGAACTGCAGACAAAATGCATTATTTTCGGGAATACCGGCAAGACTGTGCGCAAAATAGGGATAATCTCAGGCGGCGGCGGTCGGCCTGAAGGTATTATTGAAGCCGCAAGACAGGGTGTAGAATGTTTCATAACCGGTGAGATAAACCATACATCCTATCATTTCATCAGGGAGGAGGATATCAGTGTGATTGTCGCCGGACACTATGCCACTGAAACGCCGGGGGTGTTTGCCGTAATGGACAAGATAAAAGAGAAATTTGCGGTAGACTGCGAGTTTATCGATATCCCGACGGGATTATGAGTGCGGCAAAAAGTGGAAAAGTTGTCACTGCGGAGACCGCAGTCAGGACTTTTAATGCTGCCGGTTCATGCGTTGCCGTGGCACTTTCCTACGATGAAATGCCAGTATTCAAGGTTAAATCTATTGACATTTCCTTCGGGGTGGAGAAATATTCAAAAACAGGAAACAGGGGACTGGAGCATCTGTTCCTGGAGATTGAATCATGGTTCAATGGAGACATTGATGTCTTGCCGCTGGAAAATCTCGACCTTGAAAAGCTTTCGTCCTTTGAAAAGAAAATTCTTTGTGAACTTCGCAGAAGGGTTCCACTAGGGAGGACAGTGTCATACGGCGGACTTGCGGAATTCGCAGGTTTCCCGAAAGCGGCAAGGGCCGTTGGAACTGTGATGAGCAAAAATCAGTTCCCCCTTTTCTTCCCGTGCCATCGCGTAATAAAGGGTGACGGCTCAATCGGTTTTTTTCAGGGAGGTTCTGCCGGAGCCAGGCTCAAGAAGGCTTTGTTGGAAATGGAAAAGATGAATATCCGGGCTCGAGCCTAAAGCGCGGCTTATGTCGCAACCCACTTTTTATAACTACAGAATACACATAAAAAGAGGTTCATTTTCATTTTGGGTGGGTAAACACGCAAAATATGAAAATAATTGAATATTCAGTCGGTCTCGTCGAGTTACCTACTCGATCTGAGAAAGAGACTTTATTCTTTCGTTGCTTGTTTTTCCACCCTTACGATTTATTTTTGATAATCTTTATCTGAATCTGAAAGGGGGACAAAAAAATGTTTGACTTTCTAAAAGGGATGATAAACCGGAAAGGCCTTCCTCCGGGTTCAGTCATGTATGTCGGCGAAACCGTCGCCAAAAAAGTCAGAATCCGGATCATGGATTTCGATGAGAATAATTTTGTAGAAAAAGATGCGCAGGAAGTTGAAGAATGCTTCCCCTTTAAAGACACTCCAAGTACGACATGGATCAACATTGACGGAATTCACGATACCGGCATAATTGAAAAGATAGGCCGTCATTTCGACATGCATCCGCTGATTCTTGAGGATATGCTGAACACAAGTCAGCGGCCGAAATTGGAGGACTTTGACAACTACATGTTCATTATTGCAAAGCTTCTCTCATACAATGCGGAGAAGGAGCAGATCGAAAGCGAGCAGATCAGCCTAATCATGGGTGCGGACTGTGTGATAACTTTCCAGGAGACCGAGGGAGATGTCTTCAACGTCATCAGGGACAGGATCCGGACAGGCAAGGGCAGGGTAAGGAGAATGGGGGCGGATTATCTGGCATATGTCCTTCTTGACGCGCTTGTTGACAATTATTTCGTGGTTCTCGAGAAGATGGGCGAAAAGATAGAAGATATAGAAGATGAGCTTATCGAGGATCCGACTCCGGACACCCTCCGGAAAATCCATCACCTGAAGAGGGAAACGGTCTTCCTGAGGAAAATACTCTGGCCCACCAGGGACATGATAAGTGGAATTGAACGTTGCGGGTCTCCCCTGATAAAGGACACAACCGGCATTTATCTGCGTGACCTTTATGAAAATGTCATTCATGTCATCGATTCCATAGAGGCCGTCAGGGATATTTCCGCGGGCATGATAGACATGTATCTTTCAAGCCTCAGCAACAAGCTGAATATCCTCATGAAACATTTGAACGCCATAGTCATAGCCGTGGCGATCCCGAGCTTTTTCGCCGGAGCCGGAGGAATGTCCGAGTTTTCCCAGATGGTTGGTTTTGAAAACTGGAAAAGCGCATATCTTCTTTTCTTTGTGGGCATGGTCTGTATGGGGATCGGAACTTATTTCCTCATAAAACGGCTGGAAAAATACTGGAAATAAAAAAAGCAGGCGGAGATAAGACTCCGCCTGCTTTTTTATAAATGTACGTATAGGAATTTCAAAAGTTGCCTTACAAAGTAATGCGGGCTTTTTGCCCCGTCGGATGACTGGGGTAGCCTGCAATTTTTCCTGCGCTTCCAGATTAATTCAACTACAGGCTTCCCCCTTCGCTGGGATGCTACGGCGGACACGGAAGGCCTGTGT
>CAZION010000313.1:0-3665 GCA_964540865.1 uncultured Victivallis sp.
TCTTTTTGGCTCAAGAAAGAATGTTCTTCTCTCAGCGTATCCATTGGATACGCCTCCGTTCAGAAATTCTTTTTGAGCTTTCAAAAATCTTCCGCAACGCGCCACATGCGAATTTTTAGAGGTTCCCTCAATATGGACATGAAGAAAAACACAATACTTTTGTTTTGTTTTTTAATCCTGCAAAGCTTCAACTCATTTTCTGAGGAGAAATGCAGGATCATCTATTTCATGGAGAAGAACTGCCCTGAGAAATGCAAGGAGGTTGACGAAATTATCCTACCTCAGCTACTCGAGGTTTACGGAAATAAGATTGAGGTGACAAAACTGGATCTTGAAATACCTGAGAATTTTGAAACCCTGATATCATTTGAGGGCAAATACGGGATTCCACCAGGAGAGGTTCCGGAGTTCTACACAGCATTCGGAACCGTTCAGAAGACCGATAACATCAAGAGGAAACTTTCAAGCCTTGTCGACGCAGAACTATCTTCACCCGGCTTTGGACCTTATTCCGACTTTTTCAATAAATATTTCGGTTCAGGAACAACTGTAAAACCTAACATAGGCATCTTGCCTGTGGATTTGAAACCTCTAAACCCACTGAAACTCTATTATTTCTACAAACCCGGATGCCGTACTTGTAGTCGTATTGACATAAGCATGCGCTACTTTTCTAAAAAGTATCCTGATCAGTTGAAAATATTCAACTGTAAAATAAATGAACCAAAATCTAAAGTAATCAATGAAGCATTATGCACCAGATACAGAGTGCCCGATAAACTCCATCTAGCAACACCTGCCGTATTCTTCGGAAAAGAATCTTTCATAGGAGAAAAGTCCTTTAAAAATATTAACATCGTCGATAGAATCACTTCTGCCATTAAGACCTCCGATAAATTCCCCACTCCGGATTTTTCAATTGACGAACTCATCTCTGCTGAACGATCCATCAATGGCCGTTATGATAAAATAAGCTGGACCGCAATACTCTCTGCAGGACTCATTGACGGGATAAATCCGTGCGCCTTTGTCACAATTATTTTCCTCCTGTCTTATCTCGCACTCCTCGAATATGGCAAAAAAGAAATAATCATGGTCGGACTGAGTTTCACCCTGGCAGTTTTCATCACATATCTTCTGATAGGACTCGGATTCCTGAAATTTGTTGACTATCTTCAGTCAATGCCCGATCTTGCCAAATATGTATATTATTCCGGAGCCTTAATCGCCGGATTTGTCGGTATTATGAACCTTATTGACTATTTCAAGATAAAAAAAGGTTCCTTGCAGGATATGAATCTCAAGCTAAATGACAATATCAGGATGAAGATAAATACGGTCATCAGGAAAAATTTAAAACTCCACCATTATATGCTGGGGGCGGCATTGATTGGTTTTCTGGTTTCAGTACTTGAACTTGCCTGCACAGGGCAGACCTACTTGCCAACAGTCCTATTCATAGTAAATACGCAAGGAGTTCAGCTGAAGGCCATTATAATGCTGATATCCTACAATGCCGCTTTCATAATCCCGCTCATTGTTATTTTCATCCTATTCTTCGCAGGTGTCACCGACAAGAAACTTTCCGCATGGCTGAAAAACCACGCCGGAAAAATCAAACTGGCAACCGGCATAATATTCATCTCAATAGCTGTCCTACTTTTGATGATGTAACTAAAATATCCTATGCGAACAGCTGCGAAAGATGACTCGCAGCCTGTGCCGGACGCTCGTCAACAGCTTTCAGTGCCTTATCGTAAACACGGTAGCATTTCCTGTAGTACTCCTCACGGATGGCTTCGCGATCCGGAGAGGGAGATGAGAGCCGATGGAAAAGCCGGGCGAAACCTAGCAGGCATTCGCATTTGACGATGAAAATGGTAATTCGAATAAGCTCGAACTCAAGGCCTGGGGAGTTCCGGATAACAACGTCTGGGGGCCGGACGGCGAAGCCAGCATCAAGATCCTCCAGGAATGCCATGGGAACAGGGAAGTGATGGTGGCCGTTTCCAGTATCAGGTTTCAACCAGCAGCATAAGGGGCGCCAGTATAATAGCAAGTGGGGAGAAAGATTATCTGTTGGTCTTGAGCGAATCCATAAAACTTTTCATTGATGTGCCAATCTATTATAACAAAAGAGCCTACATTCTGCTACTGTATGCAAAGTGAATGAGATGGAGTTTGTATATATTTAGGAGTGTGAGTAAATGAATGCTATTTTTGAAAAAGTTAAGCTCTGTAATCACGCAATACCGTGCATGTTTTATCCGTTGGCAAAAAACATGTCCTTTTCTTTGTCAGAACTTCTAAACGATAGCGAGAAACAGAAACAATTGCTGGTTGAGATTTCAAAGTCCTATCCTGTTGGCGCTGTCATACGCATGACTGAGCTGTGGTGTGAAGCGGCAGCTTTTGGAATGGAATACCATATTCACGAAAACTCCTTTCCTCAATTGGGAATTCCTTTGTATAATGAGTGCAATGAATTGAAAGAAGCGGTGTTTCCAGCGGTACATAATAAAATTACCACTCCATTGATTGAAGCGGTAAGCCTTGCCGTTCCCCTCTTGGACAAACCATTGATTGTAGGTGCTACGGGTCCTTATACTTTGGGGGCAGTCTTAAACGGCTCTGAAAATTTCATGATTAATTGTATGACAGAGCCTGATATAGTGCATGCTTTCTTGGAAAAACTGACGGTTTTTCTAATTGAGTATATTTCTGCGTACAAGTCAGCAGGTGCTTCCGCCATATTGCTGGCTGAGCCATCCACCGCTATGATATCCCCTGAAATGATGGATGAATTTTCCAATTCCTATATTCAGAAAATCATACGAGCTTTACAAGACAGTAGATTTTCCATAATATATCATAATTGCGGCGCAGTAAATATGCATATGGAAAGCATATCGAAGCTTGATGCCGATGCATTTCACTTTGGCAATGAAGTAGATTTAGACAAGGCTTTGGGATGCATTGGTAAAGAAAAATTGGTTATGGGAAACATAGACCCCCGTTTATTTATTGCGGACAATAAGGTTGCTATAGAAAAAACAACAATGGATCTGTTGAATAAATATTCCTCATTTGAAAATTGGAAGATTTCAACTGGATGCGATTTGTCCCCTGATGCTTCTGTTCAAAATGTTGAAATGTTCCTGCAGACCGTAGAAAAATATTATTCCCAACACAATTGAGTGTTGCATCAGCTTCATCGTAGCTCAAAACAAAATCCACCTAGGAGATATGGCAGTTATAATCTTCCTCCATGGACAAAAACATGGAGGTTGGATGTGAATGCCTAAAGTATAGGATTGAACAGGACGGCCATTGTTTGTCACCAGCGTGCTGCTATCTCCTATAGTTTATTCTCTCACACGGATATATTCTAGAATATTTGCGCCACTTAAAAAGAACTAACCCTGGCGTTGGGACAGCACTGATTTGATGTACTAACCAGAAATTCCAAATCCATCCTTGAAATTGAAGGCTGTTCATTTAGGGTACCCTCTTTTTCAACAGGGAATTCCCTGGAATCCGGATAAGGATTCCAATCCAGCTGCAGATGCGCAAGCTGATATTTAGGAGATTATGAATAATTCACCAGAGACCCATTCAGCCGCGGATGAGCGGGATGCCAGGCGCGTCCACGTCATCGCCTGCGG
>CAZION010000314.1:0-3660 GCA_964540865.1 uncultured Victivallis sp.
TGGATCATGACGTGTGGAAGATCTTCTTGAGAGTTTCAAGTGGTAGCGACTGCTTCGGTTGGAAGCGATCCGATGCGGCGTAGCGCTGCAGGCTGTGGAGGAGTTGGCGGCACTCGGGGCGGTCGGGTTGTTCGAGTAGCGAGCCGCTGCACACGAGAAGCCGGCCATCGCCGACCCTGGCTTCGAAGGCGAGAGCCAGCTTGTGGTTCCGCTCGAAGTTGTCGATGACCTGGACCAGCGGACGGAAGTCCGACGGCGTTTCGTCGAGCACCATGCAGCGCCCGTGGCGCACGATCGGCCACCATTGCCAATCGGAGTGGAAACGCGTCGGAAACTCCGCGAGCGCCGGGTGCTCCGGGTCGCAGAGGATGCCGAGGGTGCCGGGCGGATGGTATTTTTTGAACATGGGGTAGCACCAGAAGTCCGGCTGGAAACTGCCCGGCACGCTGCGCACGAGAGCGGATTCGTGCGGCAGCAGCAGGACACGGCCACCGGCGGCGAGCACCCGCAGGGCGGTAGCATCCAGACCGCGTCTGATCGCCAAGCCCGCCGGCGGCGACACGGCCGCCTCATCGGGATAGACCCAGAAGCGGTAGGAATTGCGTGCGGGAGAGCCTTCCAGACCGATGGTCAGCTTATAGACCTCCGGTGCGGTAAACTGTTTGAGATCAAACTCGATTGACCCGAAAGCAATCAGGGAGCCTTGCGGAACGTTCACGCGCTTGAATTCCCCGGATTTCACGATGCGACCGCGGCCATCGGCCACCGACCATGACATGCGGCCTCCGTCAATTCGGCCCGCACCGTAGTGGGCCAGTTCGGCCGTGGCGCGGAATCGGTCGCCTTGCTGCCATGTGTAGCCCGCCATGCGCAGGAGCGGAACGGTTTCACAGCAAAACTCCCTCCAGGCTTCCGGTTCGATCAGGCCTTTGGAGTCCATGAAGGCATCGAGGATACCGACCAAGGCCGTGCCCTGGCCTGGAAAGTCCTGGAGGTCGAGGAGTTGGAATCCTCCGAAACCGGGAGTGCGCAGGGCGGCTTCGATGTCTTCGCGGTAACAGATGACGGCGAGCGCGCCGGAGGCCTGGAGAAACTGTTCCGCCTGATCGAGCATGCCGGCCCGCTCGAGTCGTTCCCGGTAAATCTCAAAATTGCGCGCGCGCAAAACTCCGGTGTATTTTTTGATTTCGCGCAAATCGGGAAACACTTGGAATTGGCCAATCTCGTGGCCAATCACGGGCACCGGCACGTCGCGAATCGCCTCGCGGTAGTCGAAGTCGGTGGCTGGCGGGCGGTTGTTGATATGGCCGGTCGTGTGGACGGGATAGGAACCGCGAACCCTGCGGTGGTCCATATCGGGAAAGAAGATACCGGCGCTGTAGTGACCGCCCGTAAAGGTGGTTGTCCAATAATCGTCGCCCGGAACCAGGGTGGGTGCCCCGATGTAGTTGTTAGATCCTTGGGCGTAGAGTGGACGCGGATCGAAGCGGCGGAAGCCGGCCACCAAGGCCGCCATGGTCTCGCGGCTACCGCCGAGTTCGTTGCCAAGCGCGAACATCACGAACGAGGCATGATTGCCGTAAGCTTCAAGGATGCGCCGGCCTTCGGCCCGGAGGTAGTCGGCATGGCGGGTGCCCTGTGTGGCCTCCCCGCGCAGCTCGACATCGCCATCGATACCCTTCGGCAGTTCGCCGAGGGAATTCCAGTTGGGAAGTTCAGGCTGCATGTAGACGCCCACAATATCCGCCGCCGCATGCGCCGCTTCCGGCGGACACCAGGTGTGGAAACGGTAGTGATTGATACCATAGGACTTCGCGATCCGCAGGACGCGCAGCCATTCGTCCACCGACATCGGCGCGTAGCCGGTTAGAGGAAAGACGCAGGCATCATGCTTGCCCCGGAGGAAAATCGTCCGGCCGTTGATCGTGAACTGGCTGCCTTTGCGGCCGAATTCCCGCAATCCGAAATCCGTCTCGCGCAGGTCGGTGACGCGCCGGTCTCCCGTTTCCGTCGTCAGTTCGACACGCAGGCGGTATAGAGTCGGCGAGAATTCATCCCAGGTGCGCGCGTCCGGACCGAGCGGGAGGTTGGCTTCCACGGTGCGATCCTGCGGACCGAAGGCGACGGAGATTTCCGGTGCGTTCGTGATTTTCTCTTCCCGGCAGTTCCACATACTTGCCAGCAATTTGAGCTTGCCGCCGATGTCTGACGGCTGCTGCGGATCACGGCCCACTCCGATGACCACGCGAACGCTTCTGGCAGCCACTTCGGGAAAGACGCGGCTGCTTTCGATCCACAAGGCGTCGCGCGCCCGCAATTCGATCCGCCCGAGCAAACCGTTCCAGTTTGTCTGTGTGTGTTCGCTGAGTTGATGAGGATCGCCGACAGGCGGGCGATGGGCGTTGTCCACCCGCACTGTGAGTTTGTGCCGGCCTGGCGGGAGATGGGTTCCCAGATCGAAGCACTGCTCCACCGAGAGTGAATCCGCCGAGCCGACAAAGCGGTCGTCGAGCCAAACCCGCGTCGCCTTGCTGCGCTCGATGGCAAAGATCACCCGCAGCGAGGCCCAGCCGGCGGGGATCTCGATCTCGCGCTGGAACCACGCCGGTCCGGTGTGAGTGCGAACCCGTGAAAGCATTCCTGTCTCGCGTTTTTCGTTCAGCGATCCCTTGCCGCGTTCGTCCAGCGAGCCCGGAAGCTGGATGCGGTCCGGCAAGGAACGAAGGAACCATTGCTGTTCAAGGCCGGCATCTTCCGCGTCGAGCTGCAAGGCCCAGTTGCCAGCCAGGGAAACAACCCGATCGCCGGGCCCGTTCAAGGGCGGCGTATAGGTAGCCGTTGTTCCGGAAACCGTGGCTGCTGCCAGCCACTGCTCCAGCATGGGCAGAGCCCCGGCACAAATCCCGGTGGCTGCTAGAAAACGACGGCGGGTGATCTCATTCATTACAGGGAATTCAAGTTCGGTTGGCTTGTGGATGGGGCAGTGGGAATTTCAGGAGAGTGGCCTACCGGACCTCATTGGCAGGAATTCTTGCTTCCGGGATAGGGCCGCCCGGCCCGCAGGCCGGACGACGCCCCCCACTGATCCGGACGAGCGCAATGAACGCATCCGGTTCCTCGGGGTTGTGGTTTCATTGCATTTTGGAGTGGATGATACGAGCAGGAAATAAGGGGAAGACACGCAGCATGCCTTGGAACCGTTCCCAGTTCGGGCGGCTGCTGCGATTGCGCCGCTGAAGCCACCTACGCCACAACTTCGCCACTTCATACCGCAGCCGTGACAGCATGCGGATATTTCCAGTGACTCCGTAGTAGCCGTCATGACCACGCAGCTTCTCGTTGAGTTTGCGCTGCTGCTCCTTCATGGACAGGTGACGGTGTTCCATCCCCCATTCCTTGATCGCTTGCAGCGTCCGTCGGAACCGCCCCTTGGCGGTTTTCTTCATCACCACCTGATTGCCCTTCTGTGACGGGGCCACCGCTACGGTGAACAATGATACGGCGGCCGTCACCATCGCCTCCTCCGGTGCCACCCTTGAGCTTGATTTCACCGGCACCGACACCGTGGCCAAGCTCTTCATCGGCAACACCCAGTTGCCCGCCGGTATCTACAAAGCCAGCGGCAACGCCGGTGCAGGCACTGCACTCGCCCAACTCGCC
>CAZION010000315.1:0-3571 GCA_964540865.1 uncultured Victivallis sp.
GATGGTGGGCTGCATGAGGGCCTGGATGCAGGTTGCGATGACCGGCCGATCGCCCGCCGAGAGGGTCGCCAGGGTGTTCAAGCGCGCTCCGCTCAATTCTGGCGGCGGCATGGCGGAGCCGCCTGCCGAGGGAGAGCTTTCGAGGGGAGGGAAAAAACAGATCGGCGCTGCGGTGTCTGGCGTGAGCGAGCGAAGATCCCGCAACGATTGGTCCAATGCGACCGGACCATCCGAGATCCAGAGGACTGGCGCGCGCAGGATTTCGCGGATTTCCCATGCGAAAAAGGCTTGCGCGGAAGCGGGAAGATCGCCCAGGCGCACCGGTCCCTCGCAATTGAAGAGGGGCGGGAGCAACCGGACGGCCGTTTCCCGTATAGCAGACGTCCACCATCCGGGAACGGCTGGGGCATCGGTCGCATTCATCCTATTTTCTTGCGAAGATGGGAGGGGGGAAGTTTCAACGCCATCCGGTATTTGGCCACTGTCCGACGCGCCACATCGATGCCCTTGAGCTTGAGCTGGTCCATCAGCTCCTGGTCCGAAAGGGGTGCGTTCGGACTCTCCGTGGCGACCAGGCTGGCGATCATGTCGATGACGGTCTTATTGGAAACCGATCCGCCGTCGGATGTTTTGATGGCTGGCGTGAAGAAGTATTTCATCTCGAAGAGGCCGACCGGCGTCCGCATGTGCTTGCCGGCCACGGCGCGGCTGATGGTGGTCTCATGCAGCTTGACCGCGTCGGCCACCATCGACATGGTCAGGGGTTTCAGGTGGGAGACGCCATGTTCGAGGAATTCTTCCTGAACCTTGACGATTTCGGTGGCGATGTTGAAGATGGTCGACTGGCGCTGCTGGATGCTTTTGATCAGAAACGTACCGGCTCGAATCTTGTCCTGCACATAATCGCGAAGCTCGCCCGTGGTTGATTCGTCACTCATCAGGGTTCGATATTGGCGGCTGATGTGAAGGTGAGGAATCTGATCGTCGTTAAGAATAACCGCGAATTTCCCGTCCAGCTTTCGGACTTGGACGTCTGGCGCGATGTAGGCGGAGGCGTCACCGGCGTAGGCATTTCCGGGGCGGGGCGTAAGGGTGGCGATGAAGTCGGAGGCCTTCTGGACCTCCTCGGGGGTGGTCTTGAGCGCCTTGGCGATGTCCTGGAGCTTGTGGGCGGCCAGGAGGTCAATGTGGTCGCGAATGATGGCCGCGGCAAGGCTGTCTCCCTTGTCCAGCCTCCGGAGTTGCATGAGCAGGCACTCCTTCAAGTCACGGGCTCCCACGCCGGTGGGATCGAAATCCTGAATGGTCTCCAGAACGGTACGGAACAGCTCAGGTTCCGCGTTGATGCTGGCGGCCAGCTCTTCGACAGGCGTGGTAAGGAATCCATCGTCGCTGATGCTTCCGATGATCAGTTCGCCGATCTGGCGGGAGGGCTCATCCAGATCGGACAGCCGGAGCTGGTTGATCAGATGGGTCTGAAGGGACTCGGTCTGAGCGACGGAATCGAAAAAGTATTGGCGTTTTTCGGCTGATTCGGCGGTATAGGGGCGGTTGTTTTCCTCCTGGAAAAAATATTCGCGCCATTCGTCGTCCATCCGGGCGAGGATCTCGAACTCCTTGCGGAAATCGAGCGCCTTCTGATCGGCGTCCTCGTTACCCTTGGGTTTCCCGTCATCATCCTCGAGCGGGGTGTAGTTTTCGGGCGGTTCCTCGAGGGTGGGGTTCTTTTCCAACTCGGCCCGGATGAGCGCCCGGAGTTCAAGCGTGGGCACTTGCAGCAACTCCAGGGATTGGCGCAATTGGGGAGCCAGCACCATTTGGAGGCGCTGTTCCTGCGACAATGACATGCCCGAGTGAGCCATTCGGTAGACCCCATTGAAATACCGTTATTTTACGCGATCTCGGGAGGTTCACAACACAAAATAGTAGGTTTGTCGGCAGTTTCCCGAATGGCGTCGATATGCAGTGGAGCTTGACAAACGCGGTAAGTTAACGCACTTTCCCCAGTGAACGAACCGTTGGAACCTAACAGGAGTGGATATGGCGAAGATTCCCGTGGCCTTGCAACTTTACTCGATCCGTGAAGCTTGCGCGAAAGATTTAGTCGGCACACTCGCGGAGGTGGCCCGAATGGGTTATCAGGGCGTCGAATTTGCGGGCTACCATAAGTTCAGCGCCACGGATATCCGACATATGCTGGACACGAACGGATTGAAGGCGGCCGGCGCCCATCTTGGCATCGAGACGTTGCTGGGAGACGAATTTGAAAAGACTGTGGCATTCAATAAGGCGATCGGAAACGTTTTCTTGATCGTCCCAGGCCTTCCTCCAGAATATCGCTCGACCATCGACCAGTGGAAAAAAACAGCCGACTTGTTCAATGAGATCGCAGATAAACTGGCCAAGTTCGGCATGTTTACGGGTTATCACAACCACAACCATGAGTTTAAACCGGAAGACGGCATCACCCCCTGGGATGCCTTCTTTGGCCGCGCCAAACCCTCTGTGGTCATGCAGGCCGATAGCGGAAACGCGTTGGAAGGCGGGGCGGATGTGATCCCGCTGATTCGCCGCTATCCTGGTCGTGCCAGAACTGTCCACCTGAAGGAGTTCTCCAAAACGAACGATAAGGCTCTTATCGGGCAAGGGGACATCAAGTGGAACGACTTGTTTGAGGTGTGCGAAACGGTTGGCGGAACCCAGTGGTACATTGTCGAGCAGGAGAAATATCCATTCCCGCCGATGGAATGCGCCCAAAAATGCCTGCAGAATGTCCGAAACATGGGTCGGTAAAATCCATGCTGTGAATAATCACCCGGTCAAGTGGCGCCAAAGGGGAATCCACACCTAGTGTGCGGCTTTACCCGTGGATTCCGGAGCGCGGTTGGATGTGGCGGGCTTGAAGACCTCGACCAGACGGTTCTTCTTCCATATTCCGGTGATGTGCAGGCCATTGGTTCCGGTATAGGTTCCGGCTCCATGGGCGTGATCTGCGGTCCATTCCCCTGAATACAGAGACCCGTCTGACAAGGCGTAAAGCCCGGTTCCGGAGGCAAGATGCCCTTTTTCCCAGGTTCCGACGAGTGACGAACCGCCTTTGAAAGTATAAACGCCTTCACCGTGCATACGGTCGGCATGCCAGGCGCCTTTGTAGGTGTCGCCATTGGCAAAGGTCGCGATCCCCTGGCCTTCCCGTTTGTTCTTGGACCAGGCGCCCTCGTAGCGGGAACCACCCGGGAGTTCGCACTTTCCCTGACCGTCACGAAGGCCGTCTTTCCATCCGCCTTCATAGCGTTCGCCGTCCGGGAATACGATCAGCCCATCGCCCTCGAACCGATCGTGAAGCATGGCCCCGGTATAGACCGTGGCATCCTTGTATTCCATGACCATGAAGACGGGTAGTTCCCCGGGGTCTGGAGTGGGGGATTCTGCTGGAGCCGATGCGGGAGCCGGTGGTTCCGCGCGCGATTCAGCGGTTAGGCTTTCCGCAGTTGCCACTTTTACCTTGATGAGATCCGCGCTCGCGGGCGAATCGTTTTCCATGGCCAGCATCTCGGCTGTCTTGCCGGAA
>CAZION010000316.1:0-3461 GCA_964540865.1 uncultured Victivallis sp.
GCAAAGAAACAAAGTTGTAAATATAATGAAAAATATAGTAATTCCAGAGGAGACTGAACAAATTGCGAAGAGCATAGTCAATTGTATTTTTAATGTCCACAGCAATCTGGGCCCAGGGCTCCTCGAATCAGTCTATGAACTTTGTTTATGTCAAGAATTGAAGGCGTCGTGTCTGAAATTCCAAAAGCAGAAAGAGATTCCTATAACGTATAGAGGATTAAGAATAGACTCAGGTTTAAGGCTTGACATAGTTGTTGAAGACAGGATAATTCTTGAACTGAAATCGGTTGAAGATATTCTGCCAGTTCATATGGCACAGCTTATGACATACCTTAAATTAAGCAATATGCATCTCGGATTTCTGGTTAACTTCAATGTTCCCCTAATCAAAGATGGCATTAAAAGGATAATTTATTAAACTTTGTTTCTTTGAGGTGAAAATGAAAATAGTAGCAGACAATAAAATACCGTTCCTGAAAGGGGTGCTTGAGCCTTATGGCGAGGTCGTCTATCTGCCTGGGGCGAAGATCGCAAAGGCTGATTTGGCGGATGCCGACGGGCTTATTGTGCGTACCCGGACAAAATGCAAAAAGGAAATCCTTGAAGGCAGCCGCCTGAAATTCATCGCCACAGCGACAATAGGGCATGACCATATTGACGGTGCGTACTGCGATTCAAATGGGATAACCTGGACAAATGCGGCCGGATGCAATTCATCATCGGTGGCGCAGTATATCGCTTCAACGATTCTCAATCTGGCGGTTGAAAAGAATTTCAGACTGTCGGACATGACAATCGGGATAGTCGGAGTCGGAAACGTGGGATCAAAGGTTGCGAAGTTCGCCAAAACCGTCGGGATGACGGTTCTCCTCAATGATCCGCCACGCGCAAGGAAGGAAGGAGAGGCAAGTTTTGTCAGACTTGAGAAGATATTATCGGATTCCGATATCATCACATTCCATGTGCCCTTGACGATGGACGGTCCTGACAAAACTTATCACATGGCTGATAAAATATTTTTCAATTCGATCGCTAAACGCGTATGGTTTATAAACAGTTCAAGGGGCGAAATAACCGACACAGCGGAATTGAAAAATATTTTGAACACAGGACGTATTGCTGGCGCAATACTGGACGTCTGGGAGAATGAACCGAATATTGATCTTGAGATGCTAAGTCTTGCGAAGTTCGCAACACCGCATATTGCGGGATATTCAACAGATGGCAAGGCGAACGGAACTGCAATGAGTGTACAGGCGCTCGCGAAATTCTTCGGGATCCGTGAACTTGAGAACTGGTATCCTACGGATGTGCCGAAACCTTCCGAAACGGTCATCAAGATCGACTGTAAGGGGAAGACTAAAGAACAAATTTTACTGGAAGCAGTAAAATTTACTTATGATGTTTTAGGCGATGATCAAAGATTAAGATCCTCGCCTAAAACATTTGAAAAACAGAGGGAGGAATATCCACTGAGAAGGGAATTTCCGGTTTTTAAAATCAAACTTGCAAATGATGGAACGAACATAGAGACCGTTTTAAGGGAATTAGGATTTCAAAAGTAACTCGGTCATTCCTGGCCGAGAGTCATATTGGACATGCTCGGGCTGGAAAGCCCGAGTTACTTAATCAAAATAGTAAATCAACATAAGGAGACAGAAAAATGGCGAAGACGAAAAAAGCGGACATCGGACTTGTAGGTCTGGCTGTAATGGGTGAGAATCTCGTCCTGAACATGGAAAGCAAAGGGTTTACCGTGGCGGTATTCAACCGTACGGTGAGCAAGGTTGACGACTTCATGAATGATCGCGGCAAAGGCAAGAAGTTCATAGGGTGCCACAGCCTCGAAGAACTCTCCAAGAACCTGGAGAGGCCAAGGAAAGTTATGCTCATGGTCAAGGCCGGTAAACCGGTCGACGATTTCATCGAACTTGTTCTGCCTTACCTTGAGAAAGGCGACATCATCATTGACGGCGGAAACAGCCATTTCCCTGATTCGATCCGCAGGACAAACTATCTTGCTGAAAAAGGAATCCTCTTCATCGGCACAGGCGTGTCCGGTGGCGAAGAAGGGGCCCTCAGAGGACCTTCAATCATGCCCGGAGGAAATCCTGCCGCATGGCCGTATGTGAAACCTATTTTCCAGGCTATCTCTGCGAAGGTAGCAGACGGCAGCCCGTGCTGCGAATGGGTCGGCGACAACGGCGCCGGACATTATGTCAAGATGGTCCACAACGGTATTGAATATGGCGACATGCAGATGATCTCGGAAGCTTATTTCCTCATGAAAAACGTGCTTGCGATGTCGGCGGAAGAAATGCATGACGTCTTCAAGAAATGGAATGAAGGCGAACTCAACAGCTATCTGATTGAGATCACAAGGGATATCCTTTCCAAGAAAGATCCTGAGACCGGAAAGCATGTGATTGACGTTATCCTTGACACCGCAGGCCAGAAGGGGACAGGGAAATGGACAAGCCAGAGCGCGCTTGACCTCGGGTCTCCGGCACCGACAATTGCGGAAGCGGTTTTCGCAAGATGCCTGTCTGCAATCAAGGACGAACGTGTTGCAGCTTCAAAGATCCTGCGCGGTCCCGCCTGTGATTTCAAGGACAAGGGCGACAGGGCAAAGATGATTGAAGACATCAGGAAAGCCCTCTACGCATCAAAGGTCTGTTCCTATGCCCAGGGTTATCAGATGATGAAACTCGCGGCTGCCGAATACAAGTGGAACCTGAAGTACGGTGAAATCGCCCTCATGTGGAGAGGCGGTTGCATCATCCGTGCAACATTCCTCGAGGACATCAAGAAGGCATTCGACAAGAATCCGAAACTTGAAAACCTCCTGCTCGATCCTTTCTTCACGAAAGTAATCGACGACTGCCAGACCTCATGGAGGAATGTCATCTCGACCGCAGTGCAGATGGGAATAGCGGTACCGGCATTCTCAAGCGCACTTTCATACTATGATTCATACCGTTCAGCCCTCCTGCCGGCAAACATGCTTCAGGCGCAGAGAGACTACTTCGGTGCCCATACCTATGAGAGGATCGACAAACCACGCGGCCAGTTCTTCCATACAGACTGGTGCGAACTGGGCGGAAAGACGACGTCTTCAACATACATCGCATAAATTCCTGCGGAATTTGTGATTAATCAAAACGGGGCTGTTTCCAGCCCCGTTTTTTTTTGCAACTGCTGCGGGGAAGGGAAAACCTTTTAAGGAAAGGTTCTTTTCTTCCCCGCTCCCCAACCCTTTCCAAACCTGTTTGATATTTCCCCTGATTGCAGGTGCAATCAGGGGAAATATATTAAACTTGCAGGAGGTGTCTGATGAGGGTATTTACATATTCCGAGGCAAGGCAAAAATTGGATTGGAATTAGGCGGCCAAAGGCCGCAACTTTCTCCCAACAATGTAGAATAGGCGTCCCGTTTGTTTCTTAATCTTCTCCGCTCTTAT
>CAZION010000317.1:0-3461 GCA_964540865.1 uncultured Victivallis sp.
AATCTTTGCCTCCTGCGGGACAAGCCCGCAGGGGGGACAATAAATACAATTTCCTTAACGTTAAATTAGGCGGCCAAGGGTCGCAACTTTTAAATTCCAAGCTCCAAATTTAGAGGAGCTTGCTCCTCGTCTAACTGACAAGCAAGCTTGTCAGAAGAAAGGCGGTACTCCGCGAGCACCTGCGGTCTCGGGATGCAAGCACAAGGTACCGCAGTCCAAGTGCGAATTTTCAGAGGCTCCCTTCAGCGTATTCCTTCCGGCAGATTCATTTGAGTTCCTTTCCAAACGCCCGCATGAAAAGATGCCAGATGACCGTTGTGAAACTTGAAGTATGGTGGATTTCATTGTCATATCTGCCAGTGAACAGCTTGACAATCAGTTCTTCCCTGACTTTCGGGTTCAATCCAACGAACTCGCACATTAAATTCATGTCGTTGGAGTTTCTCACCTCCACTTCGACTAGTTCGGAGATATCGGGAATCTGAACCTTGAGACGGTCTCCGCGATTGGCGATGCGCCGGCCAGCGGAATGCATTATCTTGCATCCGCCGAGTGATATGTCGTCGATGATCACATTTCTGCCTTCGAGGATTGTTGGCTCATTTATAATGAAACGCTCCTCCTTGCGTTTTCTTGGGGTGTCGAAACAGATCAAAACGCATATGAACATGATGAGCAGGTTGACAATGCTCCAGAAAAGCGCATATGGGAAAAACTCCATGGTGGTCAAAATACGGTATTCAGGAATCAGGTTGAAGAATATGCCGGAAATTGTGGCAAGTATAAGGAGGCTTACAACGGAAAGTATGTACCAGTCAATTCCGGTTGTGGATCCCGAGCCCTTGGGAGTTACGCGGAACGGCACCCCGAACGGCTTTATCAGGCTTGATATTACCACTGGAAGAAGCCTGAACATCCCGAACACGCCTATGGAGGTTGAAAAAACAGGGATATATTTCTTAGGGGCCAGCCACTGCATCGACAGGGCAAAGCAGAGCAGCATCGGGAACTGGTAGGAAAGAAGATCTGCGGTTGTCGTGAAATGAAGGGGTTGGATCCCTAGCCAGAGATATGCAATTGGCACAAGCAGCATCATCGAACGGGTAATTGGCTGGATAATCCATCCGTAGGGAGTGAAAAGTATCCGCTGCAGCAGGCTGAGGCCTTTAGCGCGCAGAGGACCTTCAGGCACAAAGAAACACTGTATTCCTCCACGGCACCACCGCCCACGCTGGATGAAATATCCGTTGATGGATTCAGCGGACATCCCCTGGCTCAGCTTCTCTCCAAGATAGACAGTGCGGTAATTTACCGTGAGCAGATCCTCTGTTATTGACGATGTCGGTATGCCTCCTATTTTATCCACAGCCTCCCGTCTCATGATCGAGCATGACCCACAGCAGAATGCCGCATTCCACCCATCGCGGGAAGGAGCCATCGCGTCAAAGAAAAGCCGCTGTTCATCTGGCCAGACCTTGTCAAGGTAGAGGTTCGACTGTATGGGGTCCCTGTTGAAAAAATGCTGCGGGGTCTGGACTATTCCGATATCGGCGTTGTTCAAAAAAAATCCGACTGTCCTCCTGAGGAAGTTTTTAATGGGGACGAAATCAGCGTCGAATATGGCGAACAGTTCACCGGAGGTGTGCTTCAGCCCGTTGTTGAGGTTCCCAGCCTTGGCGTGCGAATTGTCGGGGCGTATGAAATAGCCGACATTGTTATTCTCGCAGAACTCCTTCAACCATGGCCTTTTTCCGTCATCCAGAACCCAGACCTTGAAGTTTGGATAGTCGAGATGCTTCGCACCAAATATGGTCTTTTCGAGGACATCAAACCCCTCGTTGTAAGTGGGGATGAAGACGTCCACGGACGGAAGGGCGGAATCGATGAGCTTTCTCTGATATCCGTCGGCCTCTTCGCTCCTCGTGTTTGTTTTACTCATTATAAGGAGGAAAATGCAGATTTCAATGAATGCCAACACCTCGACTATATAGACAAGATATACCCAGACCATCTCCCCGGCGGAGCCCGAAAAAGGAAGGACCGTATAGAATAAACGCCAACTTAGGTAGATAATCCCTGTCAGCGCTGTGTAACTTGTGATTACAGAACGGTCACGGCTCTGGGTTCTTGTAAGGAACGGAACTACAAGCAGCCAGAAAACAGCCGTTATGAATAAAAGCCGGAACGATAGGAAGTCAGAAGACATCAATGAACCTGCCGATCTCTTTCAGCAGGTTCCATTTGCGTGGTATTTTCACCTCCAAACGGCGCCCTACCTGATAGAAATTATGCGGAGAAAGCCCGAGATCCGAAGACTTGGCCTTCACCCAGACGCGAAACTCCTTCCGGGGATCCTTGTTCAGTGTCGCTGCGAGATTTTGGTCCCCAAGCTGGGTGCCGGATCCACGGAGCGCCATTACTTCACCGGTTTTATAACCCGTATCTCCGATCAGCCTGTACTGGATTTTGTCTGCGGCTCCAATATTGGAGAACTGCGACTCCGACACGGCAATGTCCAGGAAGACACTCGAGCAGTCGAGGAGTACAATAAGTTCGGAATTAATCACGACCGTACTGCTCTCGGTGAGGGGTTGCCTCCATATGAGCGCATCAAAAGGTGATATGATTTCAAAGCACTCCGCCCTTTCAATCCTCGCCTTTTCCGTCTCGATCTGCTTATTGATCCCTTCGACCCTGCTTTTCGACTCATCAATCGTGGTTTGTGCAAGGGATATCTCAATCACCATCTGATCCATTCTCTGCTTCGAGTATGGCGAATCATTATGCCCATCGCCAAGGAATGCCCCTGACTTTACTGCATCAAGGGAGTTCTTGAGCTCTTCCAGCTTAGATTCGATACTCAGGTGGCGTTCGGATGATTTCAGGAAATTCGACTCTGTCTGCTCGAGGCTTCGCTTGGTTATGGCATCCTTGACGGCCAGAACCTTATTTGCTTCAAACTCTTTTTTAGCCCTTTCAAACTCAGCCCTCTCCTCAGTGAGCTTGTGCTCATCCTGCTTGACCTGCAGCTCCAGCTGCTTGGCGGAATAAATCTGGTACTTGGAAAGGTTTTCCTCCAGTGAAGCGCTTAGTTTTTTATATCGGTCAAGCCTTTCTCCGAAACTTGCGATACGGCTGTCAAGCATCTTCTTCTCCGTCATCAGCTCATAAAGGAAGCTATGGTTGACCCGGTCATTCAAGACTTTTCCAATCGTATCGCCTTTTTTGAATTCCTTGTTCATAGGCGCGGAGAAATGCAGAACTCCCTCTATCGGGCTTCTGAGCGTGGTCGTAAGGGCATTCACAACGCCGTCGCCCGAGCTGTACAGATAGAGGTTGGGTACGATTGAAATAACAAGAAGGAAGAGAAAGATGATTCCAGCTGTAATACGGACAGACTTCTTATTTAGACGTTGCTCGAAAAGTATTTTTAAAAATACTTTTCATCGCCCCGTCTATAT
>CAZION010000318.1:0-3440 GCA_964540865.1 uncultured Victivallis sp.
GCTGCTGGCGCGGGGCTTGATGGTTCGGGGTGGTGGCTTGCGGTTACTACCCGTCAGCGCTGCGCTCAGGGTTTGCCCGGGTCTACTGGATCGCGAGCGTGGTCAGCATCACGTCGGAGTCCGGCGCCTTGCCGTCATGCTTGGCCTTGGCGTCCTGGAGCAGCAGCGTGGCGGGGGCGTCCTTCCACTGCACGGTGGCGGCGGCATCCTCGGCGACGGCCTTGTCGAGCGGGACCTCGGTGGGCGCGGGAACGTCCTTGATGTCGAGCGTGACGGCGCCGAGCGTGCCCTGGCCCGCATACCAGTATCCGTTGTAGCGCACGCCGTTCATGCTGCCGGTGTAGACCTGGCTCGCGATGTTCAACTTGCCCTGATTGAAGAAGATGCCCTTGACGCGGTGCTCGGCCAGCTCGTCCGGGCCCTTGCCGCTGTAGTGGAACGCCGAGTATTCGAGCGTGCCGTCGAACGCGACGCGCGCCACGAGACCGTCGCCCATCTGACCATCGAAATTGGGGGTGCCGATGCGACCGCCAACCCACAGCTTGCCTTCGTACACGCGCACGACCTGGACGTTGTTCTTGTCGCCCGAGTTGCCCGAGTAGGTCTTGGCCCACGCGAGCTGGCCGTCCGGGCTGAACTTCGCAAACCCGAGCGACGTGAGCGCGCCGCGGAAGTCGAGGCCGACGTAGACGTTGCCGTCCGTGTCGACGTCGAGGCTGTTCAGGTTGCCGCCGGTGCCCAGGGGGATCTCCTTGGCCCAGTCGAGCGTCGGGTTGGTGGCCACGTCCTTGACGCGCATCAGCATGCCAGCCGAGCCGCCGAAGCCGCACAGGTAGGCGCCGCCCTGGCCGTCGGGGCGCACGACGTAGGCGCGGTCGGTGAAGCCGGTGTGGAGGTCGAAGCCCTTGGCGGCCTTGAGCGTGCCGTCGGCCTTGTCGAACGCGGACACGATGACGACGCCGGCCTCGGCCGTGATGGTGCCGCCCGTCGTGCCCACCGCGAGCACTTCGCTGCCCGAGGCGTCGAGGCCGTAGAACTCGATGTTCTGGTTGGCCATCTTGATGGGGCCAAAGCCGAGCAGCTTGGACCACGCGAGCGAGCCGTCGGGGGCCACGCGCGAGACCGCGCCGTAGAAGATGTTGTTCGAGGCGGTGCCGGACACGCCGCCCGAGAAGTAGGCGTTGCCTTCCGCATCGAGGCCGAGCGAGCCCGAGCTACCGCCCGTCTCGCCGTTCTGGCCCGGGTCGCGCGCGACGTCGGCGTAGCTGCCGTCGAAGACCTTGGCCCACTCGAGCTGGTGGTCGACGTTGAGCTTGGTGACCAGGATCGCCTTGTTGGTCGAGAAGTCGACGTTGGCCGTGACGTACTGGTTGCCGGTGGCGTCGACCGCGAGCGCGCCCGCCAGCTCGTCCGTCGTGGGCGCGCCGAGCACCTTCTCGCTCGTGACCGTGGTGCCGGCCGGCCAGGCCGACTCGGGGGCGCCGCGGCCGGTCAGCGCGATCTCGAGGGCGCCACCGTCGGTGTCGATCTTGAGGATGGCCTTGCGCTCGGCGCCGAGGACGGGATAGAAACGCACGTAGAAATCAAGTGTTCCACCCGCAGCGAGCGAGCTGCCGTCGACTTCGAGCGGCAGCGCCTTGATGTCGTACTTCTGCAGCGACCACTCCTCGGACACGACGCCGTCGTTGAGCGACAGGGCCATCGACTTGATCGTCACGGCGGCGCCGGTGTTGTTGGTGAGGGTGAACGGCTCGCGCTGCTCGCTGAAGAGCGCAATCGAGTTGTTCGACGCGTTCATCGGGACGAACCAGGCGCCCACGACCGGCTTGGCGCTCGACACGAGCTCCAGGCCGCCGGCCGTCGTGCCGTCGTCGCTTCCCGCGGTGGTCTCGCAGCCCATGAACAGCAGGAACGCGGCGAGGACCGCGACTCTCATCCCCCAGACAGCCAAGCGCATGGACGTTCTCCTCTCGGCGGGCTCTCCCCCGATGTCGTATTGGCAATTCGCCCGTGCGGCGAGGTCCGCACCCTGGCAGTTGCCGCGCCGACGGTAGCCCGAAGTCGTCGGTTGTCAACTATTGCCAAGCGGTAGGGGGGCGACATGTGGAGCTGTCGCTGCAAGTCCTAGGCCGGACGGCACCGGACGGGCGTCGGGGGCCTGGGGGCGGCCCGAACCCGCGCGCGCTGCTCGTCCAGCCAGGCGAGCCACGCCCCGATGCCCTCGCCCGTCGTCGCCGCCACTTCGAGGAGGCGCGGCTCGGGCATCACCCGCGCCAGCGCGTCGCGGATGGCGGCCACCGACACGTCGGGCAGGTGCGGCAGCAGGTCGATCTTGGTCAGCACGACGAGATGCGCATTCTTGAACATCACCGGGTATTTCAGCGGCTTGTCGACGCCCTCGGTCACCGACAGCACCACGACGTTGGCATGCTGGCCCAGGTCGTAGAGGGCGGGGCAGACCAGATTGCCGACGTTTTCGATGAAGAAGAAGTCGCAGCGGCGCACGGCTTGCGCCAGGTCGGGGTCGCCGTCCAGACAGCGCTCGACCAGCGCGGCGTCGAGGTGACAGGCCGTGCCGGTGGTGATCGGCGCCGCAGCAAGTCCCGCCCGCGCCAGACGATCCGCGTCGTGCGTGGTCGCGAGGTCTCCGCTGACCGCGGCCAACCGGAACCGCCCGTTCAGGGCCCGCGCCGTGGCCTCGAGCAGGGCGGTCTTGCCCGAGCCGGGCGAGCCCATCAGGTTGAGCGCCGTCACCCGCGTGCGCCCGAAGCGATGGCGCAAGCGCATGGCGTCGCTGTCGTTTCCCGCGAGCAGCGAACCGTGGACGTCTACCCCGAGGATGCGGGTCTTCGCCGGATCGCCGCAGCCGCACACGTCACACATCGCTCACCTCCAACTCCAGGTGATCCAGGTAGATGCCGTCGCCTCGCCGCAGCGCCAGCGCCCCGCCGCAGGTCGGGCAGCGCAAGGGCTCGCCCGCGGCCCCGGCCAGGTCGCACGTCGCGCAATGCCACTCGGCCGGCTCGGCGGTCAGCTCCAGCTCGGCGCGCCCGTGGTGCCTGGGTTCGCGCAAGCCCTCGAACGCGGTGCGAAACAGCTCGGGCTCGACCCCGGCCAGCGCGCCGATCCGCACCCGCACCAGGCACAGCACCGCGCCGGGGTGGGGCCGCACGGCGGCGTCGACTTGATCGAACAGCGCGTCGACCAAGGAGATCTCGTGCATGGCCCCCCCCCGCAATGCCCCACGTCAGCCGGTCAGCTCCACCGCGGAACTGCGGCGCGGGCAGGCCGCACAGGATCGACGATGAACCCCTCGAGGGGTTGCCAGGGCGAGTCGCATTCCCGCACCTGCTGGACGCGCGCGGCGACGGGGGCGCTGGTGTGCAGAGCGTCGCCGGTGCGTGCGCAGGTGGTTGCGGCGGGCGCGAAGGCTCCCCGGC
>CAZION010000319.1:0-3438 GCA_964540865.1 uncultured Victivallis sp.
AAATTAACCGGCATGACGGTCAAGCAGTATTATTTAAGGAATGTTATGACATACGCTTCTGCCATGATGGAAAACAAAGAGTTTAAATTGAAGGATATTGCTCTTCAATGCGGTTATTCAAATTCACAAAACTTCCTGCATGCTTATAAAATATACTTAGGGAAACAAGCGAAGTAATGGAGGCATGCGTCTTCGTGCTTCCTGCCGCACTGCAATTCTGCCACAACATTTGGGTTATTTTTTTAGGCGATGTCCCTTAGTGTTCCTCTTACTTGCTGACATATAGTTATACCAAATCCCTTCCATGATTTACACGGATTGGCCCCGTTGTAATTGCTGAAGATAATCAGTCCATTGAATGTGGCCGCCCCGCTTCCGGATCAAGGGAATAGAAGGTGGCATTACTGTTGCGGGAACCGATGTCTTTTGACTTCCCCTGATTCTGTTTCGGCCTTACCCTCTTGACATGCATGCCATGCAGTATATATTAATCCAACCATATAGTTGGTTATATTAAGATGCGGGGATTAAAACATGAGATCAAATATTCTTGAGAAACATTTCTTTTCTGAAGCTGCCCTCGACAGGAGAATCAGCCGGCCTTCGGAACAGTTGGTAGAGCTTGTCTCCGGCCTCAATGGGAATTTCGCCATTTTGGGGATCGCCGGAAAAATGGGTGTCAATCTCGGTGCCATGCTGGTGCAGGCGCTGAAAAAGGGAGGCGTAAGGAAAACTGTCTACGGCATATCGCGCTTCTCGGATCCGGCCATGAGAAAAGCCGTAGAATCCTGGGGTGTCAAGCCCATAAAATGCGATCTTTTCGATTTCGAATCAGTTGAAAAACTGCCCGACGCCAACAACGTGATTTTTATGGCAGGACGGAAATTTGGCACTGACACAGATCCGGAACTGACTTGGGCTCTTAATACAATTGTCCCTTCCAACATATGCAGACGCTATTCCGAGTCCAGAATCGTTGCGTTTTCCACGGGATGCGTCTATGGCTTCACCAGGCCGGGATTTGAATCAAAAGAATCCGATACTCCCGCTCCGGTCGGTGACTATGCGCAGTCTGCACTAGGCAGGGAAAGGATTTTTGCGCATTATGCAAAGACGGCAGGGACAAAAGTCTCACTGATCCGACTTAACTACGCCAATGACCTGAGGTATGGAGTGATACGGGACCTGATCGAGAAGATTAACAAAGGAGAGACTGTTGATCTGGAGAATGGTTATGTGAATCTCATCTGGCAGGGCGATGCGATCCGGTATTCGTTGCTCGCCTTCAATATCGTCTCTTCGCCTGCCTCCATACTGAACGTTACCGGACCTGAAACCGTTTCCGTGCGCTGTCTCGCTGAAAAGCTTGGACAACTTCTCGGAAAGAAACCAGTCTTTGCGGGAACTGAAGCGACGGCGGCCTACCTGAGTAATGCAGGGAAGTCATTCAGCATGTTCGGATACCCGGAAGTGCCTGTGGAAACCATTATTGAATGGAGCGCTAAATGGGCCATGTCAGGCGGTCGCTCTCTGAATAAGCCCACTCATTTTCAAACAAGAAACGGGAGTTTTTAATATGCTGGTAAAAGATCTGCCTGAATCTGTGCTTTCAACGTTGCGCCTCGGAACGGCAATTCCGGCGCTGCCGCTGTGTCTTGACAAGAACCGTAAATTCGATGAACGTCATCAGCGTGCGCTGATCCGTTATTATCTCGATGCCGGGGTCGGAGGAATTGCTGTCGCCGTGCACTCGACACAGTTCCAGATACGTGAACCATCCGTCGGGCTTTTCAAGCCATTGCTCGAGCTTGTCGCCGAGGAAGTCAAAAGACAGAAGCGTAAAACAGTTTTGATAGCCGGTGTATGCGGAAAGGAAAAGCAGGCGGTCAGTGAGGCTGAGACCGCCCGTTCCCTCGGATATCACGCATGTCTTGCGAGCTTGGCGGCATATCGTAATTGCCCAATTGAAGAATCCATAGGACACTGCCGGAAAGTCGCTGCCGTGATGCCGGTTTTCGGATTCTATATGCAGACGGCAGTAGGCGGAACTCTGCTGCCATTGTCATTCTGGCGTAAATTTTCAGAGATAGAAAATATTCTCGGGATCAAAATAGCGCCATTCAACAGATATCAGACAATGGATGTGGTCCGGGCAGTCGCCGAGTCTGGAAGAGAAAATGAAATCCTCCTGTACACAGGCAATGACGACAGCATAGTGGCTGATCTCCTTACTGAATTTAAGGTCTCAACTTTCCAAGGTGAAAAACGCATAAGGATCCGCGGAGGTCTCCTCGGACACTGGGGAGTTTGGACCCGGAAAGCGGTTGAGCTGTTAGAAGACATAAAGAGAGTGCGCGATATGGAATCCGTGCCAGCCCAGATGCTGACAATTGGGGCTGAGGTCACTGACATGAATGCCGTCATTTTTGATGCGGCCAACGGATTCTACGGATGTATCCCTGGAATTCATGAAGTGCTATTCAGGCAGGGGCTTATGCAGACACCGTATTGCCTGAATCCTGACGAACAGCTTTCTCCTGGGCAAAAGGAGGAAATTGGAAGAGTAATAAAGGCTTATCCGCATTTGGTGGATGATGATTTCGTCCTTGAGAATCTGCACCAGTGGCTGTCTTAGATAATGACAGGCAGGGAAAAATGAAAAAAAGCGACAGGACACGTGAAAGAATACTGAAAGCGGCGATAAGGGAGTTTTCCAGAAATGGATTCAACGGCGCACGTGTTGATATCATCGCGCAGAGGGCCGGTATAAACAAGGAAAGGATCTACTCTTATTTCGGAGGAAAATCAGGGCTTTATAAGAAAGTCTTGTTCACGGTGTTTTCAGGAATTGTCGAATCAGAGGAGAGTTTGGTCTCCTTTCCGGTTGACAGGCCGGAATGCCTTAGCCAGGCGCTGGTTGATGTCTATCTGGATTTTCTGACGGAGCACCCCGAATTCTGGCGTCTCCTGATACTTGAAAATCTCGATGGCGGAAAGAATGCTGAAGCCTTGCCGTGCATGTCTCGTCCGTCTTTTGAACATATTCAGTCTGTTTACAGGAAAGGCTGTGAAAAAGGCATATTTCCGGCTGATGTCAGCTTTAAATCCTATCTCTATAGCATCACAGCGCTTGTTTTTTTCGCTCATTCGAACAGGATAACGCTTGCAAGGACGCTTGGGCTGGATCTTAATAAGCCTTCTGCCATGAAAAAGCTTTTACATGAATGTCTTTATCTTTACTGGACTCCAAGATAATCCAATTGGTGAAGTAAGTGCCAGTCTAGGCAAATACCTGAAATACATTGCGACGCTCTTATAATATTCAGCTGGATTAGTCATTAAATTTCATTGTTTTTATTAAAAACTGTAGCATTATGCTTGATTTATTGCATGAAATTAATATATTATTATGCAATACGATTGCAATAATGCAGAAAA
>CAZION010000320.1:0-3435 GCA_964540865.1 uncultured Victivallis sp.
GGCAACAGGCAACAGGCAACAGGCAACAGGCAACAGGCAACAGGCAACAGGCAACGGGCAACGGGCAACGGGCAACGGGCAACGGGCAACGGGCAACAGGCAACAGGCAACGGGCAACAGGCAACGGGCAACAGGCAACGGGCAACAGGCAACAGGCAACAGGCAACAGGCAACGGGCAGAGAGGCAGAGAGGAGCATAGGAGTATGAGAGGGAAATACTGATAATTTCCTTGGATATTGGATATTCCGTGTTGGATATTGGATATTCAAAACTAGGAATTCAGGAGTCAGAAGACAGGAGGCAGAATTGAGTTTGAACTCAAATTCGGTTTTATTCTGAATCCTGACTTCTGACTACCTTTGAAATTGGCTCATTTAATTATTTTTCATATTTACCCACTAAAAATGAAAACGAACCTTAAACAGAAAGGACGCAAAAATGTATCTCTTCAACAAAAACAAGATTCTGCTTGAGAAATACACCAATTACCTGAACCTCTGTACGGACACTATAGAGATCTTCAGGGAAGCCGTTGAGCATTCCATGGCAAACGGGTTGGATGAGCATTACGGGGTTCTCTCCAGAAAAGTGCACGAGAAGGAATCGGACGCGGACGGCATGCGCCGCATAATCGA
Source organism: uncultured Victivallis sp. (assembly GCA_964540865.1). Taxonomy (GTDB): domain Bacteria; phylum Verrucomicrobiota; class Lentisphaeria; order Victivallales; family GWF2-50-93; genus GWF2-50-93. The sequence continues at coordinate 637 of CAZION010000320.1, forward strand.
ATGCGAAATGTACGAGCAGTCCCTGCTTCCGGAATCAAGGGAGGACCTGCTGGACATCATCGAGAGGATTGACGCAATCCCCAATGGCGCAGACCACCTCGCCAATCTCCTGAAGATACAGAGGACCGAGATCATGCCTTCACTCAAAAAAGACATCTCCGAGCTCCTCTCCATCTCGGTTGAATCGTTCAAATACACCAGGGAGGCGGCCCTCGACTGTTTTATGAAAATGCAGAGGATAAAGGAACTTCAGACCCTGATTAAAAACACCGAGAGCATCGGAGACACCCTTGAACACGAAATGATCCGTAGGATTTTCGAGGCGGAAATAGGAATGGGTGAGAAAATCATCCAGAAGGACATAGTCTGCCAGATTGGGGATATCTGCAACATGTGCGAACATGTAATGGACAGGATTGTAATATACAGCATCAAGAGAAAGCTGTAAGTCGGTTATCTTTAATCCGATGCGCACTCGCGAGACAATATCTATTAGGATTTCAACGACTCATGGTCTAACCCACATTTTTCACGAAAAGAATAAAAAGGCATTGGCGAACTCTCCGCATCTTGTTATTGTCAAGTTACTTACAAAAGACAACAAGAGCGAGGTTTGCCAATGATAAAATCTAACGCTTCAGAAAACTTAATTCAAGACGATTTCTTTCCGAATCTGAAATCCCGCAAGTTCGGAGTTGACTTCAACGGCGGGAACGTGAGCAGCGACGGAGGAGTTCTCCTTCTCAGGCAGGTTGACAGGAAGATAAAACTTGCGGAAAAGGAATACGAAGAGACAGAAGCTAGGGTCAGGAAATATTCAGGCTAACCGCCAAGGCACCAAGACGCAAAGTTAAGAGTTGATATCAACGAATTGTTACAAGCCGATCATTTATCTTTCAAGAAAAAGAGGCTGAGTTCCGGAACATAGGTTACGATGGCAAGGACAATCAGCAGGATAAAGACGAACGGCAAGGCGGCCCTGTAGAGCTTGAAAATGGGTTCGCGGAAACTGATGTTCGCGATGAAGAGGTTCAAGCCGACAGGCGGGGTTATGTAGCCTATGCCAAGGTTCACGAGGAAGATTATTCCGAGATGTACGGGGTTAACTCCGAATGCGGCGGCGATGGGTATTATTAGCGGCACCACCAGGACCGTAGCGGCATATATGTCGATCATGCATCCGACGATGAGAAGAAATATGTTCAACGTGATGAGGAAGCCGAACTTGCTTGTCATGTACGGGCTGGCCAGCTCGAACAGTCTCGCAGGCATTTCAGCGTCTATCATGTAATTCGTGGCGGCCAGCGCCATTCCGAGGATGATCAGTATGCCTCCGGTGAGTATCGCGCTCTCCCTGGCGATCCTGATGAAATCCCGGAACCCGACTTCGCGGCTGATGAACATCTCGACGACTATCACGTACGCAGCGGCAATCACCGCCGCCTCGCTGACCGCAAAAATACCTGAGTATATCCCGCCTATCACTATGAAGGGGAGCGGGAGTTCCAGTTTGGCATCCCAGATCGCACGGAAAATCTCGGCAAAGCTGAATTTCACCCTTGCAGTCGCCATGGCTCCACCTCTCCACACTGCATACCCGGACAAAGAGAGCACCATAAGCGTTCCTGGAATGATTCCGGCTAAGAACAGATCATCTATCTTGGTGTTGCTTATGACCCCGTACAGGATCACGGGCAGACTCGGTGGAAAAAGCAATCCGAGGCTGCCGCTGGCGGTGATCACACCCAGACTGAAATCCCGGTCGTATTTTTTCTCCAGCATCGCAGGCAGCAGGAGTCCGCCCAGGGCCACTATCGTTATTCCGGATGCGCCGGTGAAAGCTGTGAGAAAAGAGCACGAGACTATTGCGACTACCGCAAGCCCTCCCGGCATCCACCCTAGAAAAGCATTGGAGAGTCGGAGCAGGCGGCGGGGCGCATGGCTGTGCCCGAGAATGCATCCCGTGAATGCGAAAAGGAAGAGGGCATCAAGCATCGGCTTTGATCCGATCTGGTAGAATTCAATTACAAGCGCCTGCATATCTATACCTGCGCGCCAGTAGTTGATCAGGGCGCTTCCCCCGATCACCGCGAAAAGAGGAGCACCGAGAACGGCCAGAAACAAAATAGAGATTAAAAGCAAAGCACTCATCCGACCTCCGCAGAACCTGGATTTCTTTTCATCTTCCAGGCTGCCGTCAGATCCATAGCCGACGCCACAAGAAGACGGAGTGTCAGGATTGAAAAGCCGATCGGCAGGACAAGACTGAGCCACCACTCGGGTATTGACAGTATGGCAACCTTCCCGTTCGAAAATTCCGCCTGGGAGCGCACGAATGCGACGCTGGCCCAGACCACAACAACGCATACGGCGACGCTGGCAAACTCGGTGATGCCGCGGATAAGAAGGCGTTTGCGCATGGAGACCATTTGCGATATGAGATCAACGGATATTGACGAGCGTTCTCTGACGGCGGTGCCTGCACCGAACAGCGCGATCCAGAGAAGCAGATGGCGGCTAAGCTCATCGGTACCCTGCACTCCGACCGAGCTGAAATAGCGCAGAACTATCGGCAGAAGGCCAAGGCCAATCATAAGGACCACGAAGACGGAGAAAATGATTTCCTCGGCACGCCTTACAATACGTCCGATGCGCCCATCGCCGACCCCGAATTCCTGGCCGCGGCCATCACTGTCAGGAACGGCAATCCGTCCACAGTCACCGTCGGGCGCTTGCAGATTTCCGGGTTTATCCGGCGAATGTGAATTTTCACTGTTCAAAGGCCCCTCACAGGCGTTT
>CAZION010000321.1:0-3371 GCA_964540865.1 uncultured Victivallis sp.
AGGCTCTCTCCTTTATCAACTGCATCGATATAAAGTTTCCTATGAAGAGATGGGCTTAGCCTCAGTAGCAGTTTACCGGAAAAAGGCTTTTCTGGAATTCTTTTCATTTCCCCGCAAAATTTCAGGTACTCATCTACAGATTTATGGAATTCCTTTTCAAGCTCCTTCGCATTTGCGCTCTGGAAAGTGATAACATCCATGGTATCCGCAACTTCCCCGCGAAAAACTTTTGCATCGTCATCAAATTCAACCACAGCCGTATAGCCTTTGTATTTCATCATGGTCTCACCCCTGCGTTTTCTAAGAATTTCCTTACCGATTTAACTGCGCCCTTATCTGTTTCTTTTCTCGGATGAGGCCTGTGAAACACCGCAACCCTCCCATTTAGGAAAATCGCCACCCGAGAACCCTCCCTTTCGCTGACAACCGCTCCAAGGGATTTTAAAAGTTTCTCTACATCATCCCAGTTCAGATTTGCCGGTTCAGGTTTTCGGAAAACAGACTCAAGTATCCTTTTATGCCTTCTGTTCATAGTATCATATCATAGTATCATTTTATAAATTGTCAAATAGGTGTCTGCTGTGACCTACGAGCTGTTAGTTCATAGTTGATAGGTCTTAGCAGTGAAAGGTAAAAAGTGAAATGTTATTTTTAACCAGTCGTTTCTCTATTCACCCTTCACCATTCACTCTACGAGCTATGAGCCTCCGCACTTCCGAACTTCCAGAAATCTTGTCCGGTACGGACAACTCTACACCAACTCCAGAACTTTAGCACTTCCGAACTTTCGAACTTCCCCCAGAACTTCCCTTTTCCTCATCCCCGCGACCAACGACCAACGACCAACGACCAACGACCAACGACTGGCAACTATCCCTTCGCCGGCACGGCGAACTCTTAGAGGATAGCTTTGAACTATGAAATGTGAGCTACTACACTACATAATTTTCTGACTTTCACTATTATTTGACAAGATCTTCTGGATATACAACATGTGAATCAATACCCTCGCATTTCTTTTTCAGGAATAGAACCTTCTTTACTTCCCTGTTTTTAATCAAGGGGAAATTACCTTCAACATATTCCATTCTTTTATTAATTTCATTCACTGATATATCTTCAGACCATTTAGCTTCCCCGAGCAGGAGAAACTTACCGTCATATGTTTCTGAAACTACATCTACTTCCATCTGCTTGCCGTCTTTTCCATATCCCCACCACCTACATGCCGGTTTCCATTTCTTATCAAATAATCCCAGGGTTGGAATTGATTTTCTTGAAAGTTCCTCCCATACTTCGGAAATATGCGCGGACAATCTTGGCTTTATGATATTATTATGCAAATCTTCAGATAACCCCAGTTCAATCTGCGACTTGAATGGTTCGACAAACTTAAAATAAAAACTCATAAAGGGATCATCTATTTTATAGAGGCTCCTCTTGGTTGTCTTTATGCTTTCCCCATACGGGACTTCTCTCCTTATGTAACCCAAGTTGACGATCTGCGACAGAAGTCGCGTAAGACTTCCCGCAGGTCTTCCCAGACGGGAAGCTATTTCCGATATCCTGTTTGCACCGTTGCCAACCACGGAAAGAAGGGAATATGACTGCACCACTGTCTGCATATCGTCGAGGAGGAGTCTTACCGGTTCTTCATATAGGATTGCATCTCGATCTATGATAATATCCCTTATTATACCCTCAAGGTTTTTCCCGAGTGCTAACTCCCAATACCTCGGGACTCCTCCAAGAACTGAATAAGCTCCGATGCTTTCAACAGGACTCAGGGAGAGAGCCGTTGATATCCACTTGCATTCCATGGGTCTGATTTTTATTATCTCATCTGCCCGCCCGTAAAGGGGAGATGACGCATCCATCGCAAGTCCATGCATCATCCTCTGCGAAGATCCGCATATTACTAAATTGAAATTCCTCTCCTTGTGGGTGTCGAGAAATTTCTGCAGTATGCTTGGCAACTCTGGAGACTGATGAACAAGATAGGGAAACTCGTCTATTACCAAGCTTGTTCCCTTAACTGCCCTGATATTATAATTTTTAAGAACAGATTCCCAATCGGGATAGGTAACCGAATTGAATTCTCTCACGGTTGCTGCTATTTCATCAGATAATGACTTGATCTGAAGTATTCGATCCTTGTTCTCGGCAAGATGGTAAATATCTTTATTATCCATCAGCTTCTGAAGCAACCTGGACTTCCCGCATCTTCTGCGCCCATAAACAACTACAAAAACAGGCACCCCAGACCTACCCCTAAGCACATTGGTCAATTTCTTCGTCTCAAATTCCCTATTCAAAAAAGGAAGCATATAAATCCTATATTATGTTTTATATACATAATGTAGCTCATGCATAATTATTATCAAGATGTTAGTTCATAGTTGATAGCTGATAGGTTTTAGCAGTGAAAGGTAAAAAGTGAAATGTGAAAAGTTATTTTTAATCAATCGTTTCACTATTCACACTTCACCATTCACTCTACGAGCTATGATCTTCTACACTCCCGAACTTACGCATTTCCGAACTTCCCTTTTAACTTTTGTCCGTGAAATCTGAAGTCCAAGCAAGAGTGAGAACCGGATTCCATCGGATTATAAACTACGGAGAAGAATATTTTCATCGTGCTTGGACTGTTTAATCAAATCATCTGAAAAACCCGACTTGCTGAAGAACAGGTATTTACAGTTTTCTGAAACTGGCAATGAATTTCCAACCACTTTTCCTTTCAACTCATGGAGGAGAGACATCCCGATCTTCTGCGCTGTCCATTTGCATTCACCAAGAAGAGCAAGACTGCCTTGTTCATCCACTCCCGCAATATCAATTTCGTAGTCTCCAGCCCATTGCCTACCGACTTTAAGGCAGCCGAAATCACTCATCCCGGACATGATACTTTCAGTGCAGATATCCTCATAACAGTTGGCTACATGATTTATCAGACGTTCCCTTATCCTCTGCAGAACGAGCTTTGAATTACCCATCTCAAGGAAACTCTCATAGGGATATATTGTACCAAACCAAAGCCTGAAAAACGGATCACAAACCGAATAGACGCCCTTTTTAGATTTCTGTGGATTGGATTCAAGAACCGGGACTGTCCTCCTGATCAGTTGGAGATCCATGAGCAAGTCAATGTACCTTGTAAGCTGATTTGCAGGGAGGGAAAGCCTGGTGCCAAGTTCCGATATTCTCGTTGAACCTGACGCTATGGCATTTAGGATGCTCCAGCATACATTAGGGACTGAAATCTCATCTCTTAAAATATTTTTCGCCTCGCTATACAGAATCCCCTCCGGACTCAGGACAAGTTCCTCAAGGGCCTTGATGTGATTTTCATAATTCCTGACAAGATT
>CAZION010000322.1:0-3339 GCA_964540865.1 uncultured Victivallis sp.
AGAAAGGAACAACCCAAGTGACCCAGATCTTCAACAAGAGCGGCGGCTACCGCAAGTTGCACTCGTTCAACTTCGCGACGATCATTCACCTTGGGACGATGCGGTTCTGCAAGCGGTTCATTGACTGGAAGCAAGATCCGCTGGGCAAGACCCTGGGGCAGATGGTCGGCGCGTCGCGCTCGGGAAAGCAGAACATCGTCGAGGGTTCCGAGCGGGCCCGGACGTCCACCGAGACGGAGATGAAACTGACGGATGTCGCCAAGGCCAGCCTGGCGGAACTGCTGGGCGACTTGGAGGATTTTCTCGCCGAGCGGGGCGAGATTCCCTGGAGCGTCCATTCGGAGGAGCACAAAGCCCTGTCGGCCATCCACCTGGCCCCCTTCGAGTACACGGACGATGTGCTGCACGACTATTGGCGCTATCTGCACGCCGAGAAGAAGAAGTTCGACCCCTGGCTCGAACACGAAAACGCGATCGTGGTGGCCAATGCCCTAATCGTGCTCGTGCAGCGGGCGCTGTCGCTGCTGGGCAAGCAGCTTCAGTCGCAGGAGGCGGCGTTCATCGAGAAAGGCGGCATTCGGGAACGCATGACCCAGGCGAGGATCGAGGCACGGGACGGGGAGGTCCCGGTCTGCCCCGAGTGCGGCAAACCCATGCGCAAGCGGAAATCGCAGAAGGGCGAGTTCTGGGGATGCTCCGGCTACCCCGATTGTCACGGCAGGAGAAGCATCTGACCCGCGAGTCGCAAGTCGCTCGTCGCTAGTCCAAAACAAGAAAGGGAGACGCAATGAACAACAAAAGCAAAATGGCAACTGTGGCGGCAGTCGCAGCGTTGGCGACCACACCGCTTTGGGCCGCAGACACCGCAAAACAAGGCACGGGGGACGCCAACGACCCGCGGCCCTACCTGAGAGTTCCGGCACTGGCCGCGAAACCGGTCATGGATGGCGAGTTGGCGCCGGGCGAGTGGGACGGGGCGGAACGCATCACCGGGTTTGGCAACTACAACCAGGGCGCGCTGGTGCCGGAGAAAATCCAGCCTTCGTGGTGGCTGGCCTTCGACGAGAACAACCTCTACCTCGCCACCGCCTGGCCGTTGTACCCGGCGGGTTCCATCAAGGCGCGCAATAAACGCGGCGACGAAGGGGGCAGCAACCCCGGCGCGACCGGCTGGCCGGATGGGCTGCTGGGGGATGATCACGTCGAGATCATGCTCAGTACCTGGCCGGATCCGAATATGGCGCTGACCAAACACTTCTACAAATGGATGGTGAACCCCTATGGCGCGGTGGTGGATCAACGGCGGGAGCACGCCGTCGGCTGGGACGGGTTCGAATGGGAATCCGCCGCCAAGGTCGGCTGCAAGATCAAAGACTCGGTGTGGACGATGGAAATGGCCATCCCGTGGTCCAGCCTCGGGTTCAAAGAACCGCCGAAGGACGGCACGGCGTTGACCCTGCAACTGGTAAACGCCTCGGACTCCGAGCAGTCCTACCTCGGCTGGGTGCCGACGAGCTGGCTGAGTTTCACGGCCTTCGCCACGGTGGCGCTGGACCGCAAGGCGCCCGCCATCCAAGTGGACAAGCTGGGCGAGCTGATGGACGGCAAGCTGGCGCTGGCCGGGTCGGTCGCCAATCGGAGTGGCGCCGCCGGGAAACTCAATGTCGAGTTCGTGGTGGACCATCCCGAGAAAGGCGAGGTCTTCCGGCATCAGGCGACCCTGGACGTGCCGGCGCAAGGACGGACCCCGCTGGCGTTGGAGAAGGCGCTGGCCCTCGAGCAGGCCGACAGCGTGCTGTGGGGGCAGGGGCAGCAATTGCGAGGCAAGTCGGCCTACCGCTATCAGTTGACCGTCAGCGACGCGGAGAAGCAGCCGCTCTTCCGTCAGAGCGGGCGTTTCTTCAAGCGTCCGTCGGACCTGCAGACGTCCCTCTTCGACTTCCTGGCCGCCTCGCGCGGCAAATCCGGCGATCCGGCGATCACCACGGCCTACATGCCGAGTTATGGCGGCTGCGAAATCAGCGCGGACATCGACATCCTTGGCATCAAACCGGAAGTGCGCGCCGCGAAGACGCTCGAAGTGGCCATTGAGCGGCTGGTGGAAAATCATCAGCAGCATGCGGTGGCCGGCACCTCCTACCGCATGGCCTATCGGCGAGAGCCGATTCCCGCTTCGGGCCTGGTCAGCCTCTTCGTCGAAACCCCGCCGCTGCCGTTGGGCGGCTACGGAGTCTTCTGTCGGTTGCTCGATGAGAAAGGGAAAGTCCTGTTCGAGAAAGTAGACACGTTCAAGCGTCATCATTTCGAGTGGGAAAACAACACCCTGGGCAAGGGCGACACGGTGATCCCGCCGTGGACGCCGATGACGGTCCAGAAGCAGACGGTTGGCGTCTGGGGTCGCAACATCACCTTTGGCGCGGACGGCTTGCCGGCCTCGATCAAGAGCCTCGGCGATGAATTGCTGGCCAAACCCATCCGCCTGGATGCGGCGATTGCCGGCGCGTCGGCGGCGTGGACTTCCACCACACCCTTTCAGGTGACGCGCGCGGAACCGGGCGTGGTGGAGACGGCGGCGAAGGGACGCCTGGGTGCGTTGCCGGTCACGATCACAACGCGGACAGAATATGACGGCCTGACGCAGGTCACGCTGTCCCTGCAACCGGAGGGCAAGACGGACGTGCAATCCCTGGATCTGGTGATTCCCCTGGCGGAGCCGGTTGACACGGCCGTGATCAACGGCTGCGGGGGACGCAACCCGGAATTCTTTGGAGAATTGCCGAAGCAAGAAGGCGTGCTGTGGCAATCCAACAAGAATCTGCCGACCACCGCCGGCATCCACGGCAAATACATTTCACTCTGTTATCTCGGCAACGGCGAGCGGGGCCTGTCCTACGTCAGTTGGTCCGATCAGGGCTGGATACTGGATGACACCAAGGACTCCGCGGAAATCCGGCGCGTGAACGGCGTGGTGGAACTCGTGCTGCATCTGGCCAACACGGCGCGGACGATTGACGCGCCCCGTCAACTGACGTTCGCGCTGCAAGCGACGCCGGTCAAACCCATGACGCCCGGGTATCGCCGGGATGTGAATCCATTGGCGCGCGCGAACGCCACGCCGGAACGGCCGCTGGATGTCGGTGGCATCCGGTCGAGCATGGGTGGCCACGGTGCTGCGGGCATGGCGGGTACGGATCAGATTACGCTTAACGACGAAACGGACTGGGCCATCTTCCGGGAAACCGTCCTGCGCCAGAAGCGCAACGCCTGGCCGAAATATGACCGTGTGGCCGCGAAATACACGGCATCGAACACGCTGGGTTTGGGTATGCGCGAGTATGA
>CAZION010000323.1:0-3335 GCA_964540865.1 uncultured Victivallis sp.
AACCGGCGTGATAGGTAATTTCTATAAGACGCTTTTTATTGAACCGATGGATCTTGTTGAACAGGATGCCGGCCATGCTGTCTTTTCAAGAACAGTTGATGGTCTGACAATAACAAAACGGATAACCCTCGACAATGATTCGTTGAAGGTTGAATTCAGCGTCAGGAACGGTTCCGAAAAGGAAATCACGCAGATGCAGGTTGAGCATTTCAACATGTTTGCAGGCGGACGCCTGCCGCAGCGTGACGGAATGTTCACCACGGTTATTGAAGGTCCGGAATGTAGCACAGTCCGCCGCGGCGGATTGCCTGTGGCATTAAAATGCAATTCCCCATTAAGTAAAGTCAAGGAATTCATAGAATTCGCAAACTTTGGAGAACGCTACGTGAAGGCGTTTGATTATAGGGGGACGTCAATTATCGTGGGAGACACAAATAAGAAATATTTCCTGAAACTGAGCTCTGACGATGATTGTGAAACCGCGACGGTGATGATTCACGGCAACACGGTAACACGCGGATTCAATTCCCTTAAATTCAAATTGCATCCGGGCGAAACTTTCGTCCACAGGATGAACTTTGAACTTCATACGGGGGAGGTTCCTGATGAATATATTGAAGGCAGGCAACTGAAACGGAAAGCGGGAATATCCAAAACACAGGCGCTTGAGAATGTAGTTTCCCTGCTTAAAGGAGAACCATCTTTCAAGGAACGCTGGTCGCATCTGTGTCTCCAGTATGACAGGACCGAACCTGATGCGGTAAAGAAAATAATAGGGGAGATCTTGACACCCCTTCGTTACACCGGTGTCATTTTTGAATTTGACCGTGGATTGAAGACGACTTCACATCCCGAACTTGCCGAACCATGGTCGTGGTCCATGGAAGAAGCGAAAGATGTCATCAATTTTGCAAGGAGGAACGGACTTAAGATAGGTGTCGAGTTTAACGTTCCCGGCCATCAGAATGAGACCGGTATTGAGAAAGCCTATCCTGAACTGCTGGAATGCGGCAAGCTTGCGGGAAGGACTTCGACGTTGTGTGTTTCCAATATTAAAGCGCGGCAGATTGTCAAAGATATCTACTGCGAGTACCAGGAAGAGTTTCAGCCCGATTTGATTTTCTTAGCGGCTGACGAGGTTCAGTTTGAAGGAGGCGACACCTCTTTTGCCCGTTGTCCCTTATGCAAAGGGAAGGAACCTGCAAAACTGTTCGGAGATTATCTGGACTGGTTTTTGGAACTGGTGCCTAATACGGACACAGATGTAGTAGTTGCCGGTGACATGTTTCTGCAAAGCGAACAATTCGGCCCCCTCGTAAGCGGGAACGGGTCTGCCGGCAATGTATGGAAGGCGTTGGATGGGCTCTCAAAAAGATACACGGTCGGCGACTGGCATTATTATCCGACCCAGGAATACCGTTCATTGGATTTCTTTCTGGAGAAAGGGTTCAATGTCCTGCCGATAACCGCCTTTCACTTTGAAGCCATGCGTTTGTTTTTAAGGGATGCGGAAAGACTCGGAATTTCAAAAGTGCTTCATACCACGTGGGCAGTTCCCAATCAGGAGAAACTGCCGATAGAAAGCATGGTCTGGGCCGCCCTGTATCATTGGCTCGGAAGGAAAGCCGATGAGTTTCCTGTCAAGAATCTCTCCAGCGATTTCTGCAGCAAGTTCTGGTGAGGCAGGCATGTCCTTTTGATGAGGCATCTTAAGTTGTAGCACAGATTAAACATATAGCGCGCAATAAATTGCCATGCTGGGAACAATCATTAGTGAGGCTGAGAAGGTTGGATTGAATGCCTGGCTATATGACGATGATCCGTTCAATCTTGCTGCGGACCTGTCCTCCTTCTTGAAAGCCGGAAAGAATAAAGTCAGGATCGAATGGTATTCCGCAGGAGAATTCGATGGACTGAAAAGTTCGGTATATTTGAAGGGAACCTCTAAAAATTGGCATATGGCGCGAGACAGGAGATTATGGATAGACGGCTAGGAGCAGAGTTAATGTTTATGGTTCCTTGAATTATATTCCGTGAGTCTTAGGGTCCGATAAAAAATAATTTGGGCATTTGCTGGCGAATATTCCGGATGGATTATCATGGTGCGAAAGAGGAGAATATCTGAAGATATTTGACGATTGAGCAACGTGATAAGCGGCCGGAAGAACGCCAGCCCCTTGGGACGGGAATCCATGCATTTGTCTTCTTCGTTGCTTCACCCTTCGTGTATGCCCGATACGCTCAGGGCTTGCGCCTAAAATCCAAACGCCTGTATTTCCCGTCAAATGCCCAATTTATTTTTCATCGGGCCCTTCAGTGGCGTATGCTCTGCAATAATATTGAAATGCTTGTCCGAGGTCATCAGTTCCAGATTGTTTTCCAGGCATTGCGCGGCGATCACCAGATCTGTCAGCGGAATGGTGAATCCTTTTCTGCGGAGGGAGAAACCCATGTCCCCCGCCTTCATGAGGACCGAATTGTCGATTGGCATTACATGCACACCCAACAGGACGTTCTTTATCAGGTCTGCCTCCTTGTTGGAAATCGCCCCATAGACAAGTTCGGATATTATTATTCCCGACACGCAGGCGTTGTCGTTCATGACAAGCTCATTGACGCTTTGGGACGTTCTGCCTTTTCCCGAACGGAAAAAATCCACCCAGCAACATGTATCAACCATTGCTCTCATCTTTTTCGGCATTCCTAATCTTATAGGGTGAGAAATCCTCGGAAATAATCCCTTTCCCCTGGCAGGAAAGCAGCTTTTCACGCCTGAGTTGCCTGTCATATTCGATAAGGGCGTTGGTTATCAGCCGCGTTTTGTTCTTCTCTCCGGAGAGCCTCATCAGCTTTTCCAGGAGCGATTCCGGCAGATCTAATGTTGTTCTCATAATTATATGCATCCTTTATGCATAAGATATGTGCATATGATTATTATGTCAAGGATTTCCATAATCAAGACACTTTGCGGATGCGCTTCAGATCCAGTTCATGGTCCGGGCCAGTTTTTGACAGGCTCCCCGTAGTTCTCAATAATAATCAAATTCCTACATACGGAAATTGTTCTTCATTATGGAAGAATCAAGGTGCAGTTCACTCTTGAAAATGAGGAAAATCTTACTTTTGGATATTATATCGCCTGCGGCAATCAGACCTTCATGGAAATCTTTGATCATGCGATGGCAAATAAGAAATGGGGAGATGGCAAGGGCGAGGATCTCATCAGTGGAAACATCTATAAGCATCTCTGCTTCCAAGTCGACAATATAGAGGAGTTTGTTTTCTGCTTCTCGGAAAAAAGACTTACAGATATCGGATGTCCGGGTGGGGATGGA
>CAZION010000324.1:0-3331 GCA_964540865.1 uncultured Victivallis sp.
TTGGGAACCGCTAAGCGGTTATCCCGTTAAAGGGTTAGACTCATGTTATCTCCATAGTCAGTCCAAAGAGCCTGACAGAATTCAATCGTATAGGAAATTGTATTTTAAGACCACAGGCAAGATGCCTGTGTTACATTCAAATGCTGCTCTTAACCTAAAACTTAACACTTAAAACCTAAAACTTACTTAGGTTATTCATTCACTTCAGCAGCATCTGGAGGTTCTTGACTTTGTCTTTTTTCAATGACTGGGGGAAGCGTTTCTTCAATTCTTCAAAGGTGGCTTTTGCCTCATCCTTCTTGTTCTGCTTCAGGGAGATTTCAATGCTGAGCATTATTGCCTCCTCTGATAGTGAGGGTTCCTCTGAAAGAATGAAAACCGACATCGCGTAACGGTTTGCCCTGACCAGGTCTTCCTCTGATTCCGACAGGATTTTTGCGAGGCCAAGCCGCGAACGGGCTGAGGCCGACTTACTCGCCGACATCTCAATGCACTTTTCGAATACAAGGACAGCTTCGTTCCTATTGCCTTTCTTCAAGAGGGATGTGCCGAGACGCGAGAGAAGTTCGGAATAAAGCTCCTTGTTCTCTGTTTTGATTTTTTCACCTTCCTTATAAAAAGAAAGAGCCTTGTCGTTGTCACCTTTCTTCTCCATCAACTGCCCCAGTCCCGTCAGGGCTTTAATCCTATAGTCCGGGTTATTGTTTTTTGAGAGAGCCTGATAGCATTTGAACGAGTTCTCGGATTTTTCTTTTTCATCGTATTTTTTTCCGAGCAGCAGCAGCAGTTCGGGATTCACAGAAGCAAAACTTTCAGGAGAGGACGAGATATCCATGAATAACCTGTCTGCATCCACCATCATGTTTGCTGAGACGAAAGACCAGAGGAGATACTGTTTTGCAAGAAATCTGAGACCGCTGTCATATTTGCCATCTTCAGCTATTTTCTTGAACACTTTAAAGGCGTCCATGAAATTACCTTTTGAAAAATCGATATAGGCGAGGTAGAAGAGGGCGTTCCCGTAGATATCTTTATTGCCGCTGTAGTCCTTTGTCAATCTCAGAAGGATTTCCCTGGACTCCTCGGCCCCTGACTTTTCATAAAGCATTAGTACTGCGCATTTCAGGAGTGCTCCCGGATATAAGGCGGATTTTGGATATTCCCTTGTTATTTTATTGTAGGATTCAAGGGCCTCCCTTTCATTTCCGGCAGCCTCCAGGATTTTTGCAATGCCGAAAAGGCATGATGGTTTGAGTTCATTTTCGCATTCACTTAAAAGAGCTCGGTAAAGGGAAAGTGCATTGTCGGGCTGTGAAAGGTTAAAGTATAGGTCGGCAAGGGCAAGTCTTAGGATGTTCCTCTCTTTTACATCCCGGGCAGTGCCTACGGTCTCCTTCATGAACGCTATTTGTTCAAAAGGTTTTTTCAGGGAAGCGCATATCATTTCGGAGGCGGTCACTTTTGACTGGGCAAGCATTCTGTCTCTTTTCAACAAATCTTTGGCTTCCTTTACAGCTTCTGGAATCCTGTTCTGCAAGAGCAGGCATTTTATTGTCTGGACAGAGGCCTTTGAGACATATTCTGCGGAACTGGAAGGTGAGTTTATTATCCTTGAAAATGTCTGAACGGCTTCCTTGTAGGAACCCAGTTCCATCTGGGCTGAGGCTCTCATGTTGACGAGTATTTCAGTGTTTGAATCAATGTTCTTCCCGGATTTTTCAAGAGCTCGGTCTATTCCATTGATGAGCGACACATATTCTTTTGCTAGAAAGAGGCTCTCGTACTTTTTATAATAAGCCTCTTTCCCTTCGGCCGAATCGGGAAACAGAAGCCAAAGCTGTTCATAGGCTTCGGCAGCGCCCAGATATTCTTTCTCCCTGTAATGCATTGCGGCAAGGTAGTTGAGTGCGGGGCAGAGTATTTCAGGAGGGGTGTTTTTATTGTCAATCAGGGATTTCAAGAGATTGGCAGCTTCATCGCTTTTGCTTTCGCTGTCGAGGATGGATGCCAGTTCAATTCTTGCGAAAGCCGCATATATATCATCGCCGGAACTGATTTTCTTTGCTGACAGCTCCCTGAACTCGGCCTTGGCATTTATTGATTCTCCGGTATCACCATAGAATTTTGCAAGATGATATGCGGCCGCATCCCGGACCATTCCGGTGCATTCCCCGGATTTCTTTATTTCCGTTAAAATGGAAACGGCTTCTGTCCTATCCTCTTTTTTTCCGGTTTTAAGAAGGGCTATGGCGTAATTGACCTTTACGGCGCCGGCTGTTTTGAGCTTGGGGAACTTCAATAGGAAAAGCTTGTAGCTTTCCAGGGCCTTTTCGAGATTCCCTGATGCGGAATAGGCATCCGCAATTTGCGACAGTGCGTCGGCTGTCAGGGGATCGTTCGGAAACTGATCCAATATCTTCCTGTATTCATCTATGGCGAGGGAGTAGTGTCCTCTTTTGAAGAGACCGTCGGCAAGCCTCAGCTGTTCATCAATCATCACGGTTTTTCTGTCGTTTGTGATTTCAGCGGAAATCAGAGGTTGGAGTGAGGCGAGCAGGATAGAAAGAATGAGGAATGATGTTTTCAGCGTATGTGAAATCGGGAAGAAGTTGAACACCCGATATTCCGGGAGCTGCTGGATTGCCGGTCTTTGTGCCTTTGTGCCTTTGTGGTAAAAAAAACTATTCCGATTATGCCGGAGGATGCTTCTGGGATTTTGCGAAGTTCGCAGTAGGTGCATTTTATTCACCGGCTTTTTGCGTTTCACCTGGAAGAGTAGCAAACGATATGTTGCCGATATCTACGTTTCGGCAGAGATCCAGCACCATTATCACGTTTTCGTAACGCGTCTCCCTGTCGGCCCTTATTGTGACAGGTTGGTCCGGATACATTTTCGCCAGCTCCGGAAGTGTGGAGCTCAGGCGCTGGAACGAGTATTCCACGGAGTTCAGGAAGATTTTTCCGTCCGAGGCGATGTTGATTATGACCTCTCCGGGATAGCGCGGTGGGTGCTCTCCGGATTTCGCCGTCGGCACTTTTATTCCTATCTTGGATTCCCACTGTGCATAAATGGACGCGGAAATGAAGAATATGAGGATGAGGAAGACAATGTCAATCATCGGAGCTATCTGGAATCCGACGTTGTCTTCCCTTATGGTTTTTCTGAAGTTCATATTTGTTTGATGAATTCCGAGAGGTTTCTTGAGAGCCTGCCGCTCTTTGACTCAAGTTCGGAGATGAGTCCGTTCACACGGCCCCTGAAGTATGCATATGCCAGCATTGCGGGAATCGCAATGACAAGCCCGGCGGCGGTTGTTATGAGCGCCATGGC
>CAZION010000325.1:0-3315 GCA_964540865.1 uncultured Victivallis sp.
AGATTGGAGCTGAGACCTGCAGGCGATGTGATAATCTGTCCTCTTTACGGGGATTTGGATAAGGATAAGCAGGACGCGGCGATACAGCCAGCTCCAGACGGCATGCGAAAAATTGTACTCGCCACTTCCATCGCTGAAAGCAGTATCACCATAGATGGTGTAAGTGTTATCATCGATTCCGGCCTTTCCAGAAAATCCATATTTGATTCCCGGACGGGTATGTCGCATCTTGAAACTGTCAGGGTTAGCCGGGCTTCCGCCGACCAGCGGCGAGGACGTGCGGGAAGAACAGGTCCTGGAGTTTGTTACAGGCTCTGGGGCGAAAACGAGAATTCACTGATGCCGGAATACGACATCCCTGAAATACTGGAGTCGGATCTTGCGAATCTCGCACTGATTCTTGCCGAATGGGGCGTCTCTGACACTTCCACTCTGAAATGGCTTGATGCGCCTCCGTCTGCGAAATTCGCACAGTCTGTCGAACTTCTGACCGAACTCGGAGCGGTTGATGCAAAGGGGAAAATCACGGCGCATGGCAGGAAAATGCTCGCCGCAGGAACGCATCCCCGTCTTGCAAACATGATCATCCGCAGTTCTGAAATAGGTATGGGGAGTCTTGCCTGCGACATAGCTGCAATTCTTGAAGAAAAGGATTTGATTAAGTTTACCTCGAGAAACAGGGATTCAGATTTGAGACTGAGATTAGATTTGTTAAGACACAGGCAATCCGCCACGGCGGACTGTGCTACATTAAATAATATTGACGATTCTGTCAGATGGCGGGTGAAGAACTTTTCAGAGGAATTCAGGAAAAGGCTTGGCATTGAATTCCGTGAATGCGATTCAGGGATGGCTGGAGTGGTTCTCGGTTTTGCATATCCCGACAGAATCGCAAAGCGGCGCGAGGGGGTGGAATCGATATATCTCCTTTCCTGCGGAAGGGCTGCGAAGTTCGCAAACCTCGAACCCCTTTCAAAAGAGGAATTCCTGACAGTTGCCGAACTTGACGACAAGGAAAAGGATGCGAAGATCCTTCTTGCCGCGCCGCTTTCAAGGAATGATCTTGAAGAATATTTCGGCGACAACATCAAGATAGTTGAAGCCGTGGAATGGAATGACAGGACAGGTGCGGTGGATGCTGTCGGCAGACGTGTTTTTTTCTCAATAATCCTTGAGGAATTTCCACTTAAGAATCCGGACAGGCGGAAAATTGCCGGAGCGGTTTTAAACGGAATCAGGATAAGGGGGCTTTCCTGCCTGCCATGGAATGATGAAACTGAAAATCTGAGGAAGAGAATTGTGTTTGCCGCCGGGGTCGATAAGAAAAATGACTGGCCTGATCTTTCCGATGATGCGTTCCTGGAAAATTTGGAAGACTTGCTTTCCCCGTTCCTGGGTGGCGTGAGGAAAATTGAGGATTTCAAAAAAATAAACCTGCACGAGGCGTTGACTGGCCTGCTTGACTGGAAACACAAGGAGCTCCTGGATAAGCTTGCCCCATCTCACTTGAAGGTCGCCAGCGGATCGATGGTTCGTCTGAACTACAGGGAAGGGGATGTCCCCTTTTTAGCGGTTCGTGTTCAGGAGCTTTTCGGGACGAAATCCCATCCATGTGTAGGCGGCGGAAAAATCCCTGTCCTTGTGAAAATCCTGTCGCCGTCGATGCGCCCGGTCCAGACGACTTCCGATCTTCCCGGTTTCTGGTCGAGTTCGTATCAGCTTGTGAAGAAAGATCTCAAGGGGCGTTATCCGAAACATTTCTGGCCCGAGAACCCAATGGAAGTTGCTGCGACAAGGGGCTTGAAGCCGAGGAAGCAGGGGCCGAGTGATCAGTAAACAGTGACCGAGCGACCAGTGACCGAGTGGCCGAGTGACAGAGGTACTGAGTGGAAGTGCAAAAATGCGTAAGTTTTGGAAAATGTAGGGTTGTCCGTCTCGGACAAGAGAAGCGTGCGTGAGCCCAGTGACCATAAGTTCGAAAGTTCTGGAGTTTGAACGTGTGGAAGCATAAAATATGAGGACGAGAATTATCGACATAAAAGAAAAGCCTAACTTATTTGAAAATGAAAATCAACTATAAAAAAAGAAGCAGCCAGAAAATTATATCCGACCGAGGTGCGCTTCTTATTCCAAAATCGAAGCAGGTGGACGGTATGGATAATTTTGAACTCGTCACTTGGCTCGTGATAAAATAGGAGTGTTATGAAAAATCAAATAATAAAGGTCAAGGGAAGCGAGATTGCCATAATTTCAAGAATCGAAGAGGATTACATCTCGATAACGGACATTGCCCGCTATAAAAACCCGACTGAGCCTAAGGATATCGTCAAGAACTGGATGCGCTCGAAAACGACTATCGATTTCCTGGGCTTGTGGGAAAAATTACATAATCCAGATTTCAAAGGGGTCGAATTCGACTCCTTTATGTATCAAGCCGGAAGTAATGCATTTGTTCTTTCCCCTTCAAAATGGATAGAAGCTACAAACGCCATTTATGCCAGCGAGGCTGATTTATTGAATGTGGCCCTTTTCGGACAAACCGCGAAGGAATGGCGAAAAAACAACCCGGAAAAAGACGGTAACATCCGAGACCATGCGGAATTGGAACAATTGGTTGTGCTTTCTAATCTTGAGAGCATCAACTCCCTCTTAGTTCATCAGGGGACACCCCAACCCGAACGGCTCGTAAAATTGAATGAAACCGCCATAACACAGATGAAGTCATTGTGCACAAATAAAAATCTTAAGAAACTGAAATAGAGGCTCTTTTTTTGAGTTATCCTGTAATTGTCGGCCAAGGTCATTTATAATTGTCGTCAGCCTGACCGGAGACGAACAGATTGTTTGTCCATGCACGTCGACCTTGCCGATCCTCAATCTCCAGGTAAGTGTATTGCCGCTCGCTTGAGACGGGGAAACTGGCATTTGTAAAGGGCTTGCCTTCAAAAGAACCTTTCCTGAGGCCATAGGAAGTGGGACCGACAATTCTTGCAAACTGAACAGGCGACATCGTCACGTGCAATTCCGTTCCATCGAATCTGAGGGATTTTATTTCGGGGCCGCAGCTCGAATAGAAATTGCCGCACCGGATCGCCTTGATTATCGATGATCTGGTGCAAGCTTTTGCGTTCACCTTTATCCAGCCTCCATTCCAGCCTGGATGCTCTGGCCGGAGATGGCTGTCGTCTGCCGAAAAGGCCAGCATGTTTGGATTGTGTTTCAAAGCCGCATCCCAATGGATCAACCCGTTGCTCTTTCCGTTCAGCCAGTGGCAGACATGGTTGTACACTTCCACGCCATCAAATGGCCATCTGA
>CAZION010000326.1:0-3264 GCA_964540865.1 uncultured Victivallis sp.
AACCAAAACGGAGATATATTCTTGTCCACATACATCCGTTCATTGACGGCAATGGCCGGACGTCGCGCCTGCTCTCGACACTATGCCTCTACCGTGCAGGTTACGATTTCAAACGCCTGTTCACAATCAGCGAATACTATGAGCGCGACCGCACGGCTTTCTACCGCGCCATACAGAGCGTAAGAGAACAAAATATGGACTTGACCGGCTGGCTGGAGTTCTTCGTGAAAGGACTGTCAACTCAGCTTGATGAAGTGAAAGTTAGCGGTGAACATGTTATCAGAGCCGATGTGCTGGCCAATAAGCACAATCTCAATTCCCGGCAGATCAAGGCTGTGGTGTATCTTCTGGAGCATGAGAAGTTTCAAGTTGAAGAATTTGAAAAACTGTGCCCTGGTGTAAACCGCCGCACCTTGCAGCGACTTCTGGATTTTCGTGGGCAGAAGTGTCTACGTAGGGTTGGGCGTTATTATTTACGTGCGTTGGGCGTAAAGGCTGAACGACAAATAGGCAGGGGCCCGATGTGCGGATTAGTCGGCGGATTGCTTCAATGCTTAAACCGGGGTGCCCGGAAGTTCCAATCATCCCAGATCCCGACTACTGCCGGACGTGGAGCATGTCTTTTTGAATGAGGGGGCGAATTATTGCTTATCCAAAGACAATAAATTCCCGATACAAGTTCAAAATAGTTTCTCAATTGCATTATGGATGCGCTCTTAAACTATTGACATTCGAATGGATTGGCACAAGATTTATTTTCAGCCTGCATCCGACAGCCGTAGCATACTTCAAAAGAGTATTCAGGCTAGGAGAATGTTTCGCCCCTCCCGTTTCTATTCTTGCGACAACGGGACGACTTGTCTTCATCCTCCTGGCTATTTCATCTTGTGTAAGCCCCGATATCTTCCTGGCCTTGAGAAAAACGTCCAGCATCTCCAATTCAGGATCGGGCTGTTCGTATATCTGTCTGACCTTTGGATTTGAAAGGGCTTTCGCCTTCAGTTCATTGTGCGTCATCATGGTTTTACCTCCTTGAGCCTTTTTTTTGCTATTTCCAGTTCCCTGGCTGGCGTCTTTTCAGTCTTCTTTACAAAACAATGGAGCATCATTATCCTGTTGCCGACAATTGTACAATAGAAGACCCTGCCGATGCCTTCCTTTCCCTTGGCCCGGATCTCAAACAGCCCGCTGCCCATTGCCCTTGTGTGCGGCAAGCCTTTTTGAAGATACTAAAGTCAGGTTCATGAAGCCCCCGACACCATATACTGCGTGGAGTGCTACAAAATGAGTGTTGCCAACTGCATAGGCTGTGGGTAAAAACAGGAATCCACCGGGGAGCTATTTGTCAGAGTCTGATTAAAATATTTTTGTCCGCGCTGTCCCTTGCAGTAAGGGCTATCCGTGTAACGTTGAAGGTGTCTTCCGCGTTTAACAGGCATTCACCTTCGCCTCGTATCGAGTCTACAAAACACTTGAAGAAATTGGCGTCGGGCTTCAGCTCAAGCTCCCTGCGCTCTTCATCGTGAGTGACAATCCATGCCTTATCCTCATGAATTTCGATGACACCTTTTTCCCCGGCGATGCGGCAACGGTCCTGGGGAATCTTATCCTTGTGGGCTTTCAGGAAATCAAAGTTTACGCAACCCTGTCCGCCGTTTTTGAACTTGAAGGCGATTACACCCGAGCTTTCACAGCTGTCATAACCCATGTTGCCTATTGTGGTATGGGCTGCGAAAACGTTTTCGAAGGGGCCGGCCATCCAGTAGGTCCAGTCAAGCGCATGTATGGCAACCCAGCAGAGCGAGCCGCCGAATTTATTCCTGTCTTTGTAGAACCGGGGCCTGTCTGTGCTGAAGGCGTATGATTTCTGGCTGTTAATCAATATGGGGCTTCCGATAAGTCCGGATTTCAATGCTTCATAGCCTGCGTAAAAATTTGGCTGATAGCGCATTGCGTGCATACCCACAAACTCGGCTTTACTTTCCCGGTATGCTTTTTCCAGTTCATCCAGTTCTGTGAAGTTCATGGCAACCGGTTTTTCGCACAACACATGTATATTCCGCTTCAGACATTCCAGTGATATTTTCTGATGGTCGCAGAACATGGGCGAGACGCTGGCTATGTCGGGCTTCTCGACATCAAGCATTTTCCGCCAGTCATCATAGGTCTTCACTTTCATGTTCTCTGTTGGCAGGTGTTTCACCATCCTCGAAATATCCTCTTCAGGATTCGATGGTGCAATCGCTGAAATGTTGAAATCTTTAAGCACTTTTGCGCCAGACAACAAATATCCCGGATGTCCGTAGATCCCTATAAATACCGCTTTCATATGAATTCCCCTGTTATGTTTAAGCCCAATTATAATTCCAGGATTATTTCTTTGCAATGATTGCACCTGAATTCATGGATTAAAAAACAGGGAACCTTTGGAATTGAAGATTTGAATTTGTCTTCCGCTGAAAAAAAATAATCCCCGTGAAATAAAATCCACGGGGAAATCGGATTCACCCTAAGCGCAGGATGCTGTTAGCGGTTCCAAAATCATTTTGCGCGTTTTCCATGGCGGAAGGATCCACCTGCCACTCTCCGTCAACTACGAACTTGTACTGATAGACTCCCGGCTCCAGTTTTACAGTCCCATGAAATCCAGTTTCACCTTTTGCCATTGGTTCAGGTTTCCAGCCGTTGAAATCCCCTGCCAGAAACACCTCGTTCGCATTTCCGCTGAGCGGCCAGATAAAGGTCTTAATCTTCCTCTTGTCCTCTTTCAACACCGTTTTTTTCTTCAATTTCATTTTCATCTCCTTTTTTTCAATGTTAATAATATGGAAATTATTGATGTGTTTTATTAGCAATGGTCGTGCCAAGTTGAAAACAAAGATTATAAGTAATTGTGGGATAATACTATATAAGATAGCATAAAAATGTACCGTGTGGCTTGATAGTGCCATTTATGTAACAAATGCAGTAAATGTTACATAATTGTTTTTTATATCTCTTTTGAGTAAAGCGTGTCTTCCTGCACATTGGATGACCGGGGTAAGCCGCCTTTTTGGAAACTTAAGAAAAGTCGGACTAAAGCCCAATATGGCAATCTTCAGAGCTTCTCTTGATTATGCTCCGTCTCTGGTTATACTTTCCGCCAGTGTATATTCATGTTAGTTTAACGTATAGGAATTTCAAAGTTTCCAATAGATTCCAAGTGTCCTAGTGGCCAAGTGTCCGAGTTATGAAGGAGAAAGACACAACTAGGGTTGTGAACAA
>CAZION010000327.1:0-3263 GCA_964540865.1 uncultured Victivallis sp.
AGACCGGCTTCCGACATATAAGATGACATCAATCGGGGGTGCTGGCGCTCTGCCTTTAAAAATCCCGACCGGGCTGACTGGCGGATTATCATACATCGCAAATGCTGAATTAATTTTCTCCAACACATATTACAAGCGGGTTGCAGTTTTCAAATCCCCGTCGCAGACGATGTATATCAGCGATGGCTCCAACCACTCGATGGTCGGGCTGAGCGGCGCGATAAACACCAATGACATTATAACATATGGTATAAAACCGGATCCCAATACCAACACCCGTTATCATGCAAGGCACAATAAATCGATAAATTCCCTTTACCTTGACGGCCATGCATCTTCAATGACGGCAATGGAGTTTCCACGCGATCCTACAAGTCTTCCATCGGCAATGGCTAATGTGAATCTTTTCTGGAGGGGGACTCAAAACGGTGGTGGGGCGTATTAAACCACCAAATGAGATAATAACATGCGCCAGTACGGATTTGATCATAAACCCTGACAAATTAAATATATTGGAGGAAAAATGAAAATGACGGCTATAATTTTTGCGGGCTGCAATTTATTGATGGTCCAACAGTCTTATGCCGATTCGGATTTGATCATCAAGCATGATAAAAACTTTATAATCACGCATTCGGATGCCGCATTGCCTGTGGAAAAAACCGCAGCGCATGAACTCGCCAAATATATCGGACAGGCGACAGGGGCCAAGTCAGAAATAATTGCAGAAGGGAAGCTTGAAGCAAAGGATACCGCAGACGCATACATCGGTCAGTGCAAGTTTACAAAGGAGCAGGATTTTCACGTCGGAAAACTCAAGCAGGAAGAATTCAACATTGCAGTAAAGGACGGCAAGCTTTTCATTTACGGGGATGACGGGAAGGGAGATCCGTTTGCACAGAACAACAGGACAGGGACGCTTTTCGGAGTTTATGATTTTCTTGAAAAGGAGATCGGCATCGCCTGGATCTGGCCGGGGAAAAGCGGCGAGGATATTCCTGCCGTCAAGGAACTGTCTTTGAAACCTTTCTCGAGAATAGAATTTCCCAGATACTCAATCCGCTCGATGATGTTCGGCATGAAAGACGAACCGTCTGAAATCAGCAAAGAGCTTAGCCAATGGACAAAAAAAATGAAGCTGAGCTGGGTCCCTCAGGCATGGTTCGGACACAGCTGGGATTACTATGTCTGGAGGACCGGCATGGACAAGGAACATCCTGAATGGCTGGCGCTAGTGAATGGAGAGAGGAGAAAACCGCATTGCTGCACGTCCAATAAGGAGTTCCGGGACTATATAGTAGCGCAGTGTTTAAACAATCCGGTGAACAAAGGCAAATCAATAGTTTCAATATCACCCTCCGACGGCTATGGCTTCTGTGAATGCGAAAAATGCCGCGCACTTGATCTTCCCGGTACAGACTATAAATCAGCAAATCCGAATCTGTCCAACAGGCACTGGGATTATGCCAATTACATAGCCAAAGAAGTCAAAAAAAGGAATCCCGAGCTTAATGTGGGGATGTTCGCATATACGTCATACCAGAAACCTCCCACCAACATAGATAAGATTGAAGACAACCTTTATGTTTCTTTTACATTCAGCGCGGCATATTTTGTAAAACCTGAGGAAAAAGACAGATATTACAAGCTGATCGATGAATGGAAATCGAAAGGCGTGAAGATCGTCGGGCGTGAATACTGGGGAATGCATTACTGGCTGGATTTGCCGTTTATATTCACCGGAGAGATTAAAGATTCAATGCCTTACCTTTACAGGAGAGGTCTTGTTGCAATGTATGGGGAGGCGCAGAAGAATTTCGCCACACAAGGACCAAACTATTATCTTGCATCCCACATGATGTGGAATCCGGAATGTGATGCCGACAAGATTCTGGAGCGTTATTACAGGGCTTTCGGTCCGGCCGGCGAACATATAAAAAACTATTATGCCACTTTTGAGAAAGCGATTACTGCAAACAGTGATAAAATTAAAAGTTTCGCATATCTGGAACTGATCAACTCATGGCCCGAAGCTATCCCTGTCAATACAATAGCTGACGCGGGTGAATATCTCCGGAAAGCCCGGGATGCGGCAAAAGGGAATCCGGTCTATGAAGAACGTGTAAAAATAGTCGACATAGGTTATCAATACACCAAAACCATGATTGAACTGCTAGGAATATACCGAAAACTGGGACGCGCCGGAGTGCCATTATGGTGCTTTGGTTATCAGGGTGCCGTTGCCGAATTCAAGCATTACAAGTTACCGGAAATGCCGGATGCGTGGAAAACATTCTGGGAAAGCCGGCCTGACGTACCAATGGAGAAAGCCGAAAAAATCAAGCTCCTTAAGAGGGCCTTCGAGCTTGGCAATGAACGGGAACGCCTCATTGATGATAATGCGAACCTGCCTGCAATATCAAAGAGCATGTACGAATATACGGTAAAAGCCGGAATAAGGCCCTGGCATCAGACTATCAAGCAGGAATTGGATAAAGAAGGAGTAAAGGCCGAATGACAGGAGACATTTCACAATGATCATAACTAAATGCATAATGTTTTTTCTTGCGTTGTTTTCCGCGTTCATCCTGACTGTATCCGCAGATGAGGCAGGCAAACCTGTTGCACTTGCGGGCAGTTCGTATGGTGTCCATGAAATCAAGTCTATCATAAACAATGCGATTGTCGTTTCTGAAGAAGAAACCTATATCTATAAAAACTGCGGCGCCGATGTCCCTGTTTCTGAATTGGACAAATACAGCCTCCTGATTATTGCAACATCCGTTGACAAGTCGTTGACAGACCCGGAAATGGAGAAACTGAAGGAATGGGTGATTGCCGGGGGGAATCTGATGCTTATCCATGGCGCTCCCCGTACCTTATGCGGAGGTGCGGACGGACTTCAGAAAAAGAAACTCCTCTCTTGGACGGGAATCCAAAGTGTAGGAAGTTTCAAAGATGCTACCCCCTGCAAAGTTGCTCAAGCTGAAAGCCCTCTTTTGAGAGGTGTGGAACTGGCAAAGGACAGTGACGGCAAAGCAGTCTGGCCGGAAAATGTTAATTATGTCGCCATCACCAATCCACCGATGGAAACGATTATCGGTGACGCCTCGTCCTGTTTTATAGGAATTGCGAAAGTCGGAAAAGGAACTGTTTCATATTTCGGAGAGGAACTCTTCCGGATGCAAAAAAACAAACCGGAATCAGCAAAGGAATATTTGGAAATAATGCGCAATGCAATCAGAATGGCAAATCCGCTTCAT
>CAZION010000328.1:0-3162 GCA_964540865.1 uncultured Victivallis sp.
CCTGGAACTGGAAAGTCAATGTTGGCAAAGCGTGTTCCAGACATTCTTCCGCCCATGCACATTGACGAAGCCCTTGACGTAAGTAAAATCCACAGCATACTCGGTCTCCTTCCTGCAGATACACCGATCCTAACACAGCGCCCATTCCGGTCACCGCACCATACTATCAGCGATGCCGGCTTGTTTGGAGGGCAGAGCATGCCGACGCCAGGGGAACTGAGCCTGGCCCACAACGGTGTGCTTTTCCTTGATGAACTGCCTGAATTCAAAAGGAATGTCCTGGAAGTCATGCGCCAGCCCCTTGAGAACGGCTCGGTCACGGTATCGCGCGCCTCAGGTTCGTTTGTTTTTCCGGCAAGAATAATGCTGGTGGCCGCTATGAACCCCTGCCCTTGCGGACATTATGGAAATCACCAGCGGGTCTGCAGGTGCTCCCCACCCCAGATCCAGCGCTACAGAAGCAAAATCTCAGGCCCGCTCCTGGACAGGATTGACATCCATGTCGAACTTCTCCCCCTTAACGACGATGAGATGATCAAAGCTCCAGCCGGTGAAAGTTCATGCGAAGTTCGCAAAAGAGTCACCAACGCGCGCAAAATCCAGCAGGAACGTTATGAAGGCGGAGGCATATACTGCAATTCACAGATGGGGCAGTCCCAGCTTCAGGACTACTGTTCACTAGACAAAGAAAGCCAATCCTACCTCAGGCATTCCATAAAAGAATTGCAGCTCAGTGCGAGGGCTTATGACAAAATTCTTCGTGTTGCAAGGACAATTGCCGATCTTGACTCTTCCGAAAACGTAAAACAGGACTATATTTTCGAAGCCGTGCAATATCGGAGTCTCGACAAACGTTTATGGTGAAGGAGTATTTATGAAGGCAATTTCAAATTCTGGATTTTTTAAACTTAGCGCCTGCGCTTTTGCGAAATACGCATCAGTATCCATGGTAATTATATTTTCAAGCTGCACCTCATGGCAGGGCATGGACAAAAAGAAAGATCCTTCGGCACCTGAGACAGTCGATCAAAAGCTTTTTCAAGCCGAAAGATTCGGTGAGGAGAAAAGCATCTCCATCGATGCCGGATATTTCATATACAAGGGGAGATACATCCCGCCTCCATACATAGTAAAAAGGATCGGGCTTTCCGTACATGTGAACGACATCATGGTACTGAGTCCAATGAAATGGATTGCCCCCGACGCAAAGGCTCCAGAAAACCCTCCGGAAATACCCAATATAAGCATGTGGAGCGGATCCGCTGCAATCAACAGTTTCATCGACGATACCTTCATCTATTACGAATGCATCTACAAGGGGGCAAATCCACCTAAGGGCAAAACATTGATCCAAGCTGTAGCCGAGAGGATTTCAAAACTCCCAAATGTCTGGTCGGCAAAAGCTGACGAAGAGAAAAACCTCATAAGAATAACAATGTGCAATTTCATCAAATTCAATGTGAGCACGAGCGCCCTATACGATAAAATGAACGTGGAAATATCCGAACAGGCGCTTCGTGAAATGTATATAAGGGCTTTTGACAGGCATGTTGATTTCTTCAAGAACAACAAGATTGTCTATAGAGGTTTTAAAATAACAGAGATTGAGTGGACAGAAAGCACTAAAACCTTTTATGAGGCGGTTAAAATACTCAACAATACTGGAACCGGGGCTTCCGCTAAAAGAAAATCCCTTGAAAAAATAAATTTTGGCAGTGAAAAAATCAATAACGAACTGATATCCACATTCAAGCCTTCAAAAGAACTGGAAAAGAGACTTTATGAAGATTATATAAAGGCTGTTAACCTAAAAGAAGAAATCATCCCGCCTGCTGACAAGTTCAAATAGATTCAACTCCAAATGCGATATCTATTCAGTTTCAAGCGTTAAGGGAATCCCTCTGACTTTTTCTGTTTAAAACTTAAAACTTCTTCCGGCTTTCTAATCCAAAACGCTTGTAATTCCCCATATGATGGATATATTAAATCCATTGGTTACAGCAAGGGTTTTAACGTTATGCATGATTCGGGATTCTGTAATTGACGTTCTGAACCACCGAACTACTAAACAAGCCCAACAAGACTTGCACTACACTTGCATTTCGAGCAGCCCACCTAATTCGAAAGGAGCGATTTCAATGAATATCCTTTTAATCTATCCTGAATTCCCCGATACATTCTGGAGTTTCAAACATGCCCTCAAATTTGTACAGAAAAAATCTGCATTCCCTCCACTGGGGCTTTTGACTGTGGCCGCAATGATTCCACAGGAGTGGAACAAACGCCTAGTCGATATGAATATATGCAAACTCAAACAGAAAGATCTCGAATGGGCTGATTATGCTTTTATAAGCGGAATGATAGTTCAAAAGGAATCGGCGGCCAAAGCGGTTGCCGCCTGTAAAAGGGTTGGACTTAAAATTGTCGCCGGTGGCCCACTATTTATGAGCGAACACAAAGACTTCCCTGACGTTGCTCACTTTGTCCTCAACGAAGCCGAAATAACCCTGCCCCTTTTCCTGGATGATTTAAGCAGGGGATGTGCAAAGGAAATCTACACATCTACAGAGTTTCCGGATATCACCAAAACGCCAATCCCCCTCTGGGACCTTGTGAACATGAAGAAATATGTCACCATGAGCGTCCAATTTTCACGCGGATGTCCGTTCAACTGTGATTTCTGCAACGTAACTTCGCTTTTCGGACACCGCTGCAGAACAAAAAATACGGCACAGATCCTGGCCGAACTCGATCTCATCTACAACCGTGGATGGCGCGCAGGAATTTTCTTTGTAGATGATAATTTTATCGGGAACAAGAAACAGCTAAAGACAGATCTTCTCCCGGCCCTGATAAACTGGCAGAAAGGCAGGAAAGGCATATCGTTTCTTACAGAGGTTTCAATCAATCTTGCTGACGACGACGAGCTCATGAAAATGATGGTTGACGCCGGATTCGACATGGTCTTCATCGGAATAGAGACTCCGGACGACAGCGGTCTCGCCGAATGCAGCAAGAAGCAGAACAGAAACAGGGACATGCTCGCCGACATCAAAAAAATGCAGAGATTCGGGTTCCAAGTCCAAGGAGGATTCATTGTCGGGTTTGACAGCGACACTTCCACCATTTTCCAGCGCCAGATAGATTTCATACAGAAAAGCG
>CAZION010000329.1:0-3025 GCA_964540865.1 uncultured Victivallis sp.
AATTCAACGCTGGTCATAAACAGCATCAATAACGCGGTTCAGGCGGTTAGAAGTCGAGGGGCGAAGCCGGTTCTGGGAACTGACCAGATGATGTGCGGCAACGTCATGTTTGACAGCCTCCTCTACGACTACTCGAAGCAAAATAAAATCCCCTACTGCGGTTTGGGAACAGTGGGCGAAAAAATCTTGAACACGAACTATCAACCGTACTGGCCGGGCAACCACCCGTCGACACGCAGCAATTCTCATAATGCCGCTGAATGGCTTTACGCCATCCATCAACTGCCATCGCCGCAGAAAAGCCTGAAGATTTTCAGAAAACGCAGCCTTTTTCCGATGAATAATGACATTAATCGCCTAAACTATGATTCCATTGATGAGAGGGAAAATAAATTTCAGGAAATATCCCTTGGTGAAATTTGCCTGAGAAACGGTTCTGAGAAATATTACGATCGGCTTGATGAGTTTTTTGACACTGGACGCAAAGAACGCAATGAATACACGAATCTGATATCCGGTAACGCTGATGTCACGTTCAGTCCCGATTCCAGAGGTGACGCGGTCGGGCTTTTCGAGTTCACAACCGATGAGACGCTCCCCGAACGCGCTGCCATATACATAAAGTCTCCCGAGGAGAATCTGGGATTTTACCTGAAGAACAATCTTGCGCGGCCAGGATTATTTAAGCTTTACAATGGAGTGGTTTTTGACGTGTCCAAAGAAGTCTTTGACAAGCTTGATGATTCGCTGATTGGGAAAAACTACAGCAGTGATCAGGTTCGCTTTGACGATGATAAGGGGAAGCTGATCTACCGGGCAAAGTATTATGACTATAATGTCGGACATATACTTTCTTTTGACACGAGTCAGCCATATGCGAGGACTGGATGGGCGAAAAAGACCGAGGGAACTCTTAAAGGGCTTGACGGAGGTGCCGATATTGCTCACCTTGGCGTAATAAACCTGAAAAAAGACTATCAGTTTTTCCATAGTCTTCGGAATGGTTTCGGCGCGTTTGAGGAAGTTGTCGCGACAAAAGCGGTGAACGGTTACTGGAAAATAGATCTGAATACCGATGCTTGCCGTAAATATTGGGATTATGATAGTTTAAAGCTGTTGGTGAAAAGCGACAAAAGCTTTTCCGGCAAGGATGTTTTCCTGGAATATGGAGGTGGAAACTTGAAGGGGGGGATGTCGCAGACCGATGAAATCATGCCGAAACAGCAATTCGCTGAGAAGATCCCAGTCAACGTTTTCAGTGAAAAACTTGAGAACAGCGGTTGGCAAATTGGAGAAAACAGCCCGCCTGTGAAAATGGAATCGATGCCGGTTTGCTTCCGCGATTATCCGAAAATGGACGAGGGTAACTCATCTGTCTTTCATTGTGTCCTTGACGTTGATTCAAACGGTCGGCCTTCAGTCATTTCAAGGAAAATAACGGTGAGCAAGCCTGCAGTTGGTTACCGGAGACTTCTCATCCGGGCGATTTGCCGGGTATTTCCAAAGAACTATATAGAGAGGGAGTCTTGGGAGCCAAATAAAAATTATCGAAACAATGATATCGTTTTCCATGACGGGAAATACTACAAGGACAAAAACGGGAAGCCGTATACGTTCCGCGGCATGAAGTTCGAGGGGAACCAAAACAATGCCCCGGATAAAAACCCTCAGTATTGGGAGCCTCTTGACGAGAAGTATATTATGGATAACCCGCTAATCACCGAAGACAGCTACGACCTGGGAACGCTTTGCGTGGGACTGAAGGTTCCGAAAAAGACATCGTTGAAGGTCATCAAGCGGAAAGTCCAGATTGGCTGGAGTGAGATTTATATAGACACCTGGTTGCCTCCATATGTCGAGACCTTTGAGATCAGCCTTTTCAAGGATCCGTTTGATTTTGTCGATAATAATTACGTAAACCACACCTTTCCCCTGCAGATATTCTTCACGTCCGTCCAAGTTGAAGGCGAATAATCATAAAATAGAAATGGAGTATGACCCAAGATGAAAGTTACACCGTTTTCGCAGGAGACTTACTATCCATATCTGTTATCAAACGGAATGGATGCTGCATTGGTTACTTACAATGGCGGCATGTACAGCGGCGGGCATAACGTGGGACATCAGGGGGTGCCGTGCGGATGGTATAAAATCTCCCATCGCAAACCGCTTGAATCCATAATGCCGATCCTTCAAACCGGATATAGTCTGACTTTTAACGGACTTGTAACGTGCCCCATGCATTATGAACAGGAGTTTGACCCCAAACGGGCAATATTAACGACTTGCACAAAAATTTATGGGGGGCTTGAATTCAAGGTTTCCTCGTTTATGGCGGCGGCGCACCTGATGGTCGAGCATTTTGAGCTCATCAGCCTTCCTGGCAATGGTAAGATTGGCTTAATTCTATCAGTTCAGCATCCTGACTTTTTTTTTGATTTTCATACGCGTTATAACCCGAAATTACAATTTAATGCTTTCGGGGAAAACAGCGTTAATATTAAATATCAGGTGGAGCAACAAGAGATTCTCGGGGCAGGATTCATGCGCGCCGACAGACATGGCATCCCTGAAATGGGAGAACGTTCAAGCGGATTACGATTCGAAAATTTATCTGTAGGTTGGAGCGTGACTAAATTCCTGTCAGTTATAGATAACAAGGATTGCCGTGGGTATGATGATATGTTAGAGCGCAATCTTTCCCGTTGCGAATTGGGATATGAACAAATACGGAAAGAGCATGAACAGGACTGGCTGGAATATTCGAACAACTCCACGGTAAACATTCCAGACGAGAAACTCCAGTATCTTTATGATCTTGGTGTGTATTCCTGCCGGGCCCATCTTCACCCAGACACCGGCGGCATCAATTGCGGTATGATTACTAATCTTTGGGGGGGCGGCGTATGTTGTCCGGACGATGCCAATTACACTCATGTCGGCCTGTTACGGACGAACAGTCAGGAATCGGCGAACCATCACTTGGATTACTACCGTAGGTTTCACGAGGAAGGGAAGAAGTTTG
>CAZION010000330.1:0-3000 GCA_964540865.1 uncultured Victivallis sp.
ATATCCGAACCCGGACAGAAACAATATCCACCTCCCCCATCCGACGCACCGCGCAATTCGGGATACTTTTTCAGAAGGGGATCGTCTGGATTGAAACTGGCCGGCTCAATACAAAACACCCACGTTTTTATTCCATATCGCAAGCACTTGTCAACGGTGCGCCGCAACTTGTCTAAGCGCTTTTCAGCGCTGGAACTTGACTCGGACAACGATGTCCTGCACAGATCACGGAACTCGATGGTCAGCCACAATCCGTTGATACCCTCGTGTGCCAGCCGGCTCAAGTAAGCGTCCGGGTAATAGTCAACGTCATCCATCAATTCGTCCCGATTAAGCGGCGGTCGTTTGATGGGGCCGAAGAAACAGCGCGAGATGCGATTCTTCAACCAGGGTTGGCGCTCAAGCACGCCAATTGGCAGGAAAGGACCGTCCGCACCCATCAATTGTTCTTCGAGAAAACAGATGCCCCGCCTGACGCCTTCCGTATCGGATGCAGAGACAGAACATGAGTCGTTATCAGTCTTTATGCGGTAACTCTCAAACGGTTTTCCAAGATCTTTTTTTTCAACGATGATTTTGAACGGACCGTTCTCAGAGATTTCGGCAGTTTTCAGGAAGGCGTGAAAATCGGATATCGCAGTGCCAAGAAGTTTCCCATCGTCAGGGAAACGGAAATCCAAGGAAACGCCTTTTCCGAGATCAGCTTCATCTTTTTTCTTTTTGGTCCGTCCCCATTTCAAGTTAACATGTCTCGGCGCTTTAAGTTCATCGACAAACGGCCAGTTTTTTGGCTGCTCCGGTTCATTGGTGATAATCATGTTTCACTCTATCCTTCATTGATAATTATTTCCCCTCAAACCTCATATCGTCGACAAGTAGAACTGAGCATCTTCCTTCTGGTAATTGCGGAAAAGGACGTTGTCGTTTCCAATGCAATTGCAATTCATTTCAAACATAGTGGGAACAAGAAGAAATTTAGATATTTTTAAGATTTTTTTTCAAGTCTTCCTGCATCTGTTAGAATTTCTTCTTATGTTAATCATTGATTCCTGGAGTTTTGAAACCTTCTTCAAATATTCCTCCGCTTCTGCCGTAAAAATCTCCGTCCAGGCTGAATACGCCGCGGCGTGCCTCAAGCCATGGGCTTCCGGCTACGGGGAGACGTGCGAGCATTTCCCGCCAGTTCCGGTAGTTCTGCGAACCGTTTGTCTCCATTGCCCCGATTTTCATTTCCGGCAGGGGGTCAAGACGGGTGGCAACATTCTTGTTCCACTCCACAAGCAAAGGGGTTACAGTGAGATCCGCACAGAAACATGGAATCCCGTGAGACCTGGCGACCTTCAGCATAAGCAGGCTCATGCTGAGCGTCTTGGCAATCGGCTTGAGCGCTATCGCGCCGTATCCCAATGCAATCCGTTCCTCGACGTCTTCAACTGAATGCGCACTCTCATCGGCCGCAATCCTGACCGGCAGACCGGAAACATCCTCTTTCATTTCTTCCGGGAACGGCTCCTCGAAAAGGATTATCATGTCCAACGCCCCTATCTTGCCGGCATGGTCCAGGAGTTCGCGAACCCGGCTTATCGAGTCGTACCTGCCGTTGGCATCAAGGTAATACAGGATTTTTCCGGATTTTGTGTGCGGAGTGCGATATTCGCAAGCGAGCTTATGTATTTCAGAAATACGCCGCTTGTCCCATTCAAGCATTTTCAACCTGTCCCCGTCCTTGTCCGGATCCGAACCGACCTTGATCTTAAGCAGACAGCATCCATCGTCAAGCAGCCGCCTTACATCCTCCAAGGAAACCCCGTAACTGACCAGCGGTATCAACGCCACCTTTTCCTGGCGTGCGGAAAATACATTCCTCAAATTCGCAGGTATCATTTCCTCAAACGAGGATATCCCCTGCTCTTTTGACATCAGGAGCCATGCCGCATTGTCCAGTGCGACCATTGCGTTCAGAGAGAATGTGAGTCGCAGACTTTCATTCCTCCCCGTCAGTTCACCGGCCCTGCGGTGGACTTTCTCAAGTATCTCCGACTGCAGCTCCAGAGGGGTTTTCCATTCCACCCCTACAGCCATCCTTGCTGCTTCAGACGTGGTCATAAGCATCAATGCGTTGCCTGAAACCTCCGGATTCCGGGTGAACACCTCGGGATCAGACCACAGCACACTTTGCGCCCCGTAACCCGTCGCGGCTTTCCCGCTTTCAGCAATAATACTGACACTGCTCTGCCACATTCCACTCAGGTATGAGCCTTTGAATCCGAAGGGTGCGACAAACGGCTCCCTGGTAAAATCAACATTGAAACTTGTGATTTTCATCTAAACGATTCCCTTAGTTTTTAGCCTTCATCATGGAATGTTGAATTCTAATGGCAGGCTTATTTTTCTTTTTTCCTTCCAGCTCCGTTTAATTTAACGTCAAGGAATTTGTATTCCGGGATCGCTGGCATCCTGCCGGCATCTTTCATCTTTTCTCTCTTAGTTCGAGAATCATTATGCCACCAAGATGGTGGCGTTCCATAAAAGTCCCGGCAAAGCCGGTTAAATTCACATATAGGAATTTCAAAGTTGTGAGTATCACAAGATAGAAAAATTCCCAAGAACATGCCTTACGGCATCAACTACAAACAAATTCTGAATTCGTTGGGAGCCTGCCCTCCGAAGCCTTGGCGAAGGAAGGTCACGCCCGTAAGGTCTGTGTGTTCGTTAATTTGATATTTCGCAAAACTTTGCGCCTCTGTAACTATTCTGCAAGAGCTGCGCCCTAATCAAGTTTCAATATCATATACCCGTACTGACCTTCGACCGAAAGGACAAGTCCGTCAGCAGGCACAGTCTGTTCAGTCAGAAGTTTTACTGACGGTGTTTTTTCGACAATGCTTATTTTCTTCCCCGACAGGAAACCCGGCAGTTTGATGACATCGTTCTCCACGGATTTGTGATAATCAACATAAAGAAGACATGAGTCGCCTTCTTTATGCCAGTAAACGCCGG
>CAZION010000331.1:0-2932 GCA_964540865.1 uncultured Victivallis sp.
TCCAGTCGGAAATATGCATGTCCACCAAACAGCGCCTGTAACTTTTCCGGTACCATTTATCTTTCATATTATCACCAGTAGTCCTTATATTTTTATTTCTCTACTCGCCACGAGGTAACCATTCCTGTTTTCTAATGATAATACTTTCAAGCATTGATGTAAATGACTAAAATAACAAAGATTATGCATATTTGACATTCCGGACGCGGGCATCCCGCTACTCCATGTGGAATACTTCCCGCAGTTCTTCCTCCCGGGCTTTGGAAACCTTGTCGTCATCCGAGACCAGGAACTTCTTCATATGAAGCCACCATTTCCGGCAGACCTCGCTTTCGGCCATCAGCTTGAGCCTGTCCTCGTCCTCGATTTCAACGTAACCGAAAAGCTGGCTCGTCTTCGCATCGTAAAAAATCGAGTAGTTGTGCAGTCCATGCTGCTTCAAGACATCATGCAGCTCCGGCCAGATCGGATTATGGCTCTTTTCATAACCGTCTATTTTTCCCGCCTGAACCTCCATCAAAAACGCTTTCCTTATCATTCCCTGTTCCTTTCAATTTCTCGGATCATCTGTGTTTATATAATTCTCGAAAAAGCTCGCAGTTGAGGACTTTCTCCTTCAGGTCGTTGGCGGTGTAGTAATAGTGGTTGCTGGCTTCAAAGCCTATCCTCGAGTCGCGTAGCATGACTGCATAGAGCCGCTGTGCGAGTTCGATTTCCTCATCAAGCACAGCTTTTATTTCACTCAGATTTCCATACTTCAACTCGACCGACGACCGACGACTGTCGACCAACGACTTACATCCAGCGACTGGCAACTGACTACCAGCGACTCCCAAATCACCGGTTTTCCGTAATCGGACAAAGCGGATTTGCAGATATGTGCTCCGGAAATGGCAGTATGCGGCTTCTGCAACATTCGCAATATCTTCAAAATCCGCTTCCCTGTCCGCCGGAATTATTTTTCCGGCCTCTTCAAGGTACACAAACCCCCTCGCCCAGCCTGTGCTTAATTTCCGGAACTGCTCTTCAAAGATGTCCTCAGGGTAATGGTTTCCACGCCAGGATTCGAGATCATCGTAGGGGAAACCGATCATCGTAGACTTATATCCGGTCGGTTTATCGGAGAGCAAACTCATCGGCCCGAAATTCTGCGGTGCGGTGTAAAGCTGAGAAGTAGAATGTAATGGAAACTCTTCAAACGCCTTGTCAAAACAATCCCAGGCTTTCAAGATAAACGGTGCCGCTGTCTCACCGTATTTCTCCAGTGCCAGCTCTTCTTTCGGCATTTTCAAGAGTTCCATATTGCCGCCCGGAT
Organism: uncultured Victivallis sp.; assembly: GCA_964540865.1. Classification (GTDB taxonomy): domain Bacteria; phylum Verrucomicrobiota; class Lentisphaeria; order Victivallales; family GWF2-50-93; genus GWF2-50-93. Next base: position 1,316 of record CAZION010000331.1, read on the forward strand.
AGCCGCCAAGCGTCCAATTCAGCATAAAGTCTTTGACTCCTGCAGACTCAAGATTCCGAAGATGTTTTTCCACCAGTCCCGGAACTGGGATGTAAGGCACGGCAGAACATTCCCATGTGTTGTTGACTTGGATTTTTGCAATGACATCAAGTCCGCAATCCTTTGCTTTTTTCCAAAGACGGGTCGCAACCGGACCGGGACCGGGTTTGGAAATGGAATAATCCACTACAAGTCCTTTGATTCCCATGGCATCAGTAGGCACATGGGTTTCGCTGACGCACATCAGCTTGACATCTTTCGGCAAAAGCTCAACGGCAGTCTCGTCCCAGTCCGGAGACCAGGCCCAGGTCCAGGCAATTACATCCGCCTCCGGCTTTATCCGATGTGCACCTTCGGCAATTGCCTGATTGATATCGGCAACGACTTTCGCCGCGCCGTGCGCAGAACATGCCGGACATGGAGCCGTAATATCTTGGAGGCGAGAACAGCAGTTTGTAAGATTCTCGGACATGGTGATGGTTAAAATTCCGCCGAGTTCCGGCACAGTCCGGAATAATTCCGCGATTCCATCGCCCAATGCGTCCAACACCGGTTTGTGACTGGTACAGACAGTGAAAGACAGTCCGTCGCGGGAGGGCATGCCTTTCCAGTCAGGGCGTGATTCGAAGAAATCCGCAGGCATTGCCCGCGGTTCATTGATGTAGAGATAAACTTTAATGCCAAACTTTTCCGCCCGCACACAAAGTTTCCTGAGATTGCTGAGTCTTGTCTGCCAGTCGGTTGAATATTTCGATTCAACGAACCATGGCACCATGGTGTAAAGCGTGCCTTGCAACCAGACTGCATTGATTCCGGCGGCGGCGTAATCCGCCAGCAGACCGTCAGGATAGGGATCAAGCTTTTCATTGAGTAAAGGGTCTCCGTAAACCGCCGAGTAAGAATAAGTCAGACGCAGGCCGGAGGAGCGGTTTGTTTCGGCTATTGAGTTTCTTTTTGCATTATTGCCATATCGCTCTAGAAATCCGAAGGGTCTGTCCTGGGCGTTTTGAGCCGAAAAGCCAGACTTCAAATCCACAGGCAAGATGCCTGTGTTACATTTGAAATATTCTGAAATTGCTTTTTTCAATGCAGCGGTCTGCTTTATTTCCTTTGCCGTAAGCGGCGCATAATGAACAGCGGAAGTTTCCGGCTTCATACTTCCCAGCTTATGCCAGAAAAAATCATCTTCCTTGAGCACATATGCCATTTCATCAGATGTCCAGTCAAGCAGTGCGAGGATTTGTTCGTAAGGCAGGAGATGCCAGTTGCGCCGGATTATTGTGAGGTACCCGCGTTCATGCCACAACGGACATAAACTGTCGTCTTTTGCCAACCCCATGTCAGCGGCAATCTTTTCGATCTGATCGGGGCTCGCCTTAAGCACCTCTGCCATTTTTTCGACAGATACAAGCCCCCAGTTCCGCCAGACAACCGCCTGCAGCCTTGTCGGGAAATGCGGAAATTCCAAAGCTTTTTTCGATTCACCATAAGGCAGTTCATTCACGTTCATATTTATTTCCTTGAGTAAGACAGGCTTTCCAGCCTGTCCTAATTTAACGTAGTTTTGAACATTCAACA
>CAZION010000332.1:0-2909 GCA_964540865.1 uncultured Victivallis sp.
GGCGCGCCAACGGGTGAGCGCGAGTTTGCCGCCGCCGGCTTCGGATTCGGCGATCATCAGGGCCGTGCCGAACTCGGTGCGCGGGTCATGGGAAAACGGCTTGCCGGAAACGCCGAGGATCACGTCGCCGACCGCGAGAATGCCATCGGCGGGCGAGCCCTTTGCCACCTCGGTGATCCTGATCTGCCGGGCGTCTGCGGTGGACCGCTTGTCGCTGAACATCCACCCGCGGCTGCCTGTGGCACCGAGGTTCCAATCGTGGCTTGCGCCTGCGGGGATCGGATCGCCCTCGAGGAAGTCAGGCTTGGTCATGGTTGCCTTCTTCGGGGCGGCTTCACATGGGGAAATGAGGGCCGCTGCGATGGAAGCTGCGATGAGGACGATAGCGGGTTTGTGTTTGATTTTCACGGTCAATGTTTGATGGGTGATGATTTGCTTCGCAAGACTGGAACGCTAACAGAGTTGGTTTCCGGTTTGGCGCCGATATTGCCACATCCAAGTCGCATTATGAGCCCGGGGTCACCGTCTGTTTGAATTGTTCGATGGCGCGTCGCATGGGGTCGGTGATCTCGGGGTTTTGCGCGGCGACGTTGGTGGTTTCCTTCAGATCAATCTTGAGGTTGTAAAGCTGAAGGTCGTCGTCCTTGATGATCATTTTCCAATGGCCACGACGCATTGCGGTGCCTAGTTTGGGTTCGTAGCCGAAGAAGAGGTCACGATCTGCCATGGGTTTCTGCTGGAGGAAGTGATCCTTGGCGCTGCTGCCATCGAGGTTGGCTGGATTGTCTTTTGAGATGCCGGCGAGATCGGTCAGGGTCGGAAATAGATCGAAGCCGGCGAGCAAGGCGTCTGACTTTGCGCCAGCTTTGATCTTGCCCGGCCACCAGGCCACGGCTGGCACGCGGTGACCGCCCTCGAAATGGCTAAACTTGCCGCCGCGATAAGGCCGCAGTTCGTCTGGGCACATTCGCACGTCGCCATTGTCCGACCAGAAGAACACCAGTGTGTCTTGCGCGAGCCCCAGCTCGCTGACGGTATCGAGGATTCTGCCGACACTTTGGTCCAAATTCTCGACGATCTTCTTGTAGCGCGGCCGGTTGACATCGTTCACCGCGTTTTGATTCCATCCCGGCTCACGCTTGTCCGGCGTATCATCACGGGTCTGATAGGGATTGTGAACCGCCTGATGTGCGACGTAGAGAAAGAACGGCTTGTCTTGGTGCCGCCTGATGAAGTCGAGGCTTCGATCAGTGATAATGTCCGTTGAATAGCCCTGCAAAGAAAGAGGCTGCAGCCCATCACGCCAGAAATCGGGACTGTGGTAACCACCGCCGCCATGCAGGAAGCCCACGAATTCATCGAAACCGAGATGGCGAGGATTGAACCTTGGCTCGTAACCGCAATGCCATTTGCCGAACAGGGCGGTCGCGTATCCGCTTTTTTGGAAGACCCGCGAAAGGGTCGGCGTCGCCCGGGGAATCCCCGTATCAGGTTCGTTCTTGCCCACGATCACATCGACAATGCCAACGCGTTGTTGATAGCGCCCGGTGAGGAATGCGGTGCGCGTCGGGCTGCACACCGACGAGTTGGAATGAAAGTCGGTGAATGTCATGCCTTCCTTCGCCATCCGATCAATCCGCGGGGTATTGACCCAGCCCTTGTAAAGGCTCAGGTCTCCGCAACCGAGATCGTCTGCCAGAATGACGATGATATTGGGCCGGGCCCCGGCCGTCGGCCCCGCGACAACTGCGAGGAGAATCGCCAGCCCCGTTTTGAAACAGCCAAGAATGTGATTCATGTGGATGATGTTCAGTTTGTTTGGGGTTTATCTCGAGACGAAACATGCGGTGCATAGGACGAGGATTCTCATTGCGAAGTCTCCTTGCTGACTTTGTATCCCAGCCGGATCGCCTGGGCATGGACCGCTTCTTTGGCTTTAAACGGGCCGGCGAACACATGCCACTTCTGGCTTTTTCCAAGCCGGTAACCGATCGAAGCGCCCGGTGTCGCGCAGGTGATCGTCACCGTGCCGTCGGCAGCGGTCTCAATGACCGGCGTTGCCGTGACCGGTTGCTTATGACCGGGCCAAAACCGTTCGATCAATTGTGCTTCCGGGACGCCTCCAAGATCGTGAATGTCCGCCATCCATGTGTCGAGTGCCGCACGCATCCGTTTCAGCGTCGCCGCATGCTCCGGATTGCCGGCAAGGTTGTTCACCTCATCCGGGTCGGCTGCGGTGTCGTAAAGTTCTTCGTCGGGTTTGTGCGGCGCGAACCAAAGTTCCTGGGGCCCGGCAAGTTCGCCGGCAGCGTTGAGGCGACGCCATTCCTGCACAATCGGGCTCTTTTCCATGTATGGGATCGTCTGCGCGTATGGCACCTGCGGTGTGAAGTTGTGGATATACCGGAACCGCTTGTCCCGGCAGGTGCGGATGAAATCGTCGCTCGTCAGATCCATCCGGTTCCGTCCGCCAAACACATACTGTGGCTCCGGCCCCTTCTGCTCGCCGAGCAAGGCGCGGCCTTGGATGTAACCCGGAATCTTCACCCCGGCCAGGCCGAGCACCGTCGGCGCGAGATCGGTTAGACAAACCAGTTCGTCATTCACGCTGCCGGGCTTGAGTTGGCCGGGCCAACGCACGAGGAGCGGCACGCGCAAGCCGGTCTCATACGGCCAGCGTTTGTAACGCGGCAGCCCGCGGCCGTGGTCGCCCCAGAAGAAAACGATGGTGTTGCCGGCGAGCCCGTCCGCTTCCAGCCGTTTGAGAATCGCGCCCGCCTGGCGATCCATCTCGGTGACTTGATCGTAATATCGCGCCACGCCGCTGCGCACCTTCGGCGTGTCCGGATAGAAGGCCGGCAACGGTGCTTTCCCCGGGTCGTGCGCCAGCTTCGTGATGTCCCAGCATT
>CAZION010000333.1:0-2894 GCA_964540865.1 uncultured Victivallis sp.
CGGATGTATTTGTGGTGAGAAGCGCGAAGTGGTATCATGATTCACGCAAACTGGACGACTATATGGGACCGCCGTCTCAGACGTTCCGCGATGCCGCAGGGATCAAATGAGTCTTATAATGTAGCACAGGCATCCTGCCTGTGTTTTTTTAATATAAAAGAAGGAGAGAATGAAAATGAAATTTCTGACGGTCTGTTTGATTTCGGCTGTGGTCGCAGGATCAGCCTACGCCGCAAAGAATGATGCGAACATTGAAACCATGCACAAAGCCTTCGGAACACTTCTAGACAGTTCCGGCAAAGCCGTAAAGATGAAATTCACAGACAAGGAATACACGTTCATTTATTACGCTTCCAACGCTTCAGATGAATGCAGGAAATTCACTCCAGAGCTGGTAAAATTTTACAGTGAAAACAAAACCGCCGCCGGAATTGAAATAATATTCGTAAGCTTGGATAAGACTGAAAATGACATGAAGGAACAGATTAAGGCGATGTCAATACCGTTTCCGACTGTGGAATACAAGGAGATAGCTAACAGCGGAATAACCAAGTTCGCTGGACAGGAGTTACCGTCACTGGTCCTACTCGACAAGGAAGGGAATATAGTTGCAGACTGTTATGAAGGCAAGAAATATATGGGGCCCGGAAAAGTCCTGGACAAATTCAAGGAAATAATGTCAACCGTGGGGTATGACTGAAGCGGGCGTTGCCCGCAAGGCAAACTCGGAATTTAAAATGTAATTTTTATGATTTTTTCTATGGTACTAAGTTTTTCCCTGCGGGAAAATGCCCCTGTCAGGGAGCTGGGATGCCGGGATCGCTGACCGTCTGCTCGGCTCTTAATAACAGCCAAGCAGACGCTTGGCGTTCCCAGGCAAGGGACATTCGACAAAAAAAAATGCTATAATTCCCAGTAAAGGGCTAAACAAAGGCGGTTGCCAAATGAATATTGAAAACTCTCCGGGCTTCCGGACCATACAGACCAATCCGGCGATCGGGGATCGCGGTTTAATCCATGTGTATGGAAGTGATCCGGCTTCGCCGAGACCGTATATCCTGGCCATTCATGGCGGGGGATTCCAAAACGGAGACCAGACGTCCTTCGCTTGGATCTGGCCTAGAGTCCACGCAATGGGCGTTGCATTGGTACTGCCCAGTTACCGGCTGTCGCCAGAGTTCCGGTTCCCCTGTGCATACGATGATCTCGTGCATCTGCTCGCCTGGTTGCGCGACCATGGATCCTCGCAAGGATTGGATCCGTCGCGCTGCCTTCTGTTCGGGAGTTCGGCAGGCGGGCATCTGGCCATGCTGCTGGCGACACGTGCAATGAAAGAGAACCTGCCCATGCCGCAGATAAGTGGCATAGTCGACTATTGCGGCAGCTTCGATCTGCCTGCACAGCACGCGTTTGATATCCAAAGAGGACCGTCCATGACCGGACAATTCCTTGGTGGCCCACCGGAATCCAATCCGGATTTGTACCGGGACGCATCACCGATCTCCCATATTCATGAACGCATGCCTCCGGTCTGGATGGCGCACGGCTCGACTGATGGCGCAGTTCCAGTTGCACAGTCGCGCGAAATGGTGCGCGCCCTGAAGGCGGCCGGATACGATCCCGTATATCTGGAGGCACGTCAAATCGGACACACAATGGTTGAGGTCGGCCCCAACGGAAAAGTCATGGAACCTTACAAGCTGCTTTTCGAGGAAGATGTCCTGCGTTTCATGAACAGAACCCTTTGCGGGAAACGCGATTAGTCAAAATGCCAGGTGACGGCTCCGGAATGATTTTTTATTTTATTTCCAAGAATATATTGACATTTATTATGTAGTACATATAATACATTACTAAAATCCGCAACACATCCATTGCAATCAAATGGGTAGTCACTTAACCGTTGCGATAAAAAAGGAGTTGAAATGAAAAAAATCTATTCGGCATCAATGACCCCGCTTACAGAAGAAGGCAAAATAGACATAAAGTCCCTGGAAAGAATGCTTGAGAGGAACATAAGGCACGGAATTGACGGTTTTTTCTTTCTTGGAACAATGGGTGAATGGACACAGTTTGACGATTCGCAAAAGGACACCCTTGTTTCCGAAGCCTGCCGCATAATCGGCAAAAGAGCGGAAGTTCTTGCCGCAATCAGCGCGACAAGTCTGAACGGCTCAAAAAGCAACATGGATAAACTTGCCAAATATGATGTCAGCGCCTATGTCATCACCCTTCCGCCAGGGGCATATTCCCAAGTTAACCAAATGGAATTCATCAAAACCCTTGCCGACAGGTCTGACAGGCCGGTTTACTTCTATTACCTCCCTGGCGTGTCTGGCAGAAGCTTCACCTACGATGAGTTCAAGGAGATCCTCTCACACCCCAAAATCAAAGGCATCAAGAATTCATCAGGATCAATGAACACCAGAAAAGAACTGCTGATGCTTAAGAAGGAAGCTGAATTCAATCTTTTCGAAGGGCATGAATGGGCCGTGGAAGAAGCATTGATGGTAGGATGTGACGGAGCACTTGTAGGCATGGCTCCGCTCGGTTCAAATATTTTCAAATCCATTTCCAGGGCGGTCGACAAGGGTGACTTTGAAAAAGCAATCAAGCTGCAGCACGACCTTGTCAAAATATTCTGGGGCGTCTACGGCAAAGATCTTTCCACCGTATGGCTCGGCCAGAAATATGCGCTGAAGAAACTCGGCATATTCTCAACACATAAGACGTTCATCCAGAGCGAGGGAGTTCTGACACCGCAAAGAATCAAAGAAATAGACAAGTGCCTCGAAGAGTACAGGGTACTGCTTGACTGAGGAGCTGGGAGCGGAACAGTCGAATTACGAATTACGAATTACGAATTACGAATTACGAATTACGAATTACGAATT
>CAZION010000334.1:0-2894 GCA_964540865.1 uncultured Victivallis sp.
TATCCCGTTAAAGGGTTAGACTCATGTTATCTCCAAGGATGCTTCGCATCAAGAAGAAGAGTTGCGGCGCTTTGGCCGCCTAATTCCAAGCGGCCTATTCCGGAACGATGGCATCGTGCTTTTTGAGAAGTGCATGAATATCTGTAAGCGTCAGTTGCTCGGGATCTATGCTTCTTTTTGCAGAGAGCGCAGCCATCACACCGGCCGCCTGCCCCATCGCCATGCAGGACGCCTGCACACGGTATGCCGAATGAGCCTCCCTGTCACCGGATATATGACGGCCAGCGGCAATCAGGAAACTGCTGCCTTTCGGCAACATGGCACCGCGCGGTATGGTCGGAACAATCCCCTTGTTGAGATGACGGAATATCAAACCCGAGCCTTCTTCCGTATGCACGTCTATAGGGTAGAAACTGTGACAGACAGCGTCATCCCAGCGTCTTCCGCTTTCATAGTCCTGGGCAGTGATGTATGATTTCCCTTCAATGACAACGGTTTCCCTGACACCGCATTCTGGAGCCATAAAGGATATCTCAAGATGTTCAAGTCCGGGCTGTTTTCTCAGCCAGCGGTAGATTTTCAGGATCATGGTGCGTCCCCCAAGCTCCTGGGCTGTCTTACCCTTGCTGTCGGTGGCATCAAACCCACAGACATGATTCGTATTTCCTCCATGGTTATGCAGAAAACTGATCAATCTATCCCCTGGATTTTTTCCGCCCCATCCGAATTCAGAATCCTTGAAATATCCTGCATCCAAAGCTTTTCCATATGCAACACGCAGAGCTTCCTGATCCAGTTTCTCAAAATCATATCCTTTAACTGAAAACATATATGTGGCTGGCTGGAGCACCGCCTGTTTCATGACAGGAAATCCGGCAAGCTGCACGGCATTCGCATCACCAGTGCAGTCAACAAGAACCCTTGAGGAGACATCGACGAGTCCTTCCTTTGTGCAGATGGTGAGTTTCCAGCGATTGCGGACGCGCCTTGCCTTCGCAAGCATGGAATGGAGCATGACATCAACACCGGCAGATAAAACTTCCTCGTCGCAGATCAGCGCATATAAATAAGGATTTATTCCGATGTGGTGCTGTATCGGCAGACTTGCGAGATTCGCAGGATCAGGCGGGCATTTCCCCTCATCCTCCAATGTCTTGACCACAAGTTCCCAGCCGATTCCGGATATGACCTGTTCTCCCCATGCAAAAAAGATTCCCGGAAAATTCACAGCCCCCATGGTGATAGTGCCGCCAAGCATCCCGCATTTTTCAACAAGCAAGGTTTTCGCTCCAGCCCGCCCCGCCTGCACCGCAGCGACAACCCCCGCGGTCCCGCCACCAACAACTATTACATCATATGATTTTTTTCCCATTATATCCCCAAGGTGATTAAAAATTTACGAACTAACTAGAAATTATATAGAACGTATTTAATAACATACATAAATGACTTTTGCCAGTCATTTGAGATAATTAACCAAGCTGGTAATCACTAAAAGATCAACCACAGAGGTTCCCTGAATTATTGAATCAATTGCCGACACCGCTTGAAAAACTTTATATCTTTTGGATATTATTCATCTTGCGAATTTGAACATATAAGGTGTTTCCAATGATTGAATGGATACGGATAAAGAATCTGGCGCTCATAGAAGAGGCTGAAATTGAATTCAAACAGGGATTCAATGTCATAACCGGTGAAACCGGCGCCGGCAAAACCATTCTGACCGAGGCAATCGCGATGCTGCTCGGGGAAAGAGCCGACAAAGGTATCATCCGGACAGGCTGTTCGTCCTGCGAAATCAGCATGTGCATCGCCCTTTCCGGTTCAAGCAGGAAACCCGTTGCGGAACTCCTTGAAAATTCCGGGCTTCCGGCTCCTGAAAACGGCAGCCTCCAACTGCGCAGGATAATCACAGCTGCAAGTTCCAGGAATTTCGTGAATGACAGTCCGGCAACCCTGCAATCCCTAAAATCCCTCGGCAATCTCCTTATTGACACACACGGCCCGCATGAACATCAGTCCCTTCTCAGGCAGTCGCTCCAACTCGAGCTTCTTGACCGTTACGGCAACCTTGAGAAGAAGATCTCCGAGTGTTCGGACCTCTATGGTGAATTTAGGAAGATACAGGAACAGCGGGAAATCCTTGAGAAGGAAATACCGTCATCATCTGAGGCGGAACACCTGCGTTTCGTTCTTTCTGAAATAGATAAGGCAGGAGTCAAAACCGACGAGGAAGATGAACTTGCGACAAGGCACCGTCTCGCCGCAAACTCACATGACATACTCGAAACTGCGAATTCCGCAGTCAAAATGCTGAATGAATCTGAAGGCGCCCTGACAGACCGGATCTCAGACATCTACCGTGTCATCCAGGGCTTCGAAAGGACTGATGCTGACGCAGCGGCGAAGTTCCTGCGCCAATGTGAAACTCTAACAGAAACCGCCAACGAGCTTGCCGACAGCATTCAGCGCTATACGAACAATATTGAGCTGGATGAAAAAGAGTTCACTGAAATAGAGGAGCGCCTGCGCCTTATCCAGACACTCAAGAGACGCTACGGCCCTACCCTGGCTGATGTTCTGAAAAATGCAGAGGAAGCCTCGAAACGTCTCGATGAATTTGAAAACTATGAGAAAATAAAAAACCAATACACAGAAAAAGAAGACGAACTCTCTCAATCGCTTCTGAAAAAGTGCACTGAACTCTCAAAAGGGAGAAAAGATATTTCTGCGAAGTTCGCAAAAAAAGTCTGTGGAGAACTTCGCAAACTCGGATTTACCCGTTCCGACTTCAGTGTCGCCTTTTCGCGGGTCGAGCCTGGGCCAGGCGGTTTCGACAAAATAGACTTTGTCTTCTCCCCCAATCCCGGAGAAAAGGAGAAATCGCTTCG
>CAZION010000335.1:0-2782 GCA_964540865.1 uncultured Victivallis sp.
AACAGTTTACTTATCTCGGGCTCTAGCAGTTTAATCCATCTGTCAAAACCTGGTTTCGCAGGATGAAGTTTGTCTGGCATTACTTCACTGCTCATGGTTCCGTCCGGTTCAAGCAGCGAGTCTCTGATATCCAGATAAAAAACGGTCTTATTGTCGGCCAGCAGTGCTATCTTGGCATTGGCCTGACGGACTGTTTCATCCTTTGGGTCCGTGGCTCCTGCACCGTTCGGAAATATGCCATGGAGCAGGATTTTGCTTCCGGGTGTTTTTTCATGGAGTGCTTTAAGGAGTGCTGCGACACCTTCGGTTATTTCATCTGGGGTGAACTTGCCAGAGATGTTGTTTCTGCCTATCAGGAGGACTATGACTTTGGGTTTGACTTGATCTAAAACACCGTTTTGAACACGCCATAGCACATTTTGAATCCAGTCGCCGGCAACACCCAGTTTTACCGGCCTGTATTTTCCGAACTTCTCCTGCAGCAGTTCCGGGGGCCAGCGCACCGTGATGGAATCCCCTATGAATACAAGCTCAGGTTTCTTTGAAAGCATCTCCGCGCACTGGGCATTGTGCTGGTTCAAATAGGATTTGCCTATTCTTCCGTCGGCCCCCAGCTGCGGTGAAGCCTCAGTTATTATCGGAGGAGTGATGATATTGACCGGCTTGCCGGGTTGATGCCCTGCCGGATAGTCCTCGACGGTGAAATGAAGCCTGCCACCGCCTTTTTTCTCGCCTTCGCCTGGCCCCACGGCTACGCAGATCGAATCGCCTTTCTTCAGCTTTCCCAGGTTTTTCTGGAAAACCTGGGCAAAACGGTCCTTTTTTATCTGTGTCGAAAACTTTATTTCGTCATTCACATAGATTTTGATTGTGGTGTCAGCGAAAGGTCTGAGATTCCCGTTGTTGATCCAGATCTCGCCAACGGAATCTTCCTGCATGGTGTATGATGGGATATAGAAGCGTGCCACTCCAGCACTGTCCTTGATTGAGTAAACGTCCAGGGCGATGGTGTTGTTGGGCATGTCTACCCTTAGTGCTCCGGCTTCATCCATAACTCCGTAAATTTTTTCCCCGTACCTTTTTGCTTTGCCATCGCAACTCAACGGAACGTACCCCTTGGAATCTCCTTCTTTGCCATTTGCGTTCCAGAGGAAGCGCCATCCGGCCGGCGGGTCTTTAATCGATGCCGCGTCTCCATAGACAGCTATGATTTTCCCTTCGTCTTCGGCAAAGACGACTAAGCCCGCCGCCAATAGAAATGCAGATGCCAGCAAGAACCGGGATAAATTGAACATTGCAAAATCCTTGTTTTATTGTTTGGAAGCTGTCCGCTGCGGCGGATTTGCACGTTAATGTAGATACGTGCTTCAGCATGTATCATCTTAATGTCTATGACTGGGACAGGCTAAAGCCCTATCTACTATACGCATATTTTCATAGAAAAACATATCTATAGGCTTCCGTCCCAGAGGGACGAAATGGAAATAGGCAGGGTCTTTAGACCCTGTTTATTGCCGTTGTTGTATTCGCGTGCCGTAGGTACGCGATGTCTGTATCTCGGCTTTGCGGTTTTCACGGCGTACCTACGGCACGCCTAACTATATATAATCCATTCAACAGGGGCTGAAGCCCCTGCCTATTATCATCCTGTCCCAGCCGGGACAGGCAAAACGTACCAACTTTAGGCATTCTCAAAATGCGTATAGTAGATAGGGCTAAATCCCATCCCTACTTTAAGAACGCTCGAAGACGAGCTATCAGTCTTCGCGGCGGTTTGAAACTTGCAATTTTCCTCTGTGTGCCTGTGTGCCTTTGTGCCTTTGCCACTCAGTTATTTCAGCCACTACGGAAACAGGGAATTGTCATTGCCCCAGAATAATTCATATTCGGCATCATGAGCAGTGCCATTCCACGTTACTTCAGTATAGCGGAATCCGGCACCGTCTACATGTCCATCCAGAAAAGCGATGTTTGCAATTCCGGTATATATGTTATTGGCCGACCTGCCGTGCCTGTAGTCTATGCCTCCTTGACCGCCGCTTATGAGTTTACAGGTGCCGTTTAATCCACTATGGGTGGAATCCCCGAAATGGGCAACTGCTGAAGGCTTGGTGCACCGGGAGCTTTTCAGCCATCTCGGCGTAAATGTTGCATGGGGGGTGCTACTTCCAAAAGTGCGAGTATTAATTCCTATGGTAATCTGCCTGGAAGTCGGGTCCGGATTTTGAAATGACGGGCACGCGAAGTTGCTGGCAAGACCATTGGCAAGGATGGTGCCAAGCCCGGTTGCATTGTTGCCGACATCCGGGAGATAATCACTGAGACAATGTACGGGGAAGCCAAAGGCGGAGGAGCTTGACAAGTTGTGGTCGTATGTCCAGTAGGCGGCATGGACCCCGACATCATTCAAATACATCTGATCTGCAAGCCCGATCTGTTTGAGATTGCTGGCGCATTTAATTCGATTTGCCATATCCTTTGCACCCTTTAAGGCCGGGAGAAGCATGCCTGCCAGAATTGCGATGATCGCGATTACAACCAGGAGCTCAATGAGTGTGAAAAAAACAGCGGTATGTTTATTTACTGGCTTCATATTTATCTCCTTTATTTGTAAGCCGTACGGACTATTGAATCAGGCGGCCAGGGGCCGCAACTTTTTAAATATAGTTACAGAGATACAAAGGCACAGAGGCACAAAGTTTTGAAAAATACAAAATATCGAACATGTTGTTCACAACCCTAGTTGTGTCTTTCTCCTTCATAACTCGGACACTTGGCCACT
>CAZION010000336.1:0-2755 GCA_964540865.1 uncultured Victivallis sp.
AATTGCAGAAACTCAGCAAAATGGAATTCAAGGCGGCGGGAGGAAAGTGAAGTTTTAAACGCGAGGCATATTAGGAAATTTATGGAAGGGAACACAAGTTTTGCGATACCAGCACGATATGCGGCAAGCTTTTTGAAGACGGTGAAGGCGGGTTGAGGAAGCCGCTATATGATGTATCTAATTTTATACTGGGCAGGAATTTACCTGATCTTGAAATTCAAATATTTATTGATCTCGGGAATTGTATATTTTATGACACGTGTCGAACGCGGTTTCTCAACGAGCATAGATGAAAAAATACTATGGGGCACTGAAGTGTGATATCGTGAAAAATATTTGAACCGGTTTTTATGGTAGACAGGTGTCAGAAAATCTTTTCCGGAGCTTACAGTCTCAATAATTTGAAGTGCGAAATGAGAAATTACAATAATCTATTTTTTTATCCTGCTCATCCTTTCAAACCATGATTTAGCTTCTGAGATCTCATCGAAGTAGGAATGGAAGATGAATCTTGCAGTTCCATTTGAGTTCCTTATCAGGCGCTCGATGGTTGACTCGTCGATCCATGCGAGCGAGAGCACCGGCCCTTTCTCGCCGCCGAACGCATCCACGGAGGTTTCAAAGCCCTTTCCGCCGGCAGGTACGCGGTTGAAGGCATAGAAGTTCGGAATCTTCTTGAAATATTCGAACTGGTGTTCGGCGGCGGCACAGCAGTGCATCCCGAGTCCTCCGAATGTCTCAGCAAGATCAATAAGCTCAGGCAGGCAGAATTCCTGGAATGCCTCCTCGTTGAATGCGCCGCATTCGTCATTCGAAAGCCATGGGCCAAATTCCGGAGGCGCCCAGGTTGTCGGACAATGTGCCGGGCTCATGTTGGGAAATTCCTTCCTGAGCTCAATGAGAAATTTCTTGAAGAGGCTTGCGCATTTCGCAACCATCGTCTTCACCGCATCAGGTTCAAGCATCATGGAACAGAAAAAATCCTCCTTGTTCCATATGATCGCGGCGGTATCGAATCCGGACTGCATGTCAGGCGGGCCAAAAGCCACATCAGGACCGAGTTCCTTTCGGAGGGCGTCAGCAAGCTCGAATATGCGATAGAGGGTAGGGGACTTCCATATGTCCGGTTCGGAAAGTTTTTCCGCCTCTTCTGGTCCGGAAACTAAAGGCAGCGCCGCAGGATTACTGCCTTCAAAGCTGTGAACCTTGCAACCGAAGGCCGCAGCATAGATGTGCGTTCCGGTCATCAGCTTGAGGGTTGGAACTGAGTGGTCGCCTATGGCTTCGAGGAATTCCATGTGCTTCGTGTGATGATCTGCAATCGGGGCGATCCATCTTGTCACCGGATCATCCGATATCGTGTAGTCGCCATTCGGATATTCTGGTTTCGTGAAAAAGTTTGGCACGCAGGAGAATCCGTGACCCTGGAATGGGCCCTTCTCATAGATATTCCTCAGAAATGCCTGATTCCTTTTGACCTTACCGTTCATAACTTCATCCTTATTGTTATATTTGATTATAGGATAAATTTCCTTATATCATATTGATAGTACATCTATATCCAATATATTAAATGGCGTTATTGCTCAAAAACTTGTCAGATATGATTATGAACTATTTTGATGATTTGACATTCATAGGCGGAGACGAGATGCCGGAGTGCCGGGTGGTTATTGACAGCCGCTTCCATGACACTTTCAATCTCCAGTTCATCCTGAGCGGAAGGATATATTTCGGGATTGACGGCGGGGAGCGGATGACCCTCGATCGGCCAGCTGTCTTCTGGCACCATCCGAAACATTCATACCAGTACGGGCCGGCATCCCCGGCCAAAAGCTGGCATCATCACTGGGTTACATTCCGCGGACCCCGCGGAAAACTTCTCATGGAAAAAGGATTCATGAAACTTTCCCCGAAAGGATTTGCCTATGTGCCTTGTCCAAACGTCTATGCGGACACATTCAGGAAATTGATCGAACTTATGGAAACGCATGACAGGAGCAATCATCCTGAAATGGTAATCACCCTTGAAGAGCTCCTTTCCCTGCTCATCTGCAACAGGACGGAAGGAATGATGGATTCAGCACATGGGGATTCCATAGAAGACCTAGTGCTGAAAATCCGAGAGGCTCCCTTTTCCGAATACAGTTTTGAGAGGCTTTCAAAAAGCATGGGTCTTTCCTATAGCCATTTCCGGCGGCTCTTCCGGATGAGGATGCGGATGGCGCCATATGATTTTGTTTTGAACTGCAGGATGCGGTCTGCGGCAAGAGCGCTTGAAGATCAGTCGAAGCAGATCAAGGAAGTCGCAATTGAATCAGGGTTTAAAGATCCTGCACAGTTCTCGAAGCTTTTCCGCGGCCAGATTGGATTGTCGCCCGCAAATTACAGGAAAACGATCTTCAGGTAGCGCATCTTTGACCAACCTTGATTTCCCTGTTGCTGTTATTTCTCCGGCATTGTGATACTTTTAGGGTCTTTTGCGAGTTTCGCAAATGACTTGAGGGAACCTCTAAAAATTGGCATATGGCGCGCGACAGGAGATTATGGAGATACGGCTAGGAGCAAATACCAGGAGCAGCCCCGTAGCGGGCTGTGACTGTGTTTGCGACAACGCCGAAATCCATAAGAATCTGTCGCCCTTCGGGTTGCGATTCATTTTGGCTCAAGAAAGAATGTTCCTCTCTCGGCGTATCTACTCGATACGCCTTCCTCCTTCGCTGGGAAGCTACGGGAGGACAGGCCGTTCAGAAAT
>CAZION010000337.1:0-2754 GCA_964540865.1 uncultured Victivallis sp.
GTTGGTCATCCTCGGTGAAGAACCACTCGCGACCGATCGGGTCGCAGACTTCGCCAGGCATGTAATACCGTTTCCCGTCGATCTCGCGCCATTTGATATGGCCGGTGTGGCTGTTGGGCAGGAAGCGTTCGATGGCGATGAGGTCGGCCGGCCAGGCGTCATGCCCATTACCCGGAGGTGCCGAGATGCCGATGTCAGGATAGTTGGATCCGTCCCCGATGCCGTTATTGCTCATGATGACGGTCTCCGGCTGCCAACCGGCGATGTCACGATAGAGATCCTCCCGATAGCAGCGTGGCAACACCGATGGAATATCGATCCACACCTCGCCGATCGGGCCGTATTGGGTCAGCAGTTCCTGAAGCTGCGCGGTTTGAAAATCCTGATACTCGCGGGTGGTGTAGGCCAGCGTGTTCCCTGATGTTTTTTCCGCCGTCATGTCGGAGGGGGTGCGTGAACCGAAGCGGTTGTGATTGTCCCATGAGCAGTAATAGAAGCCGGGGAGGATACCACGTTTTTCGCAGGCCTTGACGAAGGCCTCGACCACGTCGGTTGTGTTGCCACTGGTGCCGACATGGTAGTCATTGAGTTTCGTCGGCCAGAGGCAGTGGCCGGCGACATGCTTGGTGGTGAGCACGGCGTATTTCATCCCGGCATCGCGGGCGACGCAGACCCACTGGTCCACATCGAGCTTGTCGGGCGCGTAGAGCGTGGAGGGATGGCTTCCGTCGGGAAGTTCCGAACCGGTGTAGGTGCTCATCCCGTAGTGGATGAACATGCCAAACTTCAGCGCCTCCCATTTCCGGAGTTGCTCGATGCTCAGGCGCTGGGCGCCGCGCTCGGTGGTGATGTCAGTTTCGTTACTCATGATTATTTGGTCACTTCGATAAAGCAGAATTCATACGCTTTGATTTGAGTTGTCAGCACGATCTTGTCTCCTTCCAAGCGCCCCTCGCCGCCGACGATCTTGATGTTGGCATAACGCCGGCCAAGCTGCACAACGGGGTTTAAAATTTTATCCTTGCTGTAATTCCAAAGCCCGATCGCCAGGGAATTATCATCCTTCTTTGCCAGCAGATACAAATCGGGATTGCCCAAACAAATGGCATCCACGGGGCTACCGTTCAACCAGGGATACAGCCTCGCCAGCTGTGCTTGACGACAATAGGATCTCACCCAGCCTGAGGTTTTGACCATTTCGTCCATGTCGAAGTTATAAATGAGGAAACGCCGGCCGTCCGCATTTTCATAGGTATACGAACCCGTATAGTCGCGATCGATGATGTGCAATTTGCTTTCCTCTTTTGCGCCTGCTTTCAAGACAAGATCCAAACACGACACGGGTTTTCCATACAAACCGACGACCTCCTTTTCCTCGAAATACGTCTCATCGTATACGGGAAGCCCGTGACCCGTTTCGCCGGGGGTGTGTTTGACGGTCTTCTCAATCCCCACGTCGATGCCCCGCTCCTGCAGAATCAACGCCGCGGCCATATCCAGAACCGCGCCGTATTTCAGGTCTTCACACTCCACGCAGCGCGCGTTTTCCCCGAAAATCAGGTTCACTCCGCCCTTTTCGAACGCCGTGGGCAGGCTGAGCGAAGAGGTGTAGCGACGAAGAGCGGTATCCATCACGGCGTGTTCGGGTGCCATGACCAAACGGTGCGCGCGTTTGACTTTGTCAAAAGGTTCCAAGGGATGAAACCCCACGCACTTTTTGCCATGAAACATCTCTTTGATTTGCGCATAGAGCTCCCGGTTTTCCTCCGCTCTCTCGGCATACCCTTTTTCGTAGTCGAAAGAGGAAGTATAATCACAACCATACTTAAACAAACGATCACAATGCCCGTCGGCGAGCAGGACCGTATGGTAAAATTCGACCTCCGTGGCACTGCAGGTATAGCGGGGTCGGGGATACGGATCCCCTTCCCCATAACATTCAATGCCCGCTTTGCTGCATTCGAAGGCCTGACGGCGTGGAAAATCAATCACCGCATTCAAAGGGTTGTTGAACACCGACCAATACGGAGCACCGATCAAGCGTAGCTGCGCGGGCGCATTTTCTCCTGATAGAATATTCGCCAACGCTTTCGGATCGGTGCCGTCCCCGCCAAAGAGTGTCGGCCCGCAGCAAAGCACAAAGGAAAGATTCTTGTTCACCTTGTCCGCACTTGCGCGAATCTGTCGCGCCAGATCCTCCAAGCCCTTCCGGCATCCCGCCATCCAAGCCTCGCGATACTGATTGGGCGCGGAATTGAAAAGCCCGTCCTTCATTTCTTCGCGAGTCACGGCTTTGCCCAAATACTCGCTATAGAATTTCATGTGCTGTTCGCAAAAGCAGGAGATATCCCCCTCGCAGCATTGCATGCGGAAGTCGTCTTCCAGGACGATTTTTCCGATGCCAAGCGCGGCAATCTTTTCAATCACCCGGCAAAACGCCTTGCCAAACCCTGCGTCCATCGGGCAAGCCCAAAGACACAGGGGCTTGCCGTTGATGGTCGTGAGCGGCGTGTAACCGGAATGCGCAAAAGCGCCCAGCGTCGTCGCCCACACGGCGGTTTGAAAGCCATGCCCTTTGAGGAACGCATCGTATTCTTTGATGATGGAAGCGGCCCGTTCCTCCTCGACAAAAGCATCGAAGCCGAGGGCGGCATAGCACAGGAGCACCTCTTCCGCTCCGAGCTGGGACAAACGCTTCAGCAAGGAATCACGATGACAATGCTCCAAGGTATTTAATGAGATGGGGACGGAAAT
>CAZION010000338.1:0-2707 GCA_964540865.1 uncultured Victivallis sp.
GAAGAACGAATCCCCGTCAGGGGACTGAAACAAAGCTCCGAAGCTTGAAGCTGCAACCACTGATCGCATCAGAGGAAGGCGAATCCCCGTCAGGGGACTGAAACGATACTTCGACAGATACTTCCGATAAGAACTTTTTTATCAGAGGAAGGCGAATCCCCGTCAGGGGACTGAAACACCCCCATGTTATTGGGAGTCGGCATGGTGTAAGGATAATCAGAGGAAGGCGAATCCCCGTCAGGGGACTGAAACCAGCACCCTTTCACTGGAATGGCTTTTAGTTCCTCGAGATCAGAGGAAGGCGAATCCCCGTCAGGGGACTGAAACTACCGGAGATGACACCGGTCGGCACCGTGACGGTCACATCAGAGGAAGGCGAATCCCCGTCAGGGGACTGAAACTTGACACAAGGCCCCTATTCCTCCAGGGTGGCTGCCGTTATCAGAGGAAGGCGAATCCCCGTCAGGGAGGGCCGGACATAACATAATCAGCGATTACAGAGGGTGCGCCAAATCTACCAGCCAGTTTTCGGGGTGATTAGCGTCAGGATGGGCAATTCAGTGGGTGTCACCGGTGTGGTGGGGCAGGTGCGAGTGTACGTGGGGCGCAGGTGGGCGCCACAGGGGACGGCGTGGGCCACGCCACGCCGGTATTGGGACAACCGGGGCCGTAACAGGCGCACGCGGCAGTAACCGCGCCCAAAACGGCGGCGCGGGCGGTGAAGCGTGAGCAGTAGTGACGTAAGCGCCCAGGTGGCCCCCGCTGGCGGCGTAACCGGCTGCACCCGCCCTACCGTGGTGGGTTGTGGCAGTTAGCGCACGCGGGGGTCGCGCCAGGGCGCTTACACGCTGGGCGGGGCCGTCACCGCCGCAGTCTGGCGGGCCAGTTCCGCCCGGTGGGCGCGCACGCGGTGCAAGGCGCGCAAGTTGATCAGGACGTAGATCAAAGTGTTCTGGTTGGCGATGGCCGCGCCGTTACGTAGCTTGGGCCGCTCGATGCCGAGCTCGAGGGCCTGGCTGTTGACCCTTTCATCGGCGGTGCGTTGTTTGTAGATGGCTTTGAACTCGGCGGCCTCGCGGTCCAACTGGTAGCGGATGCGCGCTCCGGTGCTGGTCGGCATGGTCACGACGCAGCCGCCCTTGGCCCAATGCGGATCAGCGTTGGGGCACGTCTCGCCCGTGGGCTTTGGGTAGCGCAGCGGGCAGGCGTAGCGGCCGCGTTGGTGCTCGATGCGAGTGGTGTGGCAGGTGAAGACGCCCTTGAGGGGCATCGCCAGACCGGCGGGGCACAGCGGCAGCCCGGCGGCGTCGAACTGGCGGCTGGTGTCGCCGCGTTCGGCCAGGGGAATGGCGGCAAAGCCACCGGCCGTGTGGAAGTAGTCATAGATGTAGTGGGCATCGAAGCCCATGTCGAGGGCGCCGTAGCGCGGCTTGCGCCCCAAACGACGCTCGACCTGCGCCATTAGCGGGAAGAAGTAGCTGACGTCGGGCTGATCGAAGGTCTGGGTAAGCTCGGCGAGCACGAACTCGCCCCAATCAGGCACCTTGGTGGCGATCACGCCGGAGGCGTAGCCCCAATAGTACTCGCCGACGGTGGCCTTGCGGGCTGGCGTGCCCTCAGCGGTGGGCGCGGCGGGGGCTGCGGCCGCTGCGGCCGGTTTGGCGCCGCTGGCGGGCGCGGACGTCCCGGCGGTCGTAGGGGCAGCGCCCTCAGCGGCTTCGCGCGTACTTTCGGGGCCGGCGGCGTTGCGATTGTGGCGCCGTTTGCAGCCGAGTTTGCAGTCGGGATCGCCCGCGGGCTGCTGGGTCTTGTCATAGCGATCCTTGATGTAGGCCTTGGGGTTGTTCTCTTTGACCCAGGCGATGATGTGTTTGGTATCGCAGGCGACGACATCACCGAAGTTGACCTCTGGCGGCAGGGCCACCTGCAGGGCCGTGACCGTGCCATCGAGCAGGAACTGGGCGGCCGCATTGGGCAGTTCGCGCAGCACGCGGCCGAAGTGCTTGGTGGTGGGCAAGCTGGCAGCCACATCGAAGCCCCAGGGGGCCGTGGCAGAGGGGACCAGGGGGAAGCCCAGCAGCCAAACCAGGGCGGGATGCTCGACGAGATACGTCCGCAGATCGGCCATGTGGGGCTTCTCCTCTTCCAACTTGACCAGGTAGGCGGCGACAAAGGGGGCGCGCGGCGCCGGTGTGGGGCCGGGCCAGGGGCGGTTGGTGGGCCGCTCGGGAAACTGCGCCCAGGTGAGGTCGGCGAACAGGCGGCGGTACTTCTGAGCCACCGGGCAGTCCTGGACAAACTGCGGCAGGACGGCCTCGGGGCGGGCCAAGACGCTGAGGTTGGGTCGGACCAAGGGGATGGGTGGCGGCGAGGCGGGTGCGACCGGCACGGCCGGGGCGGGCGCCGGCTGGGGTGGTCGGCCCCACGCGGCCAGCCGCTCTACGGTGTGGCGCAGCCAGTGGCGCACCTCCGGCTTGCGGGTTGCGGGCAACGCGGTTAACATGAGATGGTCTCCTTTCGCGGTAGGGCGGGTGAAGACCACTTAATCCTACCGCAAAAGGGGACGGTTGACCAGGGGCCGCGCCCTTGACGTTAAGTGCCGCAGGGCGGCCGATCCGGGGCCGCGGTCAACTGCGCGCCGGCCGGCAACGGCCCCCATCGTATGTTAAGCGCCGCTGACCGACGATCCGGCGCCTGGTGCCTGGGC
>CAZION010000339.1:0-2636 GCA_964540865.1 uncultured Victivallis sp.
GAGATGTGGGTGAAGAGGTGAATCCCGCAAAGCCTTTACTTGCTCGACGACAGGATTTGCCGTATACTGGGTTTACTGCTTCCACAGGTTGTGTTTGGAAAGGTGATGATCCGATGGGAAAAATGACAATCGCTGCAACCCCTGGCTATCGAGTCCATCTCGATCTGCCGCCAGCGTTGTACAAGCGGCTGGCGAGCGAAGCTGCGCGCCGTTCCGCCACCCTGGATCAGGTCGTGCAGCAGGTGCTGGAGCGTTATGCTGAAAGGGAAACAGCAGGGTTTGACATCACACAGACGCGCACCTGGGAACTTTGCGGCGCGCTGGAAGTCGCCGAGCCTGCCCCTGAGTATGTCGTGGGGCACGATGCGCAAGGGAAAGCGATCACGAACTATTCAGAACATGTGGATGACGTGCTCTACCGAGGCGGCTGATGCCGGAGATCATTGCAGATACGTCGGCCCTGATCGCGTTCTTCATCCGCTCGGAAGAACATCACAACGATGCCCGGCGTTACATGACGACGCATCCGAACACGCGCTGGATCATCCTGGAGTCGGTCTTCGATGAAACGGTGACCTGGGTTCGCGCCAGGGTTTCTCCACAGGCCTCGATCATCATCGGTCGCGCTCTGCGAGAAGATCATCGCTATCACAACCTCTCTGATGAAGACGATGCGGCGACCTGGGAAGCCTTCTGCCGGTATGAAGACAAAGGCTGGAGCTATACCGACTGCTCGATCCTTGTAATGGCCCGCCGTCTCAGTGTCCCACAAGTGTTCAACTTCGACGTCCACATCCGGCAGATGTCAGGGTTGGGCATTATCCCCGTGCCAACCAAGCTCTAATCGTTCAGATCCACAGCGGGGCCACAAGCCAGTCGTTCGCCGTCTGTTCCAGGCGAGCGCCGAAGATGGCGCTCAGATTGATAAATTGGCCGTCGCTTTGCTTCAACTCAAAGAACCGGCCCCGATCTATCCGGCCCTAAACCACGAACTGGATGGTCTGGCGGCGCATGGCGAAGTCATTGGCGATGTCCTGAAGCGCGTCTCGGATCAGCCGGGCAACCTGGGGCTGTTCGGCTGCTGGCACGCTGCTCAGCAGCGAGTCCAGGCCGGTGACGGTGATTTCGCGCGCCGGCGGCATCTCGCCGCGCGAGGCCAGACGCAAAAACGCGACGATGCTCAACCGCGCGGCATACAACGGCCGTGCAGGCGAACGTTCCACAATGTTGTAAGCACCGGTTTCCATCAGAATTCCGCCTCCACGATCTTGTCGTAGATGCCATCGCCGGTCACTTCGGCCAGATAGCGGCAAAGCTCGTCCAGCTCCGGCGAGCGCCAACGTTGCCGGAACGCCCGGAAGTGAGCGCCATAGCGGTACTCGGCGTAGAGATAATGCGCGCGGTCAATGTCCAGGAGCGGCTGCTCGCGTTCCAGCTTGGCTTCGATGTGACCCCGGCGTTGCTCCGGTTCCAGGACGCGCACCGTCTTCCCGGTGATTGCGATCAGTGCCTCGTCGCTGAAAACGGCGGTGCTGAGGCCGCGATGGCGCAGGGTCATGTTGAACTCGTTGAACTCCATCTCACCGCGGCTTGCCAGCGTGCTGGCGTAGGCACGCGTCACTTCATCCAGGGTCACGGGAAGCCGGCTCATCACCTCTTCGGTCGCCAGCGAGTCAATGATGCCCCACAGCCGGTTGAGCGCCGCTTCGACCGACACCGGTTGCTCGCCCTCCATGACCTCGGGGTAGTGCTGTGAGTATAGCTCCAGGCATTTGCCCAACACGATCACGGTGATGTCGGCCCGGCTGAGCCCCTGGCCGGTCGTCTGCAACCCGCGCAGTGTCTCCGCCGCCTGGAAATGGATCTGATCTTCCAACTGCTCCCAACTGATGCGGCCCGCGCCGGCTCGCTTGCGGCAAACGATCAGCGCATCGTATTCGATCGCTTCCTGGTCACGGATGTGGAGCGAAAAGTCTCGCTCGGCCTGCACCGGATACAGCGCGCTGACGTAGAACCCCGCATCGAGCACAGCGCCCAACACGGCCCCCCACGCCTCCGGCTCCCGATGGTGGAAGCTGAAGATCAACGCGCCGTCGTCCTTCAAGACGCGACGGCATTCCTCGAAGACGCGCGCCAGCCCTTCCAGGAAGAACTGCGTGTCCTTGCCCTGGTTGGGATTCTCGACGATCTCGCTGATCTTGGGCGTCAGCTCGGACGCGAAGTGCGGGGAGACGTCTTTGAGCGCCAGCCGCAGCCAGACGTAGAAGAAGTCGGAGAGCTCGCTGTACTGGACGTTGTTGAAGTACGGCGGGTCGGTGATCACGGCGTCCACCGAGCCGGATGGGATGGGCAGATCCTCCGATGAGCGACACAGCAGCGCCTGGATCGCCTTCAGCGCCATCTCGTGGAACGTCTTGATGGTGACACCGGAAACCCTGAGGGTCTCCGCAGACGTGACGCGGTGACAAAAGGCATCGTCGCTCGCATCCTCACCAGCAGCGCGATGCCGCGGCGCCGGAGTTGATCGCGGCCGTTCGCGCGGGGAGATTTGAGGAAGAACGGGCCGGCCGCTTCTTGCGCTGAAACGACCGGCCCGATGGGACGTTACCGCATCACCAACGGCAGGTAGAGGCGAT
>CAZION010000340.1:0-2573 GCA_964540865.1 uncultured Victivallis sp.
AGCAAAAAGTTAACAATTATCTTTTTCGTGTGGTTTGTGTGTTTCGTGGTCAATCCTTTTCTGTGTGTTCCGTGTGTTCTGTGGTTACAAGACAGGTTGTGGCTTTGCTGCTCCAGGCCCTCTGTGGTTAGTTCCAGAAGGAGACTGATTCAAATTGCCTCTTTTTGAGCTAATTGATTTAGTTGGAGTTCACGGCTTTAGCGTGCGTAACTTATTGAATATCAAGACACACTAATCCGCCTAGGCGGACCAACGGGCGTATTGCCATAACAACCATTATTTTGTATTTTGAAATTTTTCTTAAAATCCAGCATCTATGGCTTTTCTTGAACTCAAAACCAATAATCCAGCAATCCATAAATCCATTAATACTTCATCCTGTGGGATTACTGTGATTTGGGATTACTCAATTTGCATATTATTTCACGGACCTGCTGTTCATAAATCCTCTGCCATTCTGGAGCCAGCATGCATTCTGTCACCTCGTATCCGCCCTTGTCATAATCTGCCGCAGGTGCACCGTAATGCATATATCCATTTGAATAGGCGGCCATAAACGTGTGCTTGTAAGGCGATGCCTTTTTGACATTCAACCCGATTTCGACCAATGCTTCAAAAGGTGCCGTTATCAGCACGCAGTCCCCGATTTTAATGCCCTGCACCTCGGCTTCTATAGTATCTTCTCCGGAATCACTGTTTATCTCCTGATGCTTTTCCAATGTCGCAATGTCATCCTGAATCCTCGTTAATTTCTCCATTGCGTTAATGTTATCCAGATATTTTCCGAGGTTTTTCCTGTTAACTGAATCCATGGCGGTAAATTCATCCGAGCCCGTATTTTCCGCCTGTATGTATCGGTAAGAGTAATCCAGCGGGTAATCAGGATTAAGACCGTATTTGATATACAGGGGTAGAAATGACTTGAAATTCAAGCTTGTGAATCTCAAGGATTCAAGCAGCTTGTTTTGCTCCTCCTTCAATGCTTTAATTCGTTCAGGAATATCTGTTCTCCGTGGAAGACGAATGGTCTCGGAAACAACATCCAGTTTTGCGTCCTTTGTCTCGATCGTCCTGAGAGCTTTCAATGTGCTGAGCCCAAGCATGGTGCCAAGATATTCGACATTTCTGGGACGCTCGAAGTCTTTGAAATACACATCGCAAACATCTCCCGCCGCTCCCTGCAAGAAAAGTGCAATGGCGTCATTCCCAAGGTTTTCTTCAATTATTTTAGAGGCATAAGCGGGAAAATTGGCCGTAATGCGTCCCTGAGAATCTCCAAAAAGAGGATGGCAGGCGAAATTATAGACCACCGCCAGCGGGCGGCCGTCCATCCGGTCTATCCGTATTATGCCTATCTCAGGATCCATCGGTCCTAGACTCTCGACTTCTTCATCCGGCGGACAGGGATTACTATGGCGGATAGCCCATTGTTTCCCGTTCTTAAGCCTAAGATTCCGATTGATCGAGATCCTGTCTTCATGTCCGACACCTGCTCCTATCTTAACCTCTATCATGTTCTCCATGGCGCGGCGCACGGCATCGAATGTCCTGTCGACTTGTTCGTCGTCATTGCACAACATCCGGCCTGGTGGATGCGTGTGCGATGCGTTGACCAGAACATTGCAGCCGGGGATTTTAAGTTCCTTCTGGATCCGGCTCCGGAGATTCGGCAGAAAATCTTCCCCAACGTCTGGCAGCATCCCCTGACTTATCTTTCTTCCGCCTATCGCCGTAACATCCATGGCGATGATGACCACCTTGGTTTTGCCGTCATCCAGCACCAACGCCTTGGCGTAGAGCGGATCTTTTATTTTCACACCTTTCTCACTGGTGGTGATATCGCTTTTGGCCACACCGGCACGTAAGACATCCGCAACAGAAATTTCTTTTTTTATCTTACTCATATTAAGCCCTTCCATTTTTTAACTTCTCTGATTCAAGGTGTTTTTCGAAAACATTCCTTATGGCATTATAATCGTGTTTCGTGAATTTCCTGAAAACAGGTTTCACGAAACTCCTGTGATGATAAAGATTCTCCGCCTGGTAAATGCACGGAATTCCAATGGCAAGCTGTTCTTCAAGTTCCATCATGTAATCATCTTCAATGGAAAACCTCAAATTGCCGTCGGTGTCTATGGGTTTTCCTTTCATGGCGGTTTTTACAACGTCAGCCCGCTCGCGCAGGGTGTCAATCGGCCTTCCGTAAACTGTATAAAGGTCGCCAAGCCTGACCATGTTGCATACATCGCGGAAATAAGGGTTTGCGATGTAAAGGGAGATAAGGGCGTCTTTTTTAATGGCAAGCGCTTTTTTATAGATTATTTCAGTATAGAGATGCTGCAATTCGAAACCGTATACGTCCCCGAAGTTTTTAACTCCTTTGCCGCATGGGATCCCATCCGTGCCGTCTATCTTCAGTCCATCGGCGTTCAAACAGGCGGGCGCGGAACTCAACATATGCTCAACACCATCTTCCAGTATTTTCCGGTATGACGGATTGGTAGGGTCCATGGCGACCGGTTTGCCGTCTTTCCTGATACAGAGGCTTTCATCAAGGCCTTCCATTGTCCATG
>CAZION010000341.1:0-2567 GCA_964540865.1 uncultured Victivallis sp.
GAACGGCCCGGCCATCACCGGCAGGCGCGTGAAGGTCAGCCCTGCCGCTGCGAACGCGGAGGTCCTGAGAAAAAAGCGGCGGTCGACCGCCAGCTTGTCAGGATTGCTAGTTTGGGGATGTTCAGGATGCATGATGTGATGTGATGTCGATTTGCTGCCGATTGGATGGGCCCGGCGCTGCTTGGTTTCTATTTTCCGGAGCCTGCGCCAGTTGCAGCCGCTTTACCCTGGTCAGATCCAAACACGGAAATCGCATCGAAGTGAATTGCATAACTTCTTCCCGATTTCACGGCCTTGATGGTATGATTCCCAGGCGGAAGGTCGATTTTTGTGAACAAATCCAGCCGGGTGCTGGGTTTCCCGACGCCGAGATCCAAATGCGTCTGCAGCACATCATCGATGTAAATGTCGCACTCGCCAAGGCAGGTTCCCCGCATGAATGAAATGCCAACTCCCGTGCCGTGGAATGCATAGGTCAGGGAACTACCGTCCGTGAGGCCGCTGTGATAATCATTCAAAAACACATTGATGTCGGCCCCGACATGGCTGTGCTTCCAATCGCCCGTGAATACAATGGCAGGATTGGAATCGTTGATCACCAAAGGATGCGGCAGGGGCTCTGGCGCGGCTACAGCATCCGGTCTGGAGGGCTTGGGTGTGGCTGGCGGGCATCCGTTGTGATTCCCCGCACCTGCTTCCCTGATGATGTCGGCGGCACGGGAGGGCAGGTTGTCCGGGTTCACTGCCACATTGTTTTTCCATGTGATGTTGCCGTTGACGGAACCCGTCAGCGTGAACGACTGATCGTAGAAATTATTTTGAAAAATGTTGTCGTGGCTGGACACGCCGCCGTTGGGGCCATTACAGTTCGATACGTATGCTTCGGCAACGGTCCCTTTTCCTTTCACCACCACGTTGTCCTCAACCGTAATGCCAGTGGAACCATTATCGAGATAGATCATGTTGCCCGCACTGAATTGGGAATGGGCGTAATTATGGCTTACGGTTGTTCCCCGCTGCTCCCCCAGCGTGTATATAGCCCCACCATCACCAAAAGCCTTCAGATGGTCATAGACGAGGTTGTAGCGGATCATGTTGTTTTTGCATTGCAGCGGACCCTCATCGTCGTGCATGCCCCATCCCCAGCCACAGGATATCCCGCCATACGGCATATCGTGGATCGTGTTGTGCTGCACGATTGTGCCTTCCGTGTATCCGACAACGATTCCAAGATTGGCGCCATACTCTGCTCCACAGGTGGTGATGGTATTCTGCTCAATCACATTGCCGATCGTCTGGAACCTAACATCTGTCTGATGTTGGGTTCTTCTGTTGAATTCACCAACCGTGATTCCGTCAGACCCTATGTCACTGAAGACATTCATGGCCACGTGGTTATAGTGGCAACCCTCGCCGAGGGCCAGCCCAGTCATACCCGTATGCGTAAACGTGGCTTTTGTCACAATGCATGCCTCTGCATTGACAAGATCCAGCGTGCCAGGGGTTCTGGAACCTCCGAAATTGTCCGTATTGTAAACGTCCGACATGTCCGTCCATTGACCGGCCTGGCATACCCCGTAGCCAACAGGCGTGCCGGGCAAAAACCAAGTGTTGTAGGAAAATGTCAATCCATCAAACACGAGGTTCACCACCTTGTTTCCATAACTGCCTTTCACGCTCACCAGGGTTTCCACACTTGGCACCAGGAATGTCGCGGCATCCATGTTTTCGCCCTTCCTTGGCTTGTAATACAAATATCCCGTGACCCTGTTCAGATAAAACTCCCCCTCGCTATCCAGCAGTTCGTACGCGTTGCGCACCTGGTAAAGCGCTCTAGGAAAAGCGTTGAGGTATTTCCGGGCGGCGAACCACCCTTGAGTCATCGTAGCCACATTTCCATGAATGGAATCGACTACGAAACTCATCAACTTCCAGCTGTAGGATTTTTCGGTGAACTCAATATGATTGACGTTTTCCCATCTTGCCATATCGCTGCCGAATCCGGATGACGGCAGTCCTACCGTCGTATCGGATAGCTGGCCGAAAGCAATAGCCTCCGCAGCCGTATTGTTGACGGCCATCACCGCTCTCACGCCGTTCACATAGAGCGAGCGGGATTTCAGGCTGGTGCCGACATTCGCACGATAGATGTTCTTGCCAGGATTATGCATGGTCCATCCGGTGACCTTGACCGCGCCGCTCAGTTCGGGTTTTTCATCTTTATATGCCTGGTAGTGGATGTAATGCCCGTTTCTGCCCGAGTCCGCGCTGGTAAACTGAATGGTTTGGGACAAGGGATAGGTGCCTCCGCGCAAATATACATGAATGTCACCGGTCATCGCGGGGTGACGGGCTCTCACAACATCGCGCGCTTTGGTGATGGTCAAAAACGGACTCTCACATGTCCCGGAATTACTGTCACTTCCTTGCGGAGATATATAATATGACGCCTGGGCTTGAGGGGCAACCGGTCCCTTTATTGACTCCTCCGCTCCGGCTGTTCCGGACGATAGAAAAACAGCCACAAGCCCCAGTAGTATCGCAAGGTTGAATCCATGACCACTCCC
>CAZION010000342.1:0-2520 GCA_964540865.1 uncultured Victivallis sp.
CCCTGCTCTCCGGCGCCGCGCTGCTGTTCCTGCAGTCGCAACGCGACCGGCGCGATGCCAGCCGGAAGACCACCTTCGTGTCCAACGTTTCGCACGAGCTCAAAACACCCCTCACCACGCTGCGCATGTATGCCGAACTGCTGGCCGAAGGCCGTGTGCAGGATCCGGGAAAAGTGAAAAGCTATCTCGGCGTCATGATCAAGGAAACCGAACGGCTCACGCGACTGGTCAACAATGTGCTCGATTTCAGCCGGATCGAACAGGGCCGCCGCCGGTATAACCTGGAACGGGTTGACGCCGCCGCGCTTGCGAACGAGGTGCTCGATGGCCAGGCCCCGCGCCTGCAGGAGGCCGGGCTTGCGCTCGAGACCACGGGCCTCGACGCCCCCGCTCCGGTCCGGATCGACCGCGACGCCCTCGCCCAGATCCTGCTCAACCTGCTCGACAATGCGGTCAAATACGGAGCTGCGGGCGGGCGCCTGACCGTGGCGCTGGACCGGGATGGCGCTCGCACGCGGATCCGGGTGGAAGACTACGGGCCCGGTATTGCGACGGTTCACCGCGGCCGTTTGTTCGAGCCGTTCCACCGGGCGGACGACTCCCTGACATCCACCCATCCCGGCACGGGGCTCGGCCTCAGCATTTCCCGCCGCATGCTGCGCGATATGGGCGGCGACCTTTGTTACGAACCCGCGCCCGGGGGAGGCGCCCGTTTCACCCTGGAGTTGCCCGATGAAAACCAAGACCATCCTGATCGCTGAAGACGACGTGCATATCCGCGAGGGGCTGATCGCCGCGCTGGAAAGCGAAGGCTACGGCACGGAAGCGGCGGCCCATGGCAAAGCCGCGCTGGAGGCCTGGAAACGCGGCAAATTCGCCCTGATCCTGCTCGACATCATGATGCCCGAAAAAAGCGGCTACGACGTGTGCCGTGAGATCCGCAAAACCGATCCCGACACACCCATCATTATGCTCACCGCCAAGGGCGAGGAAATCGACAAGGTGGTGGGGCTGGAACTGGGGGCCGACGATTATATCGCCAAGCCGTTCGGGGTGAGGGAGTTGCTGGCGCGGATCGCGGCCGTGCTCCGGAGGACGGCTCCCAAATCCACGAAGACCGGGGAAAAAACGCCACCCGACGAATTCCCGTTCGGCGCGGCCAGGATCAACCGGAAAACGTATTCGGCCCTGCTTGGGAAACACGAACACGCCCTGACCGCGCGCGAGCTGAAGCTGCTCGAATTCTTCTGGGGCCGCCCGCATGACGTGCTCAGCCGCGATACGCTGCTCAACGCGGCCTGGGGCGTGGATTATCTCGGCACCACCCGCACCCTCGACCAGCATATCGCCCAGTTACGAAAAAAGGTGGAGATTCATCCCAACGAGCCCGCGGCCATCCTCACCGTCCACGGCGTGGGATATCGGTACGAGCCGTAGAGTGAAATCCCCATTGATTCAGGAACAGTTTGGTGTATAGTGTCAGCTCATACGGCAGGTCGCCGTTGTTGTCATTCATTCAGGAGAACCGATCATGTCAAAAGCTAACGATAACAAAAAAGAAACGAAAAAAGCCCCCCAGAAAACACTCGCCGAAAAGCGGGCCGCCAAGCGCGATAAGAAAGCCAAAGCCTCATAAACTCTATTTATAAGACGCTTCTACCGCACTTTCCGTCATCCCGAGCGTAGTCGATGGATCTCTGAAATCCCGAATTTTACTTCGGCTTCAGAACATCCTCAAGATGCGCGACTGCGGCCTCGGCTTTACGGGTGGCCGCTTTGACCAGGTCGGCTTTCGCAGACAGCTTGTCCAAATAGGGCTTCGCGAAATCGCTGCCGACCTTGGTCAGGTCATTGCCGAGGAACTTCTCGATGTCGGCAAGGTCCGTTTCATAGGCCGTATAGGACATATCCAGCTCCCTCATGGTGGACGAGATTTCGCCATACTCCTGCTGCACCAGGAACTGGCGCTCTCGGCTCATCTCCTTCAGGTCGCCGTTGCCGATCTCGGCCACTTCCTTTTCCCAATTCGCAAAATAGTCGTGGGCCTTCTTGCTCATGGCCGAATTGACATCCCGCGTTTCGGCCGCGACAGAACGTAATTGCTTCGCTTCCATCGCAAAGCGGTCATACGCCTGGCGCAGGTCGTCGGTCTTGACCTTCGACAGGTTCTCCGCGGCATCCTGCAGTTTTCCGGTCTGTTCGGCGCCGGTGGCCAGCAGCTTGCGCAACTCGCCCATGGTGGACGCCGTGCGGGCGGATTTTTCCTGCCTCGTCGTGGCACACCCGGTCAGAATCCCGGCAATCGCCAACAGCGCCAGAACCCGGTTAATCAGTCGATAGTTTGTTTTCATATTCAATAAGAATAAAAGACGGATGCTCCGGTGTCTATCGAGGGAAACCCCAGCCAGGCAGTCGAATTGCCTTAGCCTACTTCTCCTGAATTACTTTGGCGATGATTCCGGCCATGGCATTATGCCCGGCCTGCGAAAGATGAAGGCCGTCAAGAGTTCCGTTTTCCGT